>NZ_JACOOJ010000008.1 GCF_014287585.1 Parabacteroides hominis | reverse complement strand
AAGATAAAGTCTAAGTTGCTATAAGCATCAGCCTTCAAATCACCTTCGCGAACAGCGATACCCTGGTTAGCGCCGTTAACAGTAGCATAGTCGCCGTTGATTGCCTGGATGCGTACGTGTTTCGGCAGAGATTTGTAAGAAGCAGGAGCAGACTGCGGTTTAACGATGAACATGTCGTTGCGAGCGGTCAGAGGTTCGCCGGAGATAGTCTTGTACTGGGTGCTAACAACCAGCTTCAGAGCTCCATCTTCATCATACAATACATAAGTAGAATCTGTATCGACAGCGATCATAGTGAACTGAACCGGAGTTCCGTTAGCTTCGCCATGTTTACCGTTAGAGAATACATAACCTCTTGTTGCATCTTTGATGATAAATGCGCTGTCGGCATCCATGATTGTGTAAGTTACTTTCTTTAAAGCATCTTCTACACCATATTCTTCTTCATCAGAAGGAACTAATGTATACAGAACTTCATCTTCCGGAGCTGCGACTTTCAGTGTAGAGTCTTTTGTCATTACGATGCTCTGTCCTTCCAATACGTCAGCAGCAGAAGTGATGGTGAACTTGTTGTTCTTGGCATCGTTAGCTGTGATATATTTGTAGCCGATATAAGCGTTGTCTGCGTCTACGTCTTCGGCTGCTACCAACTGGATTGTGTCGCCACCGATAGCGAAGATGTTGTTGTCTTTGTCTACAACATTAGTTACACCAAGCCATTTATCCACAGTCTGTGCATCTGCAACACCTGCACGATTCAGAATCGTATAGTTGCCCTTAGCCACACCTGCTGCCTTTTCTACAACAAACTGTGCATACGGATTGAATGCCTGAGCTTTTCCTACATACTTGGCAGGATTTACCGGGCTAAAGTCAAAGTAATTGCCATAGTTCTTGTTCGGTTCATCCACACCCTTTTCAGCATCGATTACATAATAGATACCTTCAGCGATTTCAGCATCACCACCGACACCCGGTTTAGTTGCGTACGGCTGAATCAGGGCGATCAAGTTTGAAGCATCTGCTTTATCAGCAATTGTCAGAACTTTTGTTTCAGCAAGTTTACGAACAACGACTTCTTTGTTGTCTTCTGCAACTTTCAAAGCGCTCACGCCGTCTACATAAGAAGGTGCTTTGTATTTGTCTGTTGAAACAACTGCAGGTGCAGAGCCATTTGATGCCGTCACGATTTTCAAACCTTTAATAGCTGCAACTAAATCTTTTGCATATTTTTTAGCAGCAGCAGATTTTGCCTTCTCTGCATCTGTTGCAGCTTCCTTGTCTTTATATTCGTTTACAGCTTTTTCAAAAGCTTCTATCAATTCAGCACCAGTAATATCTCCAGTTTGATTATCATACTCATACTTAGTGCCATTCAACTTAAATTTTGTATCTGCAAATGTAGCATCTTCTGCAGGACCGGAAGCATTTATGCCATAGAAAGCTTTTACTGCTGAACCAAAAAAGGCTGTTGCATTTCCACCATAATTCCCTAACGCGGCATATACATTAGCCTGTGTATCAGCCAACTTTTCCAAAGTCGAAGCCACCGGAATAGTAGCCGGTTGATACAAGGAAGTCAATACGATTGAATCGTTTGCAATATAATATTCAGCCTTGAATGCTGCAGCAAACGGGTGGTGCTTGCCACCGATAACAGTACGATTGTCAATCTGAGTACTTGTCACAGCTTCGTCAACCGGATCAAAAGACAAAGTATCAACGATCAAAGTATTCAATGTATTCGCCGGAGCGTTATAGAAGCTATGGTCTACAACCAAATATTTCTTCTTGCTGTTTGTAGCTTTCAACTCATTGTCGTAACCAGCCACTTTTTCACCGTTAGTCAGGAACAACACTTTCTCAGTATTAGAAGAACCGCTTACAGCTTTAAAAACGCCACTATTGATAGCATAGCTTTCAGCCGTCCACTTATTTGCAGTCAGCACGTTCTTCTGACCAGTCGAAACATTTTCGCCATTGAAATACAGTTTACCGTCTTTTACTAAAGCAGCAAAATCATCGGCTGTCATTTCTATTTTAGTGCTTGCTGCAACTTCTCCATAAGTAATAGCAGTACTGACAACACCAACAGTAGTCCCTTTATCGGCTTTCAATCCTGTTCCATCAATCCAGAACACAGAGTCAGCAGTCAATGCATATAGACCTTTTGAGTTGTCCCATCCCCAGTTTGTGTTACCTGCCTCAATTTTCAAATTATCTTTACCTGTATCAGCCTTATTCGATTTCAGTTCGATAGAAAGCAACTGGCCTGTTCCTTTATTTGTAAATTGATAAGCATAAGTCGTTCCTGTAACAGTTGTTGTAGGAACAGCTTTAATTGTCCAAAGAGCAGAAGACAAATTTACTCCAGTTAACGGAGCAGAAACAACTTTCAGAGAACCATCTTTGTCTACAGTAAGATAGTCGCTTCCTGCCATTAAATACGCATTGACGCCTTCCTTTACGCCTCCATCATCTACCGTTGAAGGTAAATAGCTTGTAGCCGCCGCATTGAAAGACAGTCCACCTGCTACCAGAGCGGCAGCCAAAAGAGTAGAAAATCTCTTGTTCATAATCATTAAAAATTAATTGTTAATAAAATAGTGTTTAAAAATCCAACAACTAATTTCACGAAGGGGAGGACAACTCCCCGCGAATGATTATGAACGGGCATAAAAAAACGCGGGTCTATTGTCTATTATCTAATTAGAGGCTCAGCAAAGCCCGTACACCAATAATAAAACAATAGCCCGCGCCTTATACGATATAACAATCCTCCCATAAAAATGGTAGATAAATTTATACGTAACCAGCGCAAGCATTTACTGTCTATTATTCCGGGTACTTAAAAATTTTGCTGATTTCTAACTAAGAATAATCTTCGTAAAATGCTTACAATATGTAATTGATCCCGTGCCCTGTGAGCCGCTGCCCACTACGGAATCGTTGCAAAGGTAAATAGGTTTTCCGAATCGACAAGGGAAAATGCTCGTAATTTTCCAAAATATATGGGTTACAGGACAAAACAATACTCTTTGGGCAACATATCCCCTTAGTTTAGGGATAAAATACAAGTACCTGATATACTTTGAATGAAGTAAAAAACGGATCTTAAAACGGATAATCCCTCGGCAGGAGACGAGAATTCCCTATGCCGGAAATAGAGCCTGACGGCTCTTTGGGGATGGCCGATACCACCTGCTCCTATGAGATTCAGGTGAGGCAAGCCTCATGCCGCAGCCTCTCTTTTGCCGTCTGCTTCAGCAGACGGATAGGTGATTGTTCCCGGCTTTGCCGGTTCCTTTGTGGGTTTTAACCCCTTTAAATGCAATCAATGAAAGGGGTTAAAAACCCACAGAGGAAGAGGCTTTGCCTCTAAATCCTTTAAACCGTCTGCTGAAGCAGACGGCAAAAGAGAGGCGGATGGGGCATAAAAAAAACGCGGACGAGTTGTCTATTATCAAACATAAGGCTCTGGTAAGCCCGCATAGAAATAATAGAACAACAAGCCCGCGCTTATACGATATATTATAATCTATCCATCAAAAATGGAAGACATTCTACATACGTAGTCAGCGCAAGCATTTACTGTCCATTATTCCTCTATGCTAAAAATTTACCAGATTTTATGTAAGGAATAATCTTCGTAAAATACTTACAATATGTAATTGATCCTGCACTCCGTGAGCCGCTGCCCACTACGGAATAGTTGCAAAGGTAAATAGGTTTCCGAATCAACAAGAAAAAATACTCGTAATTTTCCAAAATATGTGGGTTACAGGACAAAACAATACCATTTGGACAACATATCCCTCAGGTTTAGGGATAAAATACAAGATACGCTTTTCTTTTGGGTTGGCATAAAGTCATCCGAAGCCGTGCGAAAGTCACATAACGCAAGAGTTCAGTTACTACCTCATTACCGTGCAGATAGAGCAGATTTCTCTAATTTTGTAACAAAAAAAGAGTGAGTTATGCGAAGTCTTATTGTCTTTCATAATTCTTTATTTCAACAGCTTACGATTTTGATTATCACCACTTTCCAATATGCTCATTTGATGGATAGCTATTTGGTTTAGCTTAACAAGACGTTCCCTTTGTGTCATATTCTGTTCGATAAACACAGCATTTAGATTCTCCATATTCGACAAACAGATAAGTTCATTGATAGTAGCATAATCACGGATGTTTCCTTTCAGTTCGGGATTCGCTTCTCTCCATTGTTTTGCTGTCATACCAAACATCGCCACGTTCAGCACGTCGGCTTCATTGGCATAAATAATGCTTGCTTGTATCGGCGTAACTTCCATCGGAATAAGGTTTTGCTTTATGGCATCAGTATGTATGCGGTAGTTGATTTTTGACAATTCACGTTTCGCTGACCAACCGAGCAGCCTTTGTTCTTCTGTCTTTAGCCGCTGATACTCCTTAACAAGAAGTAATTGGAATTTAGGAGAAATCCACATACCAAAATGATATGCTATATCCCGATGTGCATATGTGCCACCGTAGCGACCAGCCTTAGAACGAATGCCAATTGCACTGGTCCGTTCTATCCACGTTTTCACCGAAAGCACAAAATTGTTGCTTCCTGCCGCATTTTTAATTGTACCGAATTCGGTACAATTAAAATCGGGATTATACAACATTTCCCATTCGCCAAGATACTCGATAGTGCTTTTAAGGCTAAGCCAACGGAAGATAATATGCTCTTGCAGTTGGCTTCTTGCCATGTCTGTAAGGCTGATGTAGTCTTCTTCATTGTACTTGACAACGCTAATATCTGTATTTTGAACGGTAATTTTTGCCATTGTAATTGATACATTGAGTTCAATCACAAAGGTTACTATAATTTGCGAGATTGCATTCTTTTTAATGGACTATTTACAAAGATTCAATCGGTTAAATCTAATCGATGAAAATCTAAAATACAAGTACCTGATATACTTTGAATGAAGTAATAAACGGATCTCAAAATAGTGTATTGATAAACATTGATAACCAGTCTATTGCAGTTTCCCCCTGTAGGAAACGGAAATTCCCTCGGCAGGAAACGAGAGTTCCCTGTGCTGGAAACGTAAGTTTCCTCGGTAGGAAACGAGAGTTCCCTTGTAAGGAAACTTCATGAAAGTAAAGGCAATGGAACTAAATCATGCTGAAATCGTATCTTTGTATCGTAATTGAAGAATAATATCGATTGAATGAAAAAGGAATTTTGGATAACCTGTATAAGCGCATGCCTGTTGGCCGCTTGTTGCGAAAAGGAGTCACTGCCTGTCACACCGGCAAGCAGTGACTTGCAGTTTGATCACTTGGCCAAGACTTGGGACGAAGGTGTCCCGTTAGGAAATGCCACAGTAGGAACATTAGTCTGGCAACGCGATTCTGTTCTACGCCTTTCGCTGGACCGGACGGATCTCTGGGACTTGCGCCCGTCGGATAGCATTGCCGGCGAGAACAACCGCTTTGCCTGGGTATGCGAGCAGGTGAGGAAAGGGGATTACCTGCCGGTGCAGAAGAAATACGACCACCCCTATAATGCTTTACCTGCCCCCTCTAAGATTCCGGGGGCGGCTTTGGAATTTCCGTTGAAGATCGGAAAGGTCTCTTCCGTACATCTTTTTCTTAATAATGCCCTCTGTGAGGTGGTCTGGGAGAACGGGACGAAACTGAAAACGTTCGTGCATGCCAGCGAGCCGGTCGGGTGGTTTGTGTTCGAGAACCTGCCGGATACGGTTTCACCGGAGATTATAACACCTCGCTACAGCAACCCGGATGAGGTTGCAGGCGACAACTCGCATGCCGGTCCGGCCCTGGGACGCCTCGGATATAAACAGGGGACGATACAGAAGGAATCCGGCACGACTTCCCTGCTGAAAGTAGACAGAAATAACAAGAATATTTGTAATATAGAGAAGGAATCCGGCACGACCACTTTCCACCAGGAAGGGTGGGGAGGCTTTTCGTACGATGTGGTCGTTCGTTGGCAGCAGAAAGGTAGTACGCTGCGTGGTGTATGGAGCCTGACCTCTTCTTCGGCCGACGACCGGGCTGACCGGGAAACGGCAGAGGCGATGGAGCGCGGCGTGGAGGCAGACTATCGTTCGCATATGGACTTCTGGAACCAGTATTGGGCACAGTCGTCTGTCTCGTTGCCGGATACGGTTTTACAGAAACAGTACGATAACGAAATGTATAAGTTCGGGTCGTCTGCTCGCGAAGACTCCTATCCGATCTCCCTGCAGGCAGTCTGGACAGCCGATAACGGCATGTTGCCGCCCTGGAAAGGAGATTACCATCATGATCTGAACACACAGTTGAGCTATTGGCCTGCCTATACCGGTAACCATTTGCAGGAAGGGATGGGCTATCTGAATACCTTGTGGAACCAGCGTGACGTGTATAAGAAATATACCCGCCAGTATTTCGGGACAGACGGGATGAATGTGCCCGGTGTTTGCACCCTGACCGGTGAGCCGATGGGCGGCTGGGTACAATATTCTATGTCGCCTACGGTCGGAGCATGGCTGTCCCAGCATTTCTATTTGCAGTGGAAATATTCGGCGGATCGTGTATTCCTGAAAGAGCGGGCCTATCCGTTCCTGAAGGATGTGGTGACCTATCTGGAACAGATCTCTGTTGTCGATGCGGACGGGGTGCGCCGGCTGCCGCTTAGTTCCAGCCCGGAGATATTCGACAATTCGATAGACGCCTGGTTCAAGGATATGACGAACTATGATCTTTCCCTGATGCACTTTGCTTTCAACGCCGCTTCCGAACTGGCCTCCGAACTGGAGTTGACAGACGAGGCCGGACACTGGAAAGCTGTCGGTGCTCAGTTGCCCGATCTGAACCTGGATGAGGATGGAGCTTTGGCCTTTGCGAAAGGTTTTCCTTATGATGAATCCCATCGCCATTTCTCCCATGCCATGTCTATCCACCCGCTCGGTCTGATCGATTGGAGCCAGGGAGAGAAATCCCAGGAGATCATAAAAGCGACTTTAAAGAAGTTGCAGGACTTCGGACCGGATTACTGGTGCGGCTATTCCTATAGCTGGTTCGGAAACATGAAAGCCCGTGCCTTCGATGGGGAAGGGGCTGCCGATGCGCTGCGCACCTTTGCCGAATGCTTCTGCCTCCCCAATACGTTCCATGCGAACGGTGACCAGACGAAGAGCGGAAAGTCTAAGTTCACCTACCGCCCGTTTACCTTGGAAGGAAACTTCGCCTTTGCCGCCGGTATCCAGGAGATGTTGCTTCAAAGCCATACGGGTGTTATCCGGGTGTTCCCGGCTGTTCCGGCTGCCTGGCAGGATGTCGCCTTTGACAAGCTGCGTGCGATGGGGGCTTTCCTTGTCTCGGCTGAAAAAGTAGCGGGGCAAATCCGGCAAGTCCGGATACTGCCTGAACAGGGTGGAACGTTGCGCCTGGCCATTCCCGAAGGATGCAAAGTCGCTTCCGTAACAGGCAATAAGGGAGAAAAGCAGGAAAAGGAGGGCATCCTGATCCTGGAAACAGTGAAAGACAAAACAGTAACAGTACAATATAACTAACTTACATGAAACACTTAAACAAGATTCTGACAGGGTTCCCCGGTATGATCAAAGGGATCCGGTAATCCGTGCCTAAATTATATCTATTGTAAGCAGGATTTTGTTTCGACACACCTTCACCCTTTTTTGAAAAAGCGTACATGCTAAAAAAATACCCTCTATCCTGTCTGGAGCTACCTTATAGGGTGCAGCCGGACAGGATAGAGGGTATATTTTTTAGCCTTAAGGGTATGGATCAGAACAGGTCTATCCCGGCAAGGGCGGCAGCCTCCGTACGGGCGGCGATTTCCGCTGCCTCCACTTGGACGTAGCGGGCTTTTACCGTTTGCTTGAAGTGGTGGTAGCGTTTGGACGGATCGTTGATCAGGTTGCCGAATTCGAAGCGTTCCACCTCTTTCCAGTTCTTCCCGTCATTGCTGATCCGGATGATACCGGCCACCGTTCCTTTACCGCCTTGTTTTTGCGGGGTGAAGGCAAAGCCGCTTACCGTTTGCTGGCTACCGAGGTCGATGGCGAGGGATTGCGATGTTTTACCGGTCACTTTCCATCCCTTTTTGACCAGCCCGAACCGTTCCTGCAAGGTGGCTCCCTTTTCTCCGTTCAGGATGGCTACCGCTTTCAGTTCGCTGTTTCCCATCTGGAAAGGTGCTTTATATTCGGTAGAGCTTGCCGATGGTTCCGTTCCGTCTGTCGTATAGTAGATCTTGAAACCCGCGTTCAGGTTCTCGGCAATGTTCTCGCCATGCGCTTTCCAGCCGAATTCCTGTGCCATCGGTTCGATGGTAACCAGTCCGTCCATGCTTCTCTGTGCGCTCAACCGGGGCGGACGGGCTTTGTAATGGTGGGCGGAGATGGTGCAGATTGCGGGTGTCAGGCGGGATTCGAGTATGCGGACCCGTATCTTGTCCGTCGTGACATCCGGGAAACGCAGGATTCGTTTGTAGCCGATGTTGGTGGCATGGGCGATCTCTTTCCATCCTCCGTCGATCCAGGCGTCCACGGCGTGTTTTTCCACACGTTCCCCGTTGGCGGCAATCGCTTCCTGGATAACCAGGCGGTTGAGGGTGACAGGTCGGGGAGTGGAGATGACGATTCCCGCCCCGTCCTTATCGACCATCAGGTAGGTGTCTGCATTTTGGTCGAGCACCTCTTTCGGGCCTTCTGCCTGACGGAACAGGTCGGTCCCGTAGGTTTCCCGGATTCGCTGGCCGGTTTCCTGCAGCACGGTTACATCCGTCGGAGAGAATTTGCCGTCCCGGTTGGGCGGGATGTTCAACAGGAAGGTGGAGTTGCCTCCTACGGCGCGTTCATAGATGTCGAACACATCGTCGGTGCTTCGTACTTTCTGGTGCGTGTCGTCCCGGTAGAACCAGCCTTCGCGGATGGAAGTGTTGGTTTCGGCCTGTTGGTAATGCAGGTAGCGGGCTTTATAGAGCTGCTCACGGCTTCCGAGGTCTTTGTCCGTCATATCGGCAAAGTTCGACATCGTGTCCGGATTTGCCTGGTAGGGGATCACGTTCCATTCGGTCGACCGTGTCCCGCCGGCTTCGTTACCGCACCAGCGGACATCTTCCCGTCCGAATATGACGGCGTTGGGAGCAAGTGCCTTGATCAGTTTCTTCCAGGCAGGGTAGTTGTAGGTCTGTCCGCCTTTCCGTTTAGGATGTGCCCCGTCGAACCATACTTCGTGGATCGGGCCGTATTCGGTCAGGATTTCGAAGAGCTGGTTCAGGAAGTATTCGTTGTAGTCGTCCACCACGAACTCGAAACGGGTCTTGTTGGCAAAAGGCCGTCCGGGCACTTCCCGCGGGATGGTCCGTGTGGTGTATTTGCTGAGGTTGCCGTACAACCCTTCCGGGTTTTCGATATGGTACAGGTCTGCCGGTGACAGATAGACGCCTAACTTCAATCCGTACTTGCGGCAGGATTCCGACAGGTCTTTCAGGATGTCGCCTTTGCCGTCGCGGAAACCGGTGGACATGATGCCGTGCTTCGTGTAGCGGCTTTGCCACAGGACGAACCCGTCATGATGCTTGACCGTTAGGATCACCATCTTCATGCCGGCGGCTTTCATGGCTTCGCACCATTGGTCTGTGTCGAGTTCTTTCAGGTCGAAGACTTTCGGGTCTTCCTTGCCGCTTCCCCATTCCAGGCGGGTAAAACTGTTCGGCCCGAAATGGATGAAGGCGATAAACTCGTTTTGCAACGCTGCCAACTGGTTCGGTGTCGGTACGACATGGGCGGCTTTCTCGATGATTGTCGCATGGCTGTCGCCCGCTTCTACCGGGATCGTGTTCTGGAATTTCATTTGCTTGTCTTGGGCCTGTCCTTGTAAGGATAGCATGGCCCCAAGCAGAAGGATAAAAGTGTGTTTCATGTTTATAAATGATTATTTGGAGATATTGAAATTGTTTGTTTCTACTATTTGCCCATCCCGGAGGAAGACTACCTGGTAATCCGCCTTATCCGTCCATTTCCCCTTTTTAGGGGTAAAGGTGAGGCTTGCTTTTTCATACGGTTGCAGGGGCTTGACCGTATGACTGCCCATTCCTGCCCCGGCCTGCTTGATTTCGACTGTCATTTCTCCCGATGCCGATAGCCCGAAGTTCTGGACTTCCAGTTCGACTTCGTTCCGGCCTTCCCGGTAAACGGGACGTCGGCAGGACAATAGAGCCGGCTTGTAATCGACATAAGGCAGGTTCGCATATCCGAACAACAGTTTTCCGTTTTTATCCTTTCCGATCATCTTCGGAGCGAATTCATCCGGTGTGATGCCGCTTCCCTTGCCGTCGAATGTCAGGATAAGGTCTTTTCCGGATGCTTCGGTTTTGACCACTTTACATCCTCTGCCGAAGTTCACCTCGTTGTAGGAGCCGAACCGTAAAGACCCCAAGTCGATTTCCTGAAGCGGGTCGAAACCCTCTTCCGCCAAGACTTTGACCTGGATGGCCGGGGTAGATGCCGTTATCGGTGTTCGGTTCAATACGGATAATAGCATCCCCTTGTTCATCGGGATGCAGATGTTTTTCGAACTATGGTTGTCACTGCCGTGGTCGTCCCATTTGACGGTGTCGATTACGGCAAAGTTCATCTGCTCTACACGTCCCTGTTTGTCCTGAAAGACTTTAGGACGTTCGTACTTAAACCAGTGTTCGACGTGCCCGTCCCGATGGAAAGAGATTCCGGGCATATAGGCTTCCCCTTGTTCCGTAACCCAGTGGATGCCGTCTTTGGAACGTTGGTAGAAAGCGATCCGTCCTAACCAGTCATTCACAATCAGGTGGTATTGCAGGGAGTCCCGCCAGATGACCGGGTCCTCGAACTCTCCTTTGACGGGCGGATAAACCCGTTTGTCCGTTATCTGTTCGTAAGGGGCGATGCCATCCTTGCTGATCCAGATGCCTCCTCCGCGGCAAACCATCAGGTATGACCCGTCTTGTCTTTTGGCAAAGCTGAGGTTGCTCAGTCCCTCGATGATTTTCCGGTCGCGAGGGTCGAACTTGAACTTTCCGTATTGCCAGGGGCCGTTGACATTGTCCGCTATGTAATACCCGTCGATAACATATACGACGACCCGTCCGTCGTTGAGGATGAAAGCCTCCGGATTGTGCCCTTTCCCTATCGTGTCCTGAATGGCGAAAGGTCCGTGCAACCGGTCGCCGGTCGCATGGTAGACCGTTGAGTTGGGCCATTCCATGTGCCCTTTGGGAGCGCTTTCGGGCCATCCGCACACGAATAGGTGATATTTCCGGTCAGGCGTTTGTATGATATTGCCTCCCCAGAACGAGATATCGGGATGTTCGATGCCGTTGTCGATATAGCGGGGGCGCACGCTGTCCGCTCCCCATGTGTCTGCGGATAGCGTACCTTCGGGCATTGCTTCGAAGCGGTCCATATAGCGTCCGCCTGTAATGAGGTGTCTCCATTCTGCCGGACGTTCTCTTTCCGTGATTTGGGCGGTTAGCGACAGGGGAGCCAGGCAGGCTGCTGCGAGCAGCAGGTGTAATTTGTGTGTGTTCATATGTTTCTGTATATACGATATTTGCCTTGCAACGATTGTTGCAAGGCAAATATAGCAGTCTTTCTTCACATATTAGTAAATGGATTCGGGTTTTTCCCGTGAACTTGATTGTCCGGCAGTCAGAAACCGGGTGATAACATCAGGAGAAGTATGCGACGCGGGATTGAAAGCCTCGGATTTCATATATTCTACAAGACTGTATAACAACTGTTTCTTCTCCGGATTCTTTTCCTGTTCATGAAGCAGATCCATGCTGCATAGGATCAGTTTACCGTTCAGGCAGTTCGTCTCGAACAGATTGGTCAGGCGGCGGTTGTTGGCGAAGTTGTCCACACATTCGACGAGGGGAGTCACTTCGGTATACAGGCTGTCGATGCAGAGTGTCTTCGACTGTGTCGTGAGTCTCCACCATTGCCAGTCGGTGTGTCCGTCGGTCGGAAAACGGGCGAATGCCGGATGGGCCGGATCGAGCAATAATCCCATTGTCCCGGCCTGTTTGGGGAAATGCACCGGGCTCCAGAAGACAGGGACGAATTTGCCTTCCAACCCTTTCAAAGATTCGTAGGGAGGATTGAATAAAACATTCTTTCCGTCTTGCAAGGCTTTCTCGGCTACGGCTAAACGGTCTGTAACGACTATCTCTCCTTTGTCGACGGATAAGGATGCCGGATATACCCATATTTTCCACTCGTTCGTATAGACTGTCCCTTTTAGTGTGGCCGACAAGTTTAATTCCTTAGCCTCTGCGATTGTGTTCAGCGGGCAACGGATGGTTCCGGCAGAGCTGTTTTCCCCGACAGGTAATGAGCGTGCCGGAAACTCTCCCTGTGCGACAGATTTCCCGTTACGGTCGGTCAGTTTCCAGTCAATAACAGCGTTCTCGATTGCTTTATCGCTATAGTTCACCACTTCGATACCGGCTTCAAACGGTTCGTCTGAAGTATAAACAGCTTTGGAGAAACGGGCCAGCGGAGTTACCGGGGCGCAAGACTGGCGGAAGGTAGCCGCCTCTGTCACCCCTTTGCTTTCCCAGAAAGCATTGAGCAGACCGACAAGAGCCGTTCCCTGTCCGGGGAAATCATGGAGGTCGAGCAGTTGGAAGCCGCTGATCCCCGGTGTCTTCATCGCCCTTTCGATCTCTTCCTTATAGAGTAGGGCAGCCAGTTTGCCTGTCGCCATCAGGTAGTCGTCCGCTTTGTCTGCCAATCCCTTCTTCTCAAGGTCTTCTTTCACTCCTTTGAAGTTTAGCGGGTCCAGTACGCCGGTATATTTCTCGATCTCTTTCAGGTCGGGATAAACTGCGTACTGGCCTATCTCGTGTGTGATCAGCGGAACTTCCATTCCCTCGACCGATGCGGAGTAGTTTTTGTCGAAGCGGGGCGGCTCCGTGTTGAATACACCCTGTCCGCGTACCCATCCTTTCCGGGTCCATTGGGTAATGAAAAAGTCGTCATTCGCTTCCGGCCAATCACCATGCCCTTTCTCGAAAGTGAAGGAGGTAGTGGTGTAGAGATGGCGCGGGTCCTTTTCTTTGACATGGTTCAGGAGCGAGCCTAAGAACTCGAAATCATATTGCAGCTCGTTCCCCAGGCTGAGCAGGCAGAAAGAGGGATGGTTGCCGTATTCTTCCAATATGCGGTCTGCTTCGGCATATAGATAGGGAGCGCGCTCGTCCTCTTTTAAATTGGTCGACCAAAGCGGGAGTTCCACCTGAAGGTAGAATCCTAATGAGTCTGCCACCTCGAATGCCGCTTTTGGCGGACACCAGGAATGGAAACGGAGATGGTTCAACCCCCATTCGCGGGCAGTCGCGAATACCTTAGCCCAACCTTCGTGCTCCATCGGAGGGTATCCGGTAAGCGGGAAAATGCAGCATTCCAGCGTCCCTCTGAGGAATATCTTCTGGTCGTTCAATAACAAAGCCGGTCCGCTCTTCCGCAAATCCCGGAAACCGAATTTGATTTCTTGGGAATCTTTGTACGGATCTGTCTGGATAGATGCCCGAAGGGTGTACAGGGTAGGTGTGAACTCGTTCCATACCTTCACTTCGCCTTTGATCGGGCAAATCAGTTCGACCCGGTTTTCTCCGGGTTGGAGCGTCACGTGTTGTTGCATTTGTATAACGGGATTTGTTGCCGTCCGGATATCGGCTTTCAGGGAACCGGATGTTGCCGCTCCCGTATTGTTCACGAGGCATTTTACCTTTACTTGCTTGTTCTTATAATCCGGGTATGCTTGCAGGTCGCGGATCGAGACGGCATCCTTAGCTGTCAGGGCTATTTCTCCGATTATCCCGTTCCACATGATCTGTGTCTCGTTGGTATAGGCATGCGCCATATCGCCAGCCGTAATATCATATCGTTTCCGGTTATCGACGCGGATCGTGATTTTATGTCTGCCGGGAGTCAGTTGTTTCGTCAGGTCGTACAGGTGCGGAGCGACCAGGCTTTCTTGCATGCCTTCGACCTGTTTCCCGTCCACCCATACGGATGTTTGCCAGATGACGCGTTCCAGTTTGAGCTCGATCGCTTTGCCTTTCCAGCCGGAAGGTATGTCGACTTCTTTGCTGTACCAGGCGGGGCCGACGTAACTGTTTTTGCGGGTCAGGTGGAGGACTTGCGGCTTTTGGATGGCAGGTTTTAATTTGTTGGGCGTTCCGTACCCGGCATCGTCGGTTGTTCCGGGGAGCTGGATCGTATTCTTGAAATTCTGTCCGGCCCAGTTCTCGTTTATCCCGCTATCGGTACTGTCTAATGCAAATTCCCACTCCCCGCCCAAGGAAATGCGGGCGGGATTGTTTTTACATGCAAACAGGCATATCAGGAGGCCTGTCAACAAGAGGTAAATGTTTATTCGTCGCATGAATCAGGTATTAAGTTTATCGTGTACAAATTAAATCCTTTTCTTTCTGGTAAAGAATAGACAAAATAGGGATTATAATGGATAATCATTCGGAGATCTGCTTATACCCGTACATTTGTCATGATGATGACAAAAAATGATATAATCTCCCCAGGCATTTCGGATGTATTTAAAAAAACGTATCTTTGTCTGTCTGGTGATTCAATAAAATTCCGTGTATCATGAGCAATAAGATTTACCCTATCGGCATCCAGAACTTCGAGAAGATTCGGAGGGATGGCTATTTTTATGTAGACAAGACCGCCCTCGTCTACCAACTGGCAAAAAGTGGAAGTTACTATTTCCTAAGTCGTCCGCGCCGTTTCGGAAAGAGTTTGCTGCTGTCTACATTGGAAGCCTATTTCGAAGGAAAGAAAGAACTCTTTGCCGGATTGGCCATCGAGCAGTTGGAGAAAGATTGGGCGCGATATCCGATTCTGCATCTCGATTTGAATACTCAGGAATATAATTCGGTGGACAGCCTGAAGGAGAAATTGAATATCGCGTTGACCGGATGGGAGAAGGAGTGTGGCGCAGAGCCTGCGGAAAAATCATTGGCTACCCGCTTTGAAGGAATCATAAAACGTACGAGCCGAAAGATGGAACAACGCGTTGTCATCCTGATCGATGAATATGATAAACCGATGTTGCAGGCGATCGGTCGGCCGGAATTGCAGGAAGCCTATCGCAGTTTGTTGAAATCTTTTTATGGGGCATTGAAAAGTGCTGACGGTTACATCCGTTTTGCGATGCTGACAGGTGTTACCAAGTTTAGCAAGGTGAGTGTTTTCAGTGACCTGAACAATTTGGAAGACATCTCGTTTCGCCGGAACTATAACGAATTGTGCGGCATCAGCGAACAGGAATTGCAGGACAGTTTGGGAGATGAATTGCCGGAGTTTTCACGATCATTGGGCCTGACGGAATCAGAATTGTGTGACAAACTCCGTCGTCATTACGACGGTTACCATTTTGCACCTGATACAGCGGGTGTTTATAACCCGTTCAGTTTGCTTCATGCCTTTAAGAATCGTGAATTTGGCAGCTATTGGTTTGCGACCGGTACACCTTCCTATTTAGTCGAGCTCCTGAAACGTCATCATTACGACCTGGACCGTTTGGCGCATGAAGAGACCGATGCTGAAACGCTTGACGGTGTGGATTCGGTCGACTCAGATCCGATCCCGGTCATCTATCAGAGTGGCTATCTGACGATCAAGGGGTATGACCCCCGTTTTGGAACTTACCGGCTGGGCTTCCCGAATTTAGAAGTTGAAGAGGGTTTTGTCAAATACCTATTGCCTTATTATGCCAATGTCAGCGCATCGAAGACTCCATTTGAAATCGGTCGTTTCGTCCGTGAGATAGAGGGAGGTGATTATGATGCCTTCTTCCGTCGTTTGCAAAGCTTTTTTGCCGACACTCCTTACGAAACGATTACCGGGTTGAAGCCTGAGCGTGACACGGAACTTCATTACCAGAACGTCTTGTTTATCATCTTCCGCCTGATAGGATTATATACAAAGGTGGAATATCATACGAACCGTGGACGTATCGACTTGGTCTTGGAAACGGATCGTTATATATATGTAATGGAGTTTAAGCTGAATGGAACGGCTGAGGAGGCGTTGCAGCAAATCAACGATAAACAATATATCCAGCCCTTTATCGCTGATGGGCGGAAGATAGTCAAAATCGGCGTAAACTTTTCTTCCGAAACCCGCAATATCGAGAAGTGGGTGGTGGAAGGCCACTGATAATCTGAAGCACAAGCGGCTGGCGTGAGACACGCCAGCCTACATAGGTGCTGTTCACTAAAGATGAAGTTTTGCCTTGATCTCCTTCGGTATCGCATCCTTATGAACCATCACATAGATGGTTTTGGCGCGGACGAAGCTCTCGGACATGTTCAGGTAGCCGCCGAATTTGTTGCGGTCGGTTCCCCATGAGTTCTTGGTGATGTAATATTTCGTGCCGTTCTGGTCTTTGGTGATGCCGGTCACATGCATCAGGTGGTCGTCGGTGGTGACAAACGATTCGAAGCCCGCCTGGCGAACCTCCGGGGTCACGTTGATTTCCTGATAAGGGCGTTCGAACTTGAAGACTTCTTCCAGACGTTCCTTATCGCTCAATTTCTCGAAGCGTGCGCGATCCGTGTTAGACAGGTCTTCCACCTTCTTTACCTCCGGGTTGATGGCGACGCCGTTTGTAAAGGAGAATCCCTTCTCGCTCACGTCACCGTCCCAGCATACCGTATAGCCGCTCGTCAAAGCATAATCCACCGTCTCCATCATTTCGTCGAGCGGCAGGTTGTACATCAGGGAATGTTCCCAGTTGTCGGGCACTTCCACATCGAACTTCACGTAATACGGATGATGCGTGAAGCTGGTCAGTTCGATATAGTCGTCCATATTCAAACCTAACGATTCGGCGAAAGACTTCGGCGTGTACTCTTTTCCTTTGTACGTGAATTTCTCCGGCAGTTTCCCTAAATAGGTGTCGAACAGGTTGTCGACCAGTTTGTAATATTCCGGACTGCGTGCTTTCGTCTTCACCGCCACATCCGCAATGGCATGCATATAGCGGACCATCTCACTGTGGTTATGCCGTTCGGAATCGTAGTTGATACCCGTGTAGACCTCTTCGGGTACGATCCCCACCTGGCGATACGCGTTCATAAAGGTATGCGAAAGGCTGCCCTGTCCGATGTTTCCGTCCCCACGGCGCAGGTAGTTGTCCTGCAACTGGTTCATGTATTTCTGGCGGACGATGAACATCTCCGAAAGGTCATACGTGCCCTTCCCCATACGGAGCAGCTCGGATTCCATAAACGAAGTCGTGGCAAAGCACCAGCAAGTCCCCGTTGCCGCCTGGTTCTTAACCGAGGTAGCGGGAACCGTTACCACCTCTGTAAACTGATACCCCTGGCCGAACGCCGCCGAAGCAGAGAACGCCAACATGCAAGATAGAATAAGTGATTTCATAACATCCATTATTTTTTAATTCTTAATTCTTAATTTTCAATTAATCAAAATCCCCTCGCGAACATCTTCCAGAACTCGTCCGCCATCTCCTGCCAGCGCAGGATTGTCGCTCCTGCGAAGTCAGCCGTGTAGCCAGTCAGGAAAGCCCGTGCGGCCTCTTCCCCTTTGCCGCCCTGCAACTCTTTGTAGCGGCTTTCCACGAAAGTCATTTCCGATAAGCCCTTTTCCTCGAAGTGGGCGACTGCACCGTTGATCTTGTCTTTGGTCAGTCCCCAGCGGACCGTAGCCAACTTGTTTGCCGTCCGGTATTTCCAGACGATGGCATCCTCACGGTGGCGGTGCTGTCCGCAGATACCGAAAGCAACCGGCAGGTCTGTCGTACCCGCAAAGATCGGGATACGCGGGCTCTGTCCCGGATTGTCGAACGACAGCCAGGCGACGCCGCCCACGGCATCCGGCAACCAACTGCGAAGCTGTATCACGTGCGAATAAGAACATTGCGGAACTGCTACCAGGCGATTGCGTGCCACTGTCCCTTCCTTCACACCGTTCAGCATATTCAGCATATCTGTTCCCATCCAGGGATTAGCTGCCGGACTCGTGATCGTATCTGTTTCCTTTGTCTCCCTGTTCTTGACAGCCACTTTCAGATTCTTCGTCATGTCCCATTCCGTCCCTTCGTAGGTCTGGCGCAACAATGCCATCACATCTGTTACGGCAACCGTTTTGTCCGGCTTCACGCTGATCGGCAGTTCTTCCGCATCGTACGACAGTTTGAGCGAAGGAGCCAGTGCGTTCAGGATGAAATACTCGCGGATGCTGAATGCCTTCGGCTCGCCGAAATAGTTGCCCCCGCTATAGGCTTTCCAGAACTTGAACGGTTCCTTGCCGTCCCAGAACCCCATCTTTTGGGCAACGGAGAATACATTTTCCGAAGCCATATAACGATCCTTGTCTTTCAGGTCGAGCGTCGAGATACGCGAGATATTGGCCGATACCCCCACATGATCGTCCGGGATGCGGACAGCCGCCCATACGCCCCCGACTTTGTCCGGCCCTTCGCCGAACACCTCGAAATGCCAGACCTCGTTCGGATCGGCAATCGTCAGGCATTCGCCCGAATCCCCGTAGCCATGTTCGGCAACCAACTGTCCGATCAGCCGGATCGCCTCGCGTGCCGTCGTGCAACGCTGCAAGGCTATCTTTTCCAACTCCTCGATCATGAACATCCCTTTCTTGTTCTGCAACTCTTTGCGTCCGGAGATTGTCGTTTCGCCGATCCCTAACTGTTTCTCGTTGAGGCAAGGATAGGAAGTATTCAGGAATTGGTAGGTCGAGCGGGCTTCCGGGATCGTCCCCTTCAATTCCATCCGCGTACGGTCGGCAGGATATTCGGTGTGCATCCGTCCGTTGTAGATCGCTACCGTCGTGTCGCGCTCGTAGTGTGCCGCCGGGACGATCTCCATCCATGTGCGGTAGTTCCCGTCACAGGTATGGCTGGTCATGACCGAACCGTCGGCTGATGCTTTTTTGCCGACCATGATGCTTGTACAACTTTCGGGGGTGTTGACCGGACGGGAGTATTCGATTTCCTGTGCCCGGAGGCTGTGCCCGTAACAGGTAAGTACAATAATAAAGATAATTAGTCTATTCATGGCATTATATTTGATTTTGCGGCTAAAGATATGAAATTTTGTTATATTTGCTACCTCTTGCCGGGGGGTAATCCTTTGGCAAAAGAGGAATATCCCTGCCTTGCCGGGGGATTAATCCCCCGGTAAAAGAGGAAAATCCCTGTAAGGAAATAATTAAATATAAATATGCCATGAAGAAACTAATTTATTTAAGCACATTACTATTTCTATTCGTGTTGCCGATGATGGCACAACAACCTTTGTTCCCGACGCCGGCAAAGGTGCAGAACGCGAAAGGTACGTTCACCATTGGAAAGAATCTCCAAGTACAAGGCAATGGCGGGTATGCCGACAAGTTAGCCGCCGGACTGCAAACCGAGTTGAAGGAAGCCGGCCTGCAATCGTCGCCTGCCAGCGGAACCATCCGCCTGGAACTAAATAATGATTGCAAGATGGCCGATGAAGCCTATACGCTTGTCGTCCAACCGAACAGCATCCTGCTGCAAGCCTCTTCCGAAGCCGGACTGTTCTATGCGAAAGAAGCCCTTCTGCAACTTTCCCGTTTCGGCAAAGGCAACGTGCGTGCCTGCAAGATACAGGACCAGCCCCGTTACGGCTGGCGTGGATTCATGCTCGACGAGAGCCGCCACTTCTTCGGTAAGGAAAAGGTAAAACAATATCTGGACATCATGGCGTCCCTTCGCCTGAACGTGTTCCACTGGCACCTGACCGACGAACCGGGTTGGCGTATCGAGATCAAGCGCTATCCGAAGCTGACCACCGAAGGGGCTGTCGGCAACTGGCACGATCCGAAAGCGCCCGCTACGTTCTACACCCAGGAAGAGATCAAGGAGATCGTCGCCTACGCAGCCGCCCGCCACATCATGGTCGTTCCCGAATTCGACATGCCGGGCCATGCTACCGCCGTCTGCCGTTCCTATCCTGAAATCTCCGGCGGAGGCGAGGGCAAATGGCAGCATTTCACGTTCCATCCCTGCAAGGAAGAGACGTTCGAGTTTATCAGCAACGTGCTCGACGAGATCGTCGCCCTGTTCCCGTCTCCCTATATCCATATCGGAGGCGACGAGGTGCACTACGGCAACCAGAGCTGGTTCACCGATCCCGAAATCCAGCAGTTCATCAAAGATAAGAACTTAGGCAACGAAACGGGCCTTGAACAGTATTTCATCCGCCGCGCTGCCGATATCGTGGCTTCCAAGGGCAAGACGATGATCGGCTGGGACGAGATGATCGATGCCGGTGTCTCTCCCGACAAGGCTGTCATCATGTGGTGGCGCCACGACCGCAAACACCAGTTGGTGAAGGCGCTCGAAAACGGCTACCGGGTGATTATGACCCCGCGCCGTCCGTTGTATGCCGACTTCGTCCAGTACGGCGGCCATAAGGTGGGCCGTGTGTGGGGCGGTTACAACACGATCGAGGATATCTACCGTTTCCCGGAACCTATCATCCATCTGACGCGCGATTATGAAGACCAGGTGATGGGCCTCCAGTTCTCCCTTTGGACGGAACGTGTAGCCGATGCCAAGCGTCTGGACTATATGACATTCCCCCGCCTGGTCGCTGTAGCCGAATCCGCCTGGACCCCAGCCAAGTCGAAGGAATGCAGCCTCTTTATGCAGAAGCTCCCCTATTTCCTGCAATTCCTCGGTGAAAAAGGCATCTACTACTTCAACCCCTTCAACCCGGAATCCACACCCGAACCCGGTGCACCGGACAAGGACGATGTGTTGAAGAATGGATAAGATATGTATGAAAAAAGTGTATATTTGCATTTGACCTAACAGAAAGATAAGAAAGGAAAACTGATATGGATTCGGATGTCAAAAACAAAGTGGAATATATCATTGCTGTGATAAGTGAGTTTGCTGCGGCACACTCACTTAACACATTGCAAGCCTATCGCTACCTGGAGAGGTTCAAAGGCCTCGACTTTGTGAGTCGTTTCTATAATGTGGAGCATACACTCTCGTTTGAAGACGTAATAGAAGATCTTACAGCTTATTGCCACAGGAAAGGAGGGGCATTGGTATGATATTGTTATTGGCCCTATTGCAAATGATTCGGTTGGCTTTCAGATACGACGGCTCACTTCCGGGCTGATAGATATGGATAAGTTTCTTGAAGAACTTAAATATATGAAGGGGGTGACTATGCAGTACTTTTTCGGTACGGAGAAGTCTATTCGATATTTAACCAAAATAAGAAGTGGATTATGACCAAAGAACTATTTATGATAGAAGAGATTTCCAAGGAAATCGTATTGTTGCTTATGGAGGAGCATCAAATGGATATGAGTGAGGCTCTCAAGGCACTCTATACATCTGATACATATAGCCGGCTCATAAATCTTGATACAGGGCTATATGCTCAGAGTACGGCTTATGTATATGAATATCTTGAAAAAGAATTGGTAACGGGGAAAATGGTGTAAGGAACTTCCGACACCTGAGCCCGATGCACCGATATGTTGAAGAATGGATAAGATATACTTTGTTTTCTCTCAAACCGTCGGCTTAAGCCGACAGCAAGGGATATAAATTTCTATTGCTTGGATTATGCGCTGGTTTTATAGGAAAAACGGCTCATTTTAGCCCCTTTTTGAAAAAAGCACAAAAAAAGGGAATGGTTGGGGCTTGCTGGAAAACATATCTAAACAATTGATTACAATATATATAGTGAAGTCTTTTATATACTGGTGGAAAGTACATTTTTTACCCTGTTTTTGAGGGTAGTTTTTGCCTTGTTTCTTGCTTGTATATTATTGGGAATGAATAAAATAGATAGCTTTTTCCAAAATGACTAAAAAAACGTACGTTTAAATTCGTCATAATTCAGCTACAAAAATACAACTACTTTTTAAACCTGCAATTCTTTCTTCAAAGTTTTTTCTTTTTCTATATCGTTTCTTATCAATTAGATAGCCTTACCTGTACGAAAAACCTTCTTTTGACTACAAACCTTCCGAACCGCCTCCGAAAATGACGAATTTAAACGTACGTTTTAGCTGTCAAAGTACAGATGTTAACATACACCTATATAAGGTATGGCAGCTAAGGTTTAGACGATATTATTTCAATATTCATAGTATTATTAATTTAAATGTTTAAAGTATGAACAAAAGTATTTTTACTCTTATGACAGCGGCTCTGCTTATGACTGGGTCGATGTTTAGTAGTGCGTATGCTGCAGCTGGAGATAAAGCTGCCGTTGCATATGCTTCTTCATCCATGAAATTGGTTGATGGGACTAAACTCTATTTAGGACCTGATGCAACTCATTTATTAAAACCTTCTGCCTCTTTTAAAGTTGAGGGGAAAGATTTTGTTTCATTTGAAAATTTAACGGGAGCAGATCCCAGTACAACTTTTTCAGGCTTCGTTCCTTTTGAACTGCGTAATGTCCAAGCAACAGCCACAGGTGCAACGTTTGAATTGTGGGCTGATGGAAAGCAAGTGGTTGTAAAAGCTGCTGATGGAACAGTTGCTGATGGAGGTGTTGGCAGTAATAAGTTATCTGAACTGAATACTGTGTTTGCAGTTACTTATGCCTCTGCAGACGATAAAGGACAGGTTAATTTTAATAAACTGTACACAAGCGTAATTCCTACAAAAGAAGTAGGTTTAAGTGTTGTTGCCTTTACTAACAGTATCGAATGGGATGCAGACATGTTGAATGAGTATAACTCAAAAGGTATAACATTCAACTTTGCTGCAGATAACTTGGTCGGTAATGTTTTTGCGGATGAGATGAAGGCTGTTAAAGCTGGAGCAGCATTTGACAGTTGGGTGGCAGGTACTTATTTTGTAAAAGGAGCTGCTGCCGACATTACAAAATTCAAAACTACTCAGAGCGCCGAAAATGCAAAGAACCTTTACTTTGCTTGCTTAACAGATGACAAATATGTTCTGAATGGTCAGAAAGCAGGAGAAGGACATAAGTTTGCATGGGTGAAAGGTGAAACAATTTCAGCTGCAGCGGCTACTTTGTCTAAAGATGCAGCATTTACTTCTATTACAGAAGGTGATGCTATCAATAATGAAAATGCACTCACTTTAAATATGGCTCCTACCATAGCTACCAGTAATCCTGTTACTGTAGGTGCATACAAAGCATCTGAATCAGATACGAAAGCATATGTTACTGCATTTTTGAACTCTTCTGTTGTTGCTGGTGCAATCATGTTGCCTGCAACTTTGGGTACAAGCACCTACCTGGATGCCTCTGTTCTGTTGAAGAAAGATGCTGTTAACACTGTTAATATCTATTTCACAAGCGGAAAGCAGAGTGTTGATGGTGATGCTAACCAACAGTATGAATATCACAAATATCTGGTTGCCGGTGCCGGTGCTTCTGATTATCAGCTCGAAGCTCGTGCTAAATCAGAGATCGACTTGGCTTCTCCGATGACACAGTGGGTTGTTTCTGGTTTCAATGGTAAGGCTTCCTTTACATTGACTAACCGTGAAGCTGCTTCTCCTGCTAATGAATTAGTATTGAAACTGAAAGCTACAGATGTAGAAGGTGAATATGAGATTGAATCAGCTACACCTGCTGCTGATGATGCAATTGCAGCTGGTGTTACTGCTAACAGCACAGGTAATGCCGGTGCTAAGAATCAATCTCTGATCGGTAAAACAGTTCGTTTCAACTCCGTTGCCACAACAAAGACTGACGGCTTCCTGGAAATGACAAAGGCTGAACGCGAAGGTGGTTTCCATCTGTTGTTCTCTGGTAAAGTGCCGGGTGGTATTGCTGAAATGTATGGTGTGTTGAGTGCTAATAATGCTACTGGAACTTATACTCCTTCTGAAAATAAAGGGGATTATGCTTTCACTGCTGAGGTTGTTAAGGATGGCACTCCGGCAGTTGCTAACTATATCATTAATGATGTAGATGCTGCTTATCTGGATAAAGATGGAAACATCGTAACGGTTAAAGATACGTTGGCTGTTCCTTCTTATAAATTGGTAGTTGGTACGAATAGTGCGAGTAAAAAGGTCCTTTACCTTAAGAAGGATGCTGTAACGACGATCGATAAAGACGATGCTAACGAAGGTGAATTCTTCTTCCGCAAGAACTATGACGGAACTTATGCAATGGGGTTGATTAGCACAAATTATGCTGGTAGTGTTAAAGCTACTGCCAAAGCTGTAGAAGTTAATGCAGCCGGTACTGCCTTTGCTGCTGCTGGTACTGCTACCCTTTACGTTCCTACAATCAGCAACGTAACCATCAAGTTCAACGACAACTCCGATGCAACTTCTCTGCCAGCTGAACCGCGTCACGTATCATTCGATAACGTACTGGGTTCTGTAGCTATGCAGATGAATAAGAACAATCTGGAAGAAGGTATCCTGAGCAAGGAAGGTCTGACATTCTGGTTGGATACAGTGGGTAAGGCTGATGTTCCTAAGTTCTATATCTCTCGCGGTGTAGAAGGACAGGATGAAAGACTGTTCATGTTTAACTCTGCTGACTCTCTGGGTATCTTCTCTGAAGACGACGCTCAGTTGTCTGAAAACAAGAACTACCTGTTGGAAGGTACTGCTTCCGATCCGAAAGCAATCTTCCGTGCAGCTACTCTGACAGCCAAAGATACACTGACAACAACTGTTGACGGTGACCTGATTAAGGATGATCTGAAAGCATATCAGTACACGATCCAGTTGAACGACGAAGATGTAGACAACGAATATGTTGTGAAATCTGTTAAGGGTGGTTGGTTGTATGCATTGAACGGTAAGTTAGGTTTCACTTCCGATCCTAAGAAGGCTATGGTCTTCACCCTCGGCGACGAAGTTCCGACATCCAATGATGCGATCGAAGTATCCGAAGTCAAAGTAATCGCTGGCGAAGGTCAGATTCAGATTGCTGGTGCTCAGGGTAAGAAGGTTGTTGTTTCCAACATCTTGGGCCAGGTGATTGCTAATACGGTTGTTGCTTCCGACAATGCTGCGATCGCTGCTCCGGCAGGTGTAGTTGTAGTAGCTGTTGAAGGCGAAGCTGCTGTGAAGGCAATTGTAAAATAATAGAAACAAAGAATAATCCCTTACCGGGGGATTCATCCCCCGGCAAAAGAAAGACATTTTTTATAATCAAATAATCTAAATAATATCACGCGGTGTCCATCCGCTTTTTGGCGGAAGGCCCAATTACCCCGCGAGGGAGAACAAGTGGTAGTATTAATACTAAAGTAATGAAATTAAAAGTTCTACTGCCAGTACCTCTGTGAAGAAAGAAAGCAGATCAAAAAAGGCTCCGGGAGAAATTCTTCCGGAGCTTTCTTTTTTTTCATTTGAAGGGGCATTAATCAGCCGGCAAGGGAAAATATTCTTATCTTAGTTCTTATTTTATAATACCTGAATAATATGGTACACGCAAAAGAATCACAAGAAAAAAAGGATGGAAAGAAGAAGCCATCGAGTTGTTATCCCTTATTCTCGATCTTTGTGAAAAGCAGCAGGCGAATGCCTCCTTGTCCAAGCGAGACTGCGCCGCCCTGCGCAAGGCAGGCAAAAGGTTTGAGAAAATCACCGGCCTCGGATTGATATTCGAGTTCGAACGCATAGAGGTCAATGCGTCCTATGACCTGATCCGTCTCTGGAAAGCCATCCGCAACTTGCCTGAGTTCGGGCATGCCGGTTCAGGCATACACCGCCTCTTTGCCCAGATGATGAAAGTGTTCAAGCTGAATAAGGTTTCGCGTCCTTCCGCCCGCAACTATTACAACCGCAAGGAAGACGAATGAACGAATGAGGCAGGAAAGAGGACGGGAGGAAAAATATTTTTCTCCCGTTTTCTTACCGTAAAGTAACGGTTTTGCGCCGGGTGCGTTTTTGTATGCTTTGAAAATCAACGATCGTTGTATTCCTCGCGTTACTTTTTGCTCATTGACAGGGCAGAAGCGATAGTGTACCTTTGTCCATTATTAATTAAATAAAAAAAACAATCATGAACAAGGAACACAAAGTCTCATTGTTTCCCTCTCTTTGCAAGTATGAAAGTGAAGAAACCACCCTCGAAGAAATCATCATCCTGATTCGCCGTCGCCGTTGGGTCCGTGAAATAACCGCCTACCGCCATGCCGTTGCCGAAGGACGTAAGGAAGAGGCCGCCCGGTTGAAGAAGTCACTGCCCGGTTTCACCCCTTCAGGCGTTTGCCGCGGCGGGCACCGTGACGACCAGGTGGTCGCCTATTCCCAGATCGTCAGCCTCGATTTCGACCATGTGAAGGAACTGGCGGTGCTGATCGCCCTCTTCCGCTCGATTGCGACCACGCTCGCCCTTTTCGTCAGTCCCGGCGGCGAGGGGCTGAAAGTCTTCGTCCGCGTGGACAGCAAGGCGGAACACCACCGTCGCGCCTTCGAAGTCGTCGCCCTCCGCTACGAGGAGGAGGCCGGGATGGCGAGCGACCGCAAATGCCGTAACATAGGCCGTTGCTGCTACGTGAGCGACGATCCGGAGGCTTACTACAATCCCGGCGCCGAAGTCTTCCATGTGGCCGTCGAGATGCCCCAGGCGGCTCCCGGCGGAAACCGGGGGATGACGGATGCCGAGTCGTTCGTCTCCTGGTGGGCCGCCCGCAACCCGCTGGTCGAAGGGAGCCGCAACCAGACGGTCTACAACCTCGGTTGCGAGGCGAACCGCCGGGGTTTTCCGGAGGCTGAAGTCGCCCGTTTGTGTGTCTCGCTGATGCAAGTCCCCTCGTTTTCGGCGCAGGAGATCGGGCAGGCGTTACACTCTGCCTATCAGTCCCATACGGGAGAATACGGGACGAAAGTTTTCGCAAACGGACAAATTGCGGACAAAACGGCACCCCCTGTATCTGAAATCCCGAACCCCTCCGAAAAGGACCCGGAAAAGGAAGGGGAGGAGCTTCGGAAGCAGACGCCCTGCCTCCCGGACGGGCTGTTGGAGAAGCTGCCGCCGATCATCCGCGAGGCGGTCCGTTACTATGTCGACGTGCGCGAGCGCGACATGGGCGTGCTTGCCGCCTGCACCGTCCTGAGCGCCTGCCTGCCGGGGGTGCACGGCTATTACCGTCGCAAATGGCTGACCCCGCATCTCTATACGGTCGAGGTGGCTCCCGCCGCCAACGGGAAAGGCTGTGTCGACGAGATGCGCCACCTGGCCGACCATTACGCCACGCTCATCAAGACCGAGAGCGAGCGCGAAGAACAGGAGTACCGGCAGGCGCTCGAAGAGTGGGAGGCCAAGAAGGCGGAGCTTCGCGGCAAGCACCAGGCCGTGTCGGTGAAGGACGCCCCGAAGCCGGCCTACATCCGCTACTTAGTCGTGTCGAGCCAGGTGACGAAGGCGAAGCTGATCGTCCACCTGCGCGACAACGGCGAGGCGGGCCTGCTGATCGTGGATAGCGAGATCGACACGCTGGTCTCGGCGACGAAGCAGGACTTCGGGCAGTTTGACGACATCCTCCGCAAGGCGTTCCACCACGAACCTGTGTCGTCGTCGCGCAAAGGCGACAACGAGATGATCGTCGTCGACCGTCCCGCCGTCGCCCTCCTGCTGGCGGGTACGCCGGGGCAGTTCTCCCGCCTGATACCCGATGCCGAAAACGGGTTGATGAGCCGCCTGCTGCTCTACACCTGCCGTTCGCGTGCCGTCTGGCAGGACGTGTCGCCCGAAGGGGGTGGAGCCGACTTCGTGAAGCATATCGCTTCGCTCTCGGAGCAGGTCATGGAGATGGCCGTGCGTCTGCGGAAACGCAACTTGCAGGTCGGCCTGAGCCTTGCGCAGTGGTCGAAGCTGAACAGTTGTTTTGCGGATTTGCTGCGCGAGTCGGACCTGTTCGGAGGCGAGGATTTCCTTTCCGTGGTGAAACGCTACGGGTTGATGACCTACCGCCTCTGCATGCTTTTCACCGCCCTTGAGGTGGCGGCCGAGGGCGACTACATCCCCGGCCTCCGTATCTGTTCGGACAGCCATTTCGAGGCGGCCCTGGCGATCACCCTGTGCTGCCTCGAGCACAGCCGCCTCCTGATGACGCAGCTCCGCGCCCCGCAGGATCAGCCCGAACTGACGCTCCCCCTCAAATTCCGCTCCATCTACGACGCCCTCCCTGCCTCCTTCACCCTGCCCGAAGTCTACCGCCTCGCCGCCCTCGAAGGGATGAGCGAACGCACGGCACGCCGCTTTATATTGAAGCTTATACCGGTGTATATCACGAAGATAAATCACGGCTTGTATCGAAAGACATCCCCCGGCGGAAAATAAATATATCGGGTGTCCATTTTGTCCATATCTGTCCATTTCCCCCTTTCCCTCCCTTCCCTATAGGGTACTTGCCTGTACCCTGTAGGGAAGGATTTCTCTCTCTATAGGGCAGAAAGGAATGGAGGAAAAGGAAGAGAAAACCTCCCTTCCCTTGCCGGGGGATTAATCCCCCGGCAAAAGAAAAAAATATCAAAGGGGAAAATATATGATTGGCTCTCTCTCCCTTGCCGGGGGATTAATCCCCCGGTAAAAGAAAAAAATATCAAGGGGAAAATATATGATTGGCTCCCTTCCCTTGCCGGGGGATTAATCCCCCGGCAAAAGAAAAAAATATCAAGGGGAAAAATATATGATTGGCTCTCTCTCCCTTGCCGGGGGATTAATCCCCCGGCAAAAGAAAAAAATATCAAAAGGGAAAAATATATGATTGGCTCCCTTCCCTTGCCGAGGGATTAATCCCCCGGCAAAAGAAAAAAATATCAAAGGGAAAAAATATATGATTGAATCCCCTCCCTTGCCGGGGGATTCATCCCCCGGAGATTATAGAGATTATATAATGAAATTTCTTTCTCCTTGAGAAATTTCATTATATTTGCCTTAAATATTAAAACACTTAGCTATGTCCTATCTATCACTTGCCATCCACTGTGTGTGGAGTACCAAAAACAGGGTTCCTTTTCTGAAGAACAAGCGTTATCGGAATGAGTTGTATTCACATATGCGCAGTTACTCGATTTCGAAGGGCATTTTTGTCGATCATATTGGAGGCTTTACAGACCATGTGCATTATTTGTTTTTCTTGAAAACAGGCCAAACCATTGACGGGGTGATGAATCTGATAAAGGGCGAGTCGTCCCATTGGTTTTCTTCGATGCACTACGGGGAACTACAATGGCAGGATGGCTTTTTTGCCGTTTCCGTGAGTCCGGATCGCTTGAAAGTGGTCCGGCGGTATATCCAAAAGCAGGAAGAGCATCATGGAAAATGCAGCTTTGATGAGGAATATACCCTATTCAAGGAGCATATAGACAGAATTATATGAAGGAATATAGATTTCTCTTCCCTTGCCGGGGGATGAATCCTCCCGGCAAAAGAGATTTCCTCCTTCTTTTTCCTCATCTTTCCTCTTCCCTCCCTCTCCTGACCAGTTGTTCCCCGCAGCGGAGCAGGTGTGTCGTATCTTTGTTATGTGATTAAGAGTTAGAGGTTTAATTTAAAAAACAAAGAAACGTATGCCAGCAAAGTACAAGTTAGTGTTGCGCAAGGATATGCGCAAGGGGGCGGAGGCGGATGCCAAGTTATATTATGCCAATGCGAAAGCGGCGGGGACGGTCGATATCCAGGAGTTATGCGACCTGATTGCCGAAGGTTCCACGGCCTCGTCGGGGGATGTGAAGCTGATCCTGGACGAGTTGGTCCGTGTCATGCGCCGCAGCCTCGGCAAAGGGGAGGTCGTGCAGGTCGGCGAGTTGGGGAATTTCCAGTTGCAGTTCGGCAGTACCGGAACGCTGACCGAGAAGGAGTTCAACAGTGCCCTGATCAAAAGCAAACGCATCCTGTTTCGTCCGGGCAAGCAGTTGCGCGACGCGATTTCCAACTACACCTTCGAAAAGATCACTCCCGAAAGCCCGTCCGCTCCTTCGGGCGGGGGCGAGGAAGAGAGACCGGGAGAGCTTTAGGGTTCTCCGAGATGCCCCACGATATAGTCCCGTTGGCGGGGTGTGAGGTATTTTAGTCCGGGGTGCCAGCCGGCCGCTTTGAGGTCGTGCATCAGTTTGTCGCTGACGCGGATCCATTTCAGCAGTTGGCCGGTGGCGCTCTTCTGGGAGATGTTCGGGAAGTAGAGTTGGGCGAGTTCGCCCCAGCCGTAGACACGGTTCTGATTGAAGGAATTTTCCATGATCATATTGTGTGTTTCTTGATGCGGCGAACCGCTTGGTTTATAACCGCTAAGATAATAAATATTTGCCTGTTGAACAAGCAAATGCCATAATAAATTCTCTCTTATAAAAAGGAAAATGATTGAAAATAAAAAAGATTAGGAAAGATGGATAAGAAGATATTTTACCTCCGTAGATGCCGGGCTGCCGCAGAAGAGGCGGGGCATGCGTTCGATATGAACCCGCGTGTCATCCTGGCCCAGGGAGCACTCGAAAGCGGCTGGGGGACCTCCTGCCTGGCGACGGAGCATAACAACTATTTCGGCATGATGGGCTACGGGGCGGCCAATGCCTGGTGGCATGGCGAACGGGCGGAGCTGGAGGCGGCGAACGGGGTGGTGCATTATTTCCGGCATTACACGTCGCCCCGGATGTCTTTCTTCGATTTCGCCCGCCTGATCCATACCGGCTACCATCGTGCCTGGAGCTTCAGCCGCATCCCCGAAGCCTACGCGAAGGAAATCGCCTACAGCCCCTACATAAGCGAACAGAACGGAGATAACCGCGAACGCTACCGCCACAGCATCGTCGCTCTTGAAGAGGAAATCGGCAGGATGATGGATTGGGGTGAGGGGATGGCGGCATGAAGATATAAATGATGCCTCTCCCTTGCCAGGGGATGAATCCCCCGGCAAAAGAAAAGCAATGAAAGGAAAAAGAAGATGTGATTGTCTCTCTCCCTTGCCAGGGGATGAATCCCCCGGCAAAAGAAAAAGCAATGAAAGGGAAAAAGAAGATGTGATTGTCTCTCTCCCTTGCCAGGGGATTCATCCCCCGGCAAAAGAAAAAGCAATGAAAGGGAAAAGAAGATGTGATTGTCTCTCTCCCTTGCCAGGGGATTCATCCCCCGGCAAAAGAAAAAGCAATGAAAGGGAAAAAGAAGATGTGATTGTCTCTCTCCTTTGCCAGGGGATTAATCCCCCGGCAAAAGAAAAAGCAATGAAAGGAAAAAGAAGATGTGATTGTCTCTCTCCCTTGCCAGGGGATTCATCCCCCGGCAAAAGAAAAGGCAATGAAAGGGAAAAAGAAGATGTGATTGTCTCTCTCCTTTGCCAGGGGATTCATCCCCCGGCAAAAGAAAAGGCAATGAAAGGGAAAAAGAAGAAGTGATTGTCTTCTCTCCCTTGCCGGGGGATTCATCCCCCGGAATGAAAGAAATAATGAATCATCAAATCATCAGTCATGAATAAATTAAGACAAATCCTTGCATTTATCAGAGCCTTGTTAGGCTTTTTGTTGAACTTTAAAAAGAAGCGTCCGGATGGAAAGGAAGAGGAGAGCGAGCCGGTTCCGCCTGCGCCTGGCGGCCGGGAAATGTTTCCGGCGATTGTGCAACCCGCATTGCCTTCGCTTGTACCTGATGGTATTGGGGCTGCTGGCCTTGTGGGAGGGCCGTTCGGAGGTCGTGTTGGGGTGTTTGGGAGCCCTGTTGACACTCTCGGGGTACGGGGATATGGGGAGAGGCGGAAACAAAAACAGCAACTCCCCGTCGTTGCCGGCTGGGGGTTGCTGATGTATGCTGCTGTCTCCTGCTTTTGTTAGCGTGGGGAGGGATCAGAAACGTCTTTTCTTGCGTGCGTCGCGTGCGGCGGCTGTCCGTTTCCACGGGCGGTCGTTGTCGCGTTCGTCTTTGCGGTAGGTGCGGTCCGAACGGTCGCCACCCCGGCGTCCGCCCTCTTTGCCTCCGTCTCGTTTGCCCTTGTAGCCGCCTTCGTTCCGGCCATAGCTTCGTTTGCCGCCACGTCCTTTGCCGTCACCTTCGCCCTTCTTGCCCTGTGCAGGTTCGACGGAGATGCGTCGTCCGTCCACTTCGAACCCGTTCATGCTGTCCATCACACGCTGGGCTTCACCCTCTTCCACTTCGAAGAAAGAGAAGTTGTCGCGCAGGTCGATCTTGCCGATGCGCACCTTGCCCGGCACACATTTGTTGACCAGTTCGATCAGTTGGTTCGGATAGAGGCCGTCGGCTTTGCCGAAGTTGAGGAAGAAGCGGGAATAGCCCTCTTCGGACGCATACGCACGGCGTTCGCCCCGTTCGCCGCGGGAGGAACGTTCGTCCACTTGCTGGATCTCGTCGGCATCCTTGTAGTAGTCGATCATACGGTTGAATTCGAGCGAAACGACCCGTTTGATGATGTCTTCCTTGTCCAGCCACTCCAACTTGCGGTAGATTTGGGGCATCAGGGAAGCGATTTCTTCCTCGTCCACCTTCACCTTTTCGATCTGGTCTACGAGGTTGAAAAGCTGCTTTTCGCAGATCGCATGTCCGGTAGGCATTTCGCCTTTCTCGAATTTCTTGTTGATGATCCGTTCGATCTCGCGTATCTTGCCCTTTTCCTTCACGTGGCAGATCGAGATGGAGATACCCGTCTTTCCGGCACGGCCCGTACGTCCACGTCGGTGCGTGTAGGATTCCACTTCGTCGGGCAGGCCGTAGTTGATCACGTGTGTCAGGTCGTCCACGTCCAGGCCGCGGGCAGCCACGTCGGTGGCGACCAAGAGCTGTATGTTCTTGACGCGGAACTTCTGCATCACGTAGTCGCGCTGCGCCTGGCTCAGTTCGCCGTGCAGCGAGTCGGCGTTGTAGCCGTCCTGTATCAGTTTGTCGGCGATCTCCTGCGTCTCCTTGCGGGTGCGGCAGAAGACGATGCCGTAGATGTTCGGGTAGAAGTCGGCGATGCGTTTCAGGGCCAGGTACTTGTCGCGTGCCTGTACCATATAATAGATGTCGCGGATGTTCTTGTTGCCTTCGTTCTTGTTGCCGATCACGATCTCCTTCGGGTTCTTCATGTACTTCTTCGTGATATTGGCGATCTCTTTCGGCATGGTGGCCGAGAAGAGCAGCATGTTGCGGTTTTCCGGCACTTCGGCGAGGATCGCGTTGATGCTGTCGGTGAAGCCCATGTTGAGCATCTCGTCCGCTTCGTCCATGATGACGTTCTTCACCAGGCTGAGGTCTACCGTCTTGCGGTTCATCAGGTCCAGGAGGCGTCCCGGAGTGGCCACGACCACGTGCACCCCGCGTTTCAGCGTCTTGATCTGGCTCTCGATGCTGGAACCTCCGTAGACCGGGAGGACCTTCAGGTTGTCGATATACTTGGAGTAGTCGTTCAGGTCGTCGGCGATCTGTAGACATAGCTCGCGGGTGGGACAAAGTACGAGTGCTTGGGGTTGGTATGTAGTCACATCAATTTTTTGCAGGATCGGGAGGCCGAAGGCGGCTGTTTTTCCTGTACCTGTCTGTGCTAATGCAATTACGTCGTTGTCGTCTCCCAGTAGGAAAGGAATCACTTCCTCCTGTACCGGCATGGGCGATTCGTAGCCCATTTCTTGGATTGCCTTCAGTATTGGTGCGGCAACTCCTAATTCTTCAAATGTTTTCAAAATGTGATATATGTATATATAATAAATTCAGAGTGGGGACAAAGGTACGCAAATAATTCGGATACCGGTTAGTTTAGTATGATATCTTTTAATGTATCGCGCTCTTTTTCCGTAAGATGCAGCCCTTTCGACAGATATTTGTCGGTCGAACCGTATTCTTTCTTTATTTTATGGAAGGCCAGGTCCAGCCATGTCTCGTTTGCACCGAGCAGTACGGTGATGGTTTCCTGGGCATCCGTATTGAGATTGCGTGCCATATAGGCAAGGTGGCGCAGGTCTATGTGGTTGTTGGAAGCCATATAGTCCTTCATGATCGTTTCTTGCGGCACGTCGAGGGCCGTCAGCAGCATGGCCGTCAGGAAGCCGGCGCGGTCTTTCCCCATCGAGCAGTTCACGAGGATCGGGTAGTTGTCCTTGTCGAGGAAGACTTTCAGGGCCTTGCCGAACTGTTCGCTGTCGTCTGTCACGTAGCTGATGTATGTATCCTGCATGTACACGAGCCCGTCACCTTTGCGTATGCGCCCTTCTTCCAGGCGCCGGGCGATCTGGTCTTTGCCTTTTACCGGGATCGGGATGGAGATGATGTTTGCTCCTGTATATTTTTCCGGGGCGAGGGCTACCTCGTCTTCTCCCCGCAGGTCGATGACTGTTTTGATCTTCAGGTTGTCCAGCCGGATGGTGTCGTTGCGGCTGAGCGACTTGAGCTCGCCCGAACGGAATATCTTGCCCCAGCCGGTCATGCGGTTCCCGTGTTCGCTGAAATAGCCTCCTATGTCGCGCAGGTTCTGGATGCTGTCCATCTGTACCGAGCGGGCGCCGACGGTACGGAAATATTTGTCGTTGAACGACAGGAGAAAGTATTTGTGTGTGATGTTGTCGTTCGTGATGTAGGTCACCCGCCCGTCGTTGATGTCGGCATAGCTGCACGGTTGCGACATGTCGAAGGAGTTGGGGGTGTCGGAAACATAAAGTTTCATCATCCCGTCGGTATGGGGGTCCGTTTCCCACTTGATAATATAGTTGCCGATGTCGTCGCGCAGGCAGATGGCGCGAATTTCAGGTGCTCTGCCGGAGCTGCACCCTGTTAATAAGGTCACACTGGTGAACAAAAAAAGAATCCGTTTCAATATCATACTTCTACTACTCATGCAAAACAAAGATAGTGAAAAACATGTGTCTTTATACCCCTTTATCTCCCTGGTTAATGATATTTAAGACTGAGAGAGGTAGGAGGTCGCAAATTCTTTAGAAATGTAATTGTCGTAGCTGCGGCAAACCTCGGTGGCCAGATCGATCCCGCACCGGATGATGTTCGCCCACGTCTCCTCGGGGAGGGTGGCGAGGTCGCGGTGGCGTACATTATATTTTAACAGACCGTAGAGGACGCCTGCATTGAAATTGTCGCCGGCCCCGATCGTGCTGACCGGTCGGATGGCGGGCGAGTCGAAATGGCGTCGCCGGTCGCCGTGGTAGAGGTTCACGCCTCCGGAGCCGTGGGTGGTGATGAAGCGGTCGCAGTAGAAACGGATATGGCCGGTGTAGACCTTTTCACTGTCGGCCTCCCCGAAGATGTTGAGGAAGTCTTCGTCCGAGCCGCGTATGATATCGGCATATTCGAAGTTTTCGAGCAACGTCGGGGTGAGGCGTATCGCTTCTTGGGCGTGCGCCTTGCGGAAATTCGGATCGTAATAGAGGATCGCCTTGCGCTGGCGTGCATAGTCGAGGAACTCCACCATCCGCTCCCTGAGCGCGGGGTTCAGCGAATAGTAGGAGCCGTAGATGAAGATGTCGTCTTCGTTGATCTCCGGCAGGGGCACGTCGAGGCGTTGCTTCGGATAATCCTTGTAGAAGGTGTAGTTGGCATTGCTGTCGTCGTCCAGGAACGCGAGCGAGATCGGGCTTTTGCCGTCCGGGAAGCGGTCGACGTAGCGGGTGGAAAGGTTGTTTTCCGCCATGAAGTCGCGGATGATGTCGCCGACGCGGTCGTTGCCTACCTCGCTGATGAAGGAGACGGGCACTCCGAGGCGCCCTAACGAGACGAGGCCGTTGAAGGTCGATCCGCCGGGCACTGCCGTATGGGGCCGGTTGTTCCTGAAGATGATGTCGAGAATGGTTTCTCCGATGCCGATTACCTTCCTCATGTTGTTTATTTGTTTCCGGTTTTACACTGTTCGCGGCTTTTCGAACCTAAGTAACCGCCGTGATGCCGTTTGGCATAGTCGGGGTAACTGAAGTTGATGCGTTTCATGGTCCCGACTACCAACAGGTCGCCTATCACCGTCATGACCGTGGTCGAGGTGGTAGGGGTGAGGCCTAAGGGGCAGACTTCTTTCGGCGCACCGGTCGGCAGGCAGATCGTCGCTTCGGCTGCTAACGGGCTGTCGGGGTTGCCGGTGATAACGATAAACTGCATCTCCGGCACGAGGCCGCGCGTCAACTCCACCAGTTCGAGCAGTTCGCGTGTCTTGCCTGAATTGGAGATGAGCAACATGATATCGTTTTTGCGGACAATGCCGAGGTCGCCATGCTGCGCTTCGCTGGGATGCAGGAAGTAGGCGGGCGTGCCGGTCGAACAGAAGGTGGTCGCGATGTTCATGGCGATCTGCCCGGCTTTGCCCATACCGCTGGTGATCAGGTTTCCACCGAGTTCGTGCACATGTTTCACAATGAGCGTCACAGCCTCTTCATAGCCGCTGGTTATCGGAATATTGCGTACTGCTTCAGCTTCTTGTTGCAGAATAGACGAGATTGCTTCGTTTATCATAGCTTTTAAAATGATTCTATATAGTGTTATGAACTTAACAAAGTACAAAAGTATCTATTTTAATGATACCTGCACATGGAATGACCTATATTTTTGTAGCTTTCCGGATTTCATCCCCTCCAACTTGATATTCCAAAGTGGAATATCAAAATCAGAAGGAAGGTTTAAAATACGGTAGTTCTTGTGGGGGCAGTGTACGGACTGCCCGATAGGATTTGGTCATTAAAAATTTATTGGGGTTTGACAAATCCTATTGGATTACGGGGTTTGTTGTTCTGTTTGTTTTTCTGTGCCAGTTGCGCCAGGGCGAGGTAGATCTCGTCAAATTTTTCTTCATTTTCTTCTGTGATATCTTCTAACGCCTCGATCCGGTCTTTTAGTTCTTTGAGCAGGGGCGAGGGAGTAGAGTTGAGCAGGTATTGGCGCATGGCGACGAAAGCACGCATGATTGAAATATTCACCTCTATTGCGATATCGCTCTTCAACAGTCCTGATAACATGGCGACACCTTGTTCTGTAAATGCAAAGGGACGTTTCCGGGTTCCACCCCAACTTGATGTCACAAATTGTGATATCAAGACAGACCATTCGTCAGTGGTTAGTTGGAACATAAAATCGGGAGGAAAACGTTCGTAATTCCATAGTAAAGGAGTTTTAATTTGACGGCTAAGGTAGTTAAAAAAAGTCTGTAAACAAATATTTATTGTACTTTTGTGCCCTCTAATGAATGGATACATGGAAAAAGATTACTTCTCACATATTTTACCGAACGGTTTGCGTGTCGTACATCTTCCTGCTGCTTCCCCGGTGTCGTACTGCGGTTTTGCCGTGAATGCCGGGACACGGGATGAGGAGGCGGACGAGTTCGGCTTGGCCCACTTTGTCGAACACATGATATTCAAAGGGACGGAAAAGCGTAAATCCTGGCATATCCTGAACCGGATGGAGAATGTGGGAGGGGAGCTGAACGCCTATACCACGAAGGAGGAGACTTTCGTCTATTCCATCTTTATGGAAGAACATTTCCGGCGGGCTTTCGAACTGCTGGCCGACCTGGTGTTCCATTCGCAGTTCCCGGAGCAGGAGATCGAGAAGGAGGTGGATGTGATCCTGGACGAAATCAATTCGTATGAGGACAGCCCTTCGGAACTGATCTTCGATGAGTTCGAGAATTTGCTGTTCGACGGCCATGCGCTGGGACATAACATCTTGGGGGACGAGCAGTCGCTGCTCGGTTTCGGCAGCGAGTCCGGCAAGTCGTTTATGAGGCGGTTCTATGCCCCCGAAAACATGGTGTTCTTCTCGATGGGCCGGATTCCGTTCAGGAAGATCGTGCAGATGGCGGAAAGCACCCTGTCGGATATCGCTTTCCCGATGGCGGCGCGTAACCGGACGGCGCCCGGCGAGATCCTTCCCGCCAGCCGGCAGATACACAAAGACACCCATCAGGCGCATGTGCTGATCGGAGGACGCGCATACAGCATGCACGACGAGAAACGCCTGCCGCTGTTCCTGCTGAACAACCTCTTGGGAGGTCCGGGCATGAACAACCGTTTGAATGTCTCTCTCCGCGAAAAGAACGGGCTTGTCTATAACGTCGAATCGAACGTGACCTCTTATACCGATACGGGACTGGCAAGCATCTATTTCGGGACCGATCCGAAGAACAAGGAGAAGGCGATCAGGCTCGTTCATAAGGAACTGGCGAAGCTGCGCGATGTGAAACTGACCGCAACCCAGTTGGCGGCGGCCAAGAAGCAGGTGATCGGGCAGTTGGGCGTCTCAGGCGATAACCGGGAAGGCCTGTTCTTAGGCTTGGGAAAGAGCTTCCTCCATTATAACCGCTACGACACCCTGCCGGAAGTCTTTGCCAAGGTGGAAAAGCTGACCGCCGGAGAGATACGGGAGGTCGCCAACGAAGTCTTTGCACCTGAACGGTTGTTCAGTCTGATCTATCAATAAGAAGCGTTTACCAGCATTCCGCCTTGTCCTTCAGTTCCGGCAGCTTGTTTTTATCGAATACCGGACTCTTGATCCCGCTACGTTTCTGCATAATGTAATCGTGTAGCAGCAAGAATGCCTGTTTGCTCAGCAACGAGATGGCGACCAGGTTGCAGATCGTCATGAAAGCCATCGTGATATCCGCCAGGCTCCAGGCAAGTTCCAGGCTTGCCAACGCGCCGAACATCACCATGCCGCCGACTAACAGGCGGTAGATGTAGAGCACGCTTTTCTTCGGCGTGATGAAACGGATGTTCGCCTCCCCGTAATAGTAGTTCCCGATAATGCTGCTGAAAGCGAACAGAAAGATCGCTACGGCTACGAATATCCCTCCGGCTTTTCCCACTTCGAGCGTCAGGGCATGCTGTGTCAGTTGCACCCCGTTTACCGAACCGTCCAACGGCGCCCCGCTGAACAGGATGATAAAAGCCGTGCAGGTACAGATCAGCAGGGTGTCGGTGAAAACGCCCAAGGTCTGGATCAACCCCTGTTTGACCGGATGTGTGACGGATGCCGTAGCCGCTACGTTCGGAGCCGAACCCATGCCGGCCTCGTTGCTGAACAGGCCGCGCTTGATCCCCTGCATCAGGGCGGCGCCGACCGTGCCGCCTACCGCCTGTTCCCAGCCGAAAGCGTTGCCTACGATCAGTTTGATGACAGCCGGCAGTTCCGTGATGTTGAACAGTACGATCCCCAATGCGAGCGCCACGTACCCCAATGCCATCATGGGGACGATCACGCTGCTGACTTTGGCTATCCGCTGGATTCCCCCGAAGATAACGGCAAGCGTCAGTACCGTCAGTACCGCACCTACGATCTTCGGATCGAAACCGAACGAGCCTTGCATGGCCTCGCAGATCGTGTTGCTCTGTACCGAGTTGAACGCGAAACCGAAGGTGACGGAGATCAGGATGGCGAACAATATGCCCATCCAGCTCAGCCCCAACCCGTACCGCATATAGTAGGCCGGCCCTCCGATGAAGGAGTCCTTCCCTCTCCGTTTGTAAAGCTGTGCGAGCGTAGACTCGACAAATGCGCTGGCCGAACCTAAAAGGGCGATGATCCACATCCAGAACACCGCTCCCGGACCTCCTACGGCGATGGCTGTGGCTACCCCGGCCAGGTTGCCTGTCCCGACACGGCTGGCGAGCGATACGGCGAACGCCTGGAAGGATGAGATATGTTTTTCGCCCTCATGGGCTTTGTTGGCGGAGTCGCCGAGTACGCGTATCATCTCCCGCAACATACGGAACTGGACGAAACGGGTTTTGAGGGTGAACCAGACGGCGCATCCCAACAGCATGATAATTAAAACATACGACCATAGGATATCGTTAATCCCGCTGATCCAGTTGTTCAGTATTTCCATTTTGGCAGTTTATCGTCTTGATAATTACGTGAATAATAAGATACAAACCTAAAGAAAATATTTTGTATGGACAAGAATATCCGGATGGCCGCACCAAAATATATCTTTATATGCCATATCTTTATCGCTCTCCCGGCTATTATTCTGTAATCGGCGTCGCTGATTATAAAATTTCCGCCGGTGATTATATAATCAGCGACGCCGATTACATAATCACCGGCGGAAATCAAAGAATAGTATGGCACCGGAATAGTTTTATATGCAATAGGGGAATATTTAAATTCAGCACTCACGCAAATAAATATTTCTGTATCTTTGGGAGATTATAAATAAGGTATGAAATTATGAAGGCAATAGAACCGAGTCTGATCAAAGACAATTTTATCGAGATCATAGGAAAAGAGTGGATGCTGGTAAGCGCCGGCGACAAGGACAAGTTCAACATGATGACGGCAAGCTGGGGAGGCGCAGGTTTCCTGTGGAACAAGCCGGTAGTGTTCGTCTTTATCCGTCCGGAACGTTATACCCGCGAGTTTGTCGATGCGAAGGGCGCTTTCACGCTTTCCTTCTTGGGGGAAGAGCATAAGGCCGCCCACAAGATTTGCGGTTCGAAGTCGGGACGGGACATCGACAAGGTGGCTGCAACCGGTTTGACGCCCTGCTTTACCGGCCTGGGTAACCCTTGTTTCGAGGAATCGCGCCTGACGCTTGAATGCAAAACCCTTTACGTGACTAAGATGGATAAGGACCATTTTGTCGATCCCGCCTTATACGAAAAGTGGTACAGCGCAATGGCCGGGAACCTGCATAACGTCTATGTGGCGGAAATCGTGAATGCTTGGGAGAGATAAATCGGAAACTTTCTTTATTTTTGCCGGAAACACAACAAAAACACTATGTCTGGTACGATGTCGATACGTCTATGGGTTATGGCTTTGTTATCCTTTGTCATTCCCCGTTCGTATGGATCGGATAATCCTTTCCCCGCTTTGCATTTCGAGCATATATCGGTAGAAAACGGACTTCCGACGGACGAAGTGCGCCAGGTGTTCCAGGACAAAGACGGGTATATCTGGATCGCCACCAATAGCGGGCTGTGCCTCTATGACGGTTATCAGATCAGGACTTTCAAATCGAACCTGCATACGCCCGGCCTGTTGAGCAACAATACCATCAACTGTGTCACGGACGACAACCGCCATAACTTGTGGATTGCGACCTACGACGGGGTGAACGTGCTGGATAAGACGACCGGGCAGATACGGAAAATCACCTGTTCGGGGTTGCAGCGCAGCATAGTGGACCGTTTGTTGGTCACCTCTTCCGACCGCGTGTTTATCGGTACGGAAACGGGTGTATTCGAATATCTTCCCGGACAGGATTCCTGCGTCGCCTTCAAGCCCGGTATCGTGAAGGGGGCTGTCAAGGCTTTGGTGGAAGATTCCGGACGGAACCTGTGGATCGGAACCTGGTCTGACGGTTTCTACCGGTACGACGAGCAGAAGGACGAGGTGTACGGCTATCCGGCGTTGAACGAGTTGAACTCCGCTTTCGATATATTCGAGGACAGCAAGCAGCGTATCTGGATCGCCTCGTGGGGCTACGGCCTGTTCCTGCTTGAGAATCCCTATGAGCCGGAGCGTTTGGCCTGGAGGCAGTTCCGGCATGACGACAACGACCCGAACAGCCTTTGCTATGATATCGTCTACGATATGGAGGAGGACCGGAATACGGGGACTCTTTGGGTCGGGACCCGTGGCGGGTTGAGCGTGCTTTACGACGAAGAGAACGGCCTGTTCCGGAACTACTGTCCGGACAATTCGGATAAGTCCGTATATTATAATGATGTCAATTCCGTATTCCGGGACGACGAAGGGATGATGTGGCTCGGATTGTTCGGGGGAGGGGTGAACACGGTCATTACCCGCAAACCGGAGTTTAGGCTGGACCGGTTGGAGGCGATCGATAACCCGCTGCTTACGAACCCCTCTGTCCGCAGTCTGATGGTGGACAGGGAAGGGCTGCTTTGGATCGGCTTAGGGAGCTGGGGGTTCTTTGTACATGACCGTGCGACCGGGAGTTATACCCATAACCTGGACTTGCCTGAGTTCAGGAAGTTAGGCCGCCTGCCTACGATCAATACGATCGTCCAGTCTCCTACATCGGATAAGGTTTGGCTGGGGACGTATGACTGGGGAGTCGTTTCCTACGACCGGTCGCTGCCTGCCGGCGAGCAGGCGCAGTTGCTTGACTACGACTCGGCCCCTTGGCTGCCTAACCAGTGCATCTATTCGATTTGTGAAGACCGGGAACGGAATACCTGGTTCGGTTCCCGCAACGGCATATGCGTCCTTATGGCAAACGGCGAGGGTGTCCGGTTCGATTCCTTGAAGCTGGACGGCACTTCTGTCAATGCCTATGCCTATCAGGCTATCGTGCAGGATTCGCAAGGGCAAATCTGGACCGGAACGAATAACGGCGGGGTGATCAGGATTACCGGCGACCTGTCGCGGCCGGACGAAATGTCGTTCGAACGTTATTCCCTCGACGAAGATAAGCTGAACAGCATTTCCGTCCTCTCTCTCTTTATCGACAGCCGCAAACGCCTTTGGGCGGGGACGGAAGGAGGGGGGCTTAACCTCTATGATCCGGGGCAGGACCAGTTTATACCGGTGCACAAACTTGCCAATTTGCCCGGCGACGCCATATTCAGTATCCGGGAGGACCGGCAGGGGAACCTTTGGATGGGTACGAACGTAGGTCTGATGAAAGTCCGTATCACGGACAATCTTTCGGACGCGACCTACCGCCTGTACACCGTTTCCGACGGCTTGCAGGATAACATCTTTTACCGGAACACGGCTTTTGCCGATACCAACGGCGAGATGTTCTTTGGAGGTTACAGGGGCTACAACAGCTTTTTCCCCGACCGGATGACGGACGAAGAGACATTCCCGCCGGTTCGGATTACGGACATCAAAATATACAATCGTTCCTGGTCTTTGCTCGACGCGAAGGAGAAGGAGGAGATATCCCGGCTGGCCCCCGATTTTACGGAACGCATCCGGCTGGACTACCGTAAGAATAACTTCAGCATCGAGTTTGCCGCCCTGAGTTTCTCCAACCCCCGGCAGATCAAATATGCTTATAAACTGGAAGGTTTCGATGCCGGCTGGCAGTATGCCGATGCTTCGCATCCTTTTGCCTATTACAATAACCTGAAGCCGGGGACTTACGGCTTCCTGCTCAAATCGACCAATTCCAACGGGACGTGGAACCGGGCTGTCAGGCATCTGTCGGTCGTGATTCTGCCGCCGCCCTGGAAGTCGGGGTGGGCCTATGCCGGCTATGCCCTTTTGCTGTGCCTCCTGGCGTATATCGCCTACCGGATCGTGCATTACCGGATCGAGATGCAGAACGCCTTGCACCTGAGAAGCCTCGAACAGGCGAAGGCCGAGGAGGTGAACCATTCCAAATTGCAGTTCTTTACGAATATCACGCATGAGTTGTTGACCCCGCTCACCATCCTGTCGGCTGCGGTGGACGAGTTGAAGAGGGTCAGCCCGCAGAACGGGGAGCACTATCAGGTCATGACAAACAATATCAACCGCCTGATCCGCCTGCTCCAGCAGATATTGGAATTCAGGAAGGCGGAGACCGGCAACCTGAAGTTGAAGGTTTCGCACGGCGACTTAGCTGCGTTTGTCCGCAACAGTGTGGATAGTTTCCGCCCGCTGATCAAGAAGAGGGAGATCGACTTCTCCCTGGTCTGCCGGCCCGAACAGTTGCCTGCCTGGTTCGACACGGACAAGGTAGACAAGATCTTGTATAATCTCCTGTCCAATGCCGCCAAATACAACGAGCCGGGCGGCATGGTCCGCGTGGAACTGTCGGTCGTTGAACCGGGGAAAGCCGGGATCGTCATAAAAGATAATGGAAAAGGGCTCTCGCCGGAGGCCGTGAAGAACCTTTTTAAGCGGTTCTACGAAGGCGACTACCGCAAGTTCAAGACGATCGGGACGGGTATCGGGCTTTCGCTGACCAAAGACCTGGTACAGTTGCACAAAGGAAACATAACGGTGTCGAGCAAACAGGACGAAGGTTCCGCCTTTGCCGTGACAATCCCTATCGGTCGTGACTATTATCTCCCGGAAGAAATCGACGAAAGCATGCCGTACCCTTCAACTCCGGCAGCTTCCGCCCCGGTCTTGGAGGAAGCGGAAACCGAACCGGCAAAGCCGGCCGACAACCTCCGGTCCCTGCTGTTGATCGAGGATAATGAGGACCTGTTGCATCTGATGGTCCGCCTGATGAGTCCGACCTACAAGGTCTTTACCGCTACCACCGGAAAAGAGGGGATGGCGATTATCGGCCAGGAAGATATCGACCTGATCGTCTCCGACATTATGATGCCCGAAATGGACGGGATCGAGTTCTGCAAACAGATGAAAGGCAGTCTTGAAACCAGCCATATCCCTATCGTCCTGCTGACGGCAAAGAACCGGGAGGAAGACCGGGCGGAGGCGTATGACGCCGGTGCGGACGGCTTTATAACGAAGCCTTTCAACCTGAGCGTGCTCCATGCCCGTATCAATAATTTGTTGAAGCAGAAGGAACGTGTGTCGGGTGACTTTAAGAAACAGTTGGTGTTCGAGACAAACGAACTCAACTATACGAGCCTCGACGAGAATTTCCTACAGCAGGCGATCGATTGTGTCAACCGCCACCTCTCGGACCCCGACTTCGACCAGCAAGTATTCCTCGATGAAATGGGTACGAGCAAATCCACCCTCTACCGCAAGCTGAAATCGCTTACCGGGCTCAACTCTTCCGCCTTTATCCGGAATATCCGCCTGAAGGCAGCCTGCCGGATCATGGAGGAGAAGAAGCATATCCGCGTTTCCGAACTGGCTTATGCTGTCGGTTTTAACGACCCGAAGTATTTTAGTGTCTGTTTCAAGAAGGAATTCGGCATGCAGCCCAGCGAGTATCTGGAGAAGTTTGTGGATTCTGCCTTGTCTGCGTCCGATTTATGAAAGAAAACGTAGCAATCCCCGAAGAATATTTTATAATTTTAATACGATGATTCAGAATACTGTTGCAACAAAGAAGGACCTGTTTGAATTCTTCCTGCCCTTGCTGCTTTTCCTCTTTTCACTGGCAGCTTGCAGACCGGACGATAAGGAGGCGAAAGCGGAGAGTAAGGACTATCCTGCCATTTTCCCCGATTATACCGGTGTGACAGTCCCGTGTAACATCGCACCCCTGAATTTCAGTGTACCCGAAGCCAGGGAAATAAAGGCGGTCGTCGAAGCAGACGGAAACGAGTTGGCACGGTTGCAGGGCGGATCGTGCGTGAAGTTTCCTGAAAAAGACTGGAAAGAATGGCTTCGCCGTTATGCCGGGAAAACCCTCGATGTGACGGTCTCCGTCTGGACCGACGGACATCCCGGAGGCATCCGTTATCAATCCTTTCCGGTGCATATTGCGACGGGCGGCATAGACCCCTGGATCGCCTACCGCCTGATAGAACCGGGCTACGAACTGTGGAACCGGATGGGAATCTACCAGCGCGACCTGACCTCCTTTGAAGAAAAGGCGATTGTGACGAACCGCCAGAATCATGATGGCTGCGTCAATTGCCACTCTTTCTGCAACTATTCGCCCGACGACTTTATGTTCCATGCCCGTGGCGTGAACGGTACGACCGTGCTGGTACGCGACGGTCAGCCCGCCCGCCTTGACCTGGCGAAAATGGAACCCGGCAAATCCGGAACCTATCCGATGTGGCATCCTTCGGGCCGCTACATTATTTTTTCTTCCAACGACACGCACCAGGCGTTCTATCACTTCGGGCACATGCCGGTAGAGGTGTACGACCTGTCTTCAGACCTGATGATCTATGATGTGGCCCATAACCGGGTACTGACCGATCCCCGTTTTACAAACCGGGAAAATATGGAAACCTTCCCCGCCTTTTCCCCCGACGGGAAAGAGGTCTATTTCTGCACGGCCCCGGCCCGGAAAATGCCGATGGAGTATAAATCATTGAAATATGCCCTTTGCCGGGTAGGCTTCGACGAGAATACCGGGCAGTTGCTCGAACAGGTCGATACGCTCTATAACCCTGCGGTAGCGGGAGGAAGCGCCTCTTTCCCCCGTATCTCGCCCGATGGGAAATACCTGCTTTATACCGAAGCCGCCTGTGCCACTTTCCCCATCTGGCATGCCGAAGCCGATCTTAAAATGATCCGCCTTGTCGACAAAGTGGAGATGGATACGTCGGCGCTCAATAGCGACGATACGGAAAGCTACCACTCCTGGTCGTCCGACGGGCGGTGGGTGCTCTTTAGCAGCCGGCGGCTGGATGGCCGCTACACTCGTCTTTTCATCGCAGCGGTAGATGAAAACGGCCGTTTCGGCAAGCCGTTTCTCCTGCCCCAGGAAGATCCGGAGCAGAACACCTTGCGTATGAAATCATATAATATACCGGAGTTTATCCGGGGAGAAGTAAAACTGGACAAAGGGAAAGTCACTTCCCTGTTCGATATCGAATAGAAAACATGAAAAAGAAGAACGAAATAAAGACGAAGCGGATCGGGCTGGCATGGCATTACGGGCTCTTGCCTCTTGTCTGGCTTTTATGGTATTTCTTGTACCCGGAAACGATTGGTAATGTGGAGGCGGAGAGCTTTTTCGTGTGGACGCCCGACTATGCGGATGAAAAACTCTCCGGGGGAGTGGCCGGGATATTGTCGCTTGCGTCCGGTTTCTTGTCCCAGTTTTTTCGTTGGCGCGAAGGGGGCGTGTTGATCCAAACCCTTCTTTTCGGCTGCATGTTAGGGTTGTCCGACCTGTTGTCCTGCCGTTTGCGTTGCCGGGAGTGCGCCTGGTTTTCGTGGGTGGTCGCCGGGCTTTTCCTTTGCCTGCAACTGCATTGGGGGCGGCTTGAACCGGCTATAGGCGTTGTGGCGGGCTACGGGCTTCTCGTGTCGTGTGTCGTCCTGCTGCCTGAACGGGTTCGCCTTGCCATCCCTTTGCGCTTGCTGCGGATCGCGAACCCGAAAATACATTATGGGCTGTCTGCCGCCATCATACTGTCTGCCTTTGCCCTGTTCGCCCTATCCCCGTCGGCACACAACCGGGAGAAAAGAATTGCTGTCAAGCAGGCGGCGACGGCGACCGCCTGGAATGCCGTTCTTCGCTATATTACGCCTGACGAGGCCCTGCACGACCCGATGTTGCAGCGGTACGCCCTTCTGGCATTTGCCGGGATGGATAAACTGGCGGAGAATCTGCCGAAATTCCGCTTGTCCTCGCCCGACAGCTTCTATTTCTATTTGCCGTCCACACCCGATGAACGCTACTTCAATGCTTTGTTCTACCGTTCGCTGGGCTTGTACAACGAGTATGTGCATCAACTCTCCGAGGTAGCTATCCAATATGCGGACGGGATGACTTTCGGTTGCCTCCGGCAGATCGCAGACGGCTATCTGAAGATGGGGAACGACCGGCTGGCGAAGAAGTACCTGACCCTGCTGGGCCGCTCCACCTGCCATGCGGGATGGGTACGGTCGCGGTTGGCCCTGCTGGATGCGTTGAAAGAAAAGCCGGTGGACACTCCGGAGAAAAGCTATTTCGATATTTTCATCGGCTCCTATCCTTTCCTGCACGAGATGGAACTCTTGTTGAAGGAAAACCCCCATAACACCCGTGCAAAGATGTATTTTGATGCAGCCTCCGCCCTGTAAACCTCCGGGTCAGGCTTAGACGATTCCCAGTTCGCGGAGCATCTGTTCCGTGTGCGTCAGGAAATATTTCGTCAGCTGGTAATGTTCCGTCTCCTCGAAAGGGGTCAGGCGGGCGCCGTCTTCGTCTATGTTGTAGATGTCGGCTCCCGGATAAGCCATCAGTATCGGCGAATGGGTGGAGATGATGAGTTGGCATCCCTGGTCCGCCAACTCTTTTATCCGTACGAGCAGCGACAGTTGGCGCTGGGGGGAAAGGGCCGCCTCCGGCTCGTCGAGGATGTAGAGCATGTTCCGTTCCCCGTAGTTGAGGAACGTGCTGAGGAAACTTTCACCGTGCGACTGTTCCAGCAGGCGCCGCCCCCCATAGCGTCCCATAGAGTAGTCGCGCCCGTATCTGAGGATGTCGCGCATAGATTGGGCGTCGATCTCGCGGGCATGGTCGAAAAAGGATTCGGCACGGAAAAAGAAATGGTCGTCCGGCTTGCGCACTTCCACTAAGCGAATCTGGTCGGGCAGGACATTGGCGAGTACCTTGTGGCTCTCGTCGCCATCGTTCAGCATTCCTTGCAAATCCTCGTCACGCCTCTCGTATTTATACATGACGGCTTCTAACAAGGTCGATTTGCCGATTCCGTTTTCTCCCACTAAGAACGTGACGGGCTTCGTGAATACCAGTTCTTCCATATACCGCACGGCTGCCGCCTTGTAGGGATATTTCAAGTCTTCTACCGGCCCCGATACCTCGTCCGGATTGATTAGTTTGATTTGCTTCAGATAAACCATGATACAGTTGAAAGTTGAACATTAACAATTGAAAGTTAGAGAAAGCCGGGCTTTCCCGATACTAAGATACGAAAGAAAAACAACTTTCAACTTTCAATTCTGCAAAACTTGGTTTCCGCACGTTCCGCATGTTCCGCACCTTATATTATTTATTTAATAGGTGGCCACATATATTCCAATAAGCAATTTGTCATAATGTTAAATTGACTATCTAAAACCGCGATATATGTGTTGGTAAAACGTCTGAAATAAATCAAATTGATAGAATTTAGATGATTATTTGTAATAAATAGGGTAACCGAGTGGCATGAAGATGTGTCAAAAACGCTGGCCATCGATTACCGGATGACGGACGAGCGGGTTTTGCATTTGGGAGCAAAGTATGCGACTAAAATTTACTTTCTGCCGAATTTTAACACTTGAAAGGTTGTCAAAAGGGCTAAATTCTCGCAATTGAAAAAATAGACATAGAATCAGCCCTTATACATGGGTACAAAAAAGCGACTGATCGTGCGGATTCTGCGAGGATAATATAAGCGTAACAACCTGAAAAACAGCAAAACTTACCAAGCGAAAAGTGTATAGAGCGGAACATGCGGAACGTGCGGAAACTTTTTCCCGAAAATGCTATTTTGTGAAAATACATTTAGAAAACTGCCGGCAGGTTTTTACAGAAAAACGTAAGTGTTTTTTCGGGAAGACTATTATCTTTTGATAATCAAGTCCGCTTTGCAGAACAAAAATCTACTGAAAAAATGACTAAAAAAAACGATCGTTTTTTTTGTCAACAAAAGTCAACATTTTTTTTCAATCCTCCAAATTTTTTTAGAACAAAATAACTCCTTAATATTCAATAGATGAGACTTTTTTTCTTCAAAATCTCTCCAAACTCGCACCCAGCCAGAAAATGACTAAAAAAAAGGATCGTTTTTGGTCGTCAAAATACATATAATCACACCTGTTAACTACTTTTTCAGGGAAAACCATTCGTATGGGGTAAGTTAATAAAGCGATTAAAGTAAAAATGAAAATTATCATTCAATGAACTCATTATTAATACTTTAATTAGAGAAATTATGAAGAGAAGATTACTTATGTTGTTATCGGTCTTTATGACGATAACGAGTGTGGGGTGGTTGCAGGCGGCAGATATTGTCTGGACAGTCGATGCAACTCGTACAGAGGCAGATACCCAAACAGCCTTTAAAACATTGAAAGCTGCGGTACAAGCTGCCAATAATCTGGGGGGAATCGATAAACTTGTGATTACTGTTGCTCCGGGAAATTATGACATCGAGCGGACTAATGCGACTACCGGAGACGGTAATTATTTGGCTATTACCCGTGACAATGTCGAAATTGTCGGAGGTGGACAAGAGCCTTCTGATGTAAAGATTTATTCATCAGCAGAAGCTGTAAATGGAAACTGGGTAGACCAGAATCTGATCACGATTCATGGAGATAATGTAAAGATCCAGAATGCAACTATTACTTGTAAGAAGCAAGTAAACAAGGTGATCGAAGTGTTGGGAGACCATGTGACTTTGAATAATCTTGTATTCAATGCTCCGGTAGAAGAAAAATTTGCAGGATCGATCTATTTCAATTCTCCGGCGAAAGATACGGAAAAGAATATCGGTACAGTTACACTGAAGAACTTGGTTCTTAATAACGGACGTATCACATTTACCGGAGCAGAAAAGGGCACTGTCAATATGGAAGGGATACAACTCTATTATAATGATGTGACCATAACCGGTGAAAGTATGAGTGATCTTCAGCAGTATACTCCTTTTGGAGCTATCGCAAACAAGCCGGATCTTGCTTTGAATGGTGGCGAGTCAGTGAATGTCTATTTGAAATGTTCTGAAAATTCGTACAAGTTAGACGCTGCTACGGTTGCCAATATGCCGGCCGGTTCTTCATTGAACTTAGTTAACGAAGGCGAATATGCTCTGACTTCCCAATTGGTGATCAATAAACCATTATCATTAAAAGGAGAACTTGATAAGGATGGAAATCCGGCTACAACTATTACGGCAATAGGAGAATGGAATGTTGATGATTCAAAAAAGAACTTGATCTCCATAGAGGGAAATGCAGGAGGAACTGTTAAATTACAAAATCTTTGTATAAAGGGTTCAAAAGGCTCCGGTATTAATGCACAATCCCAAATGAGCACTATCTTGCCGAATGTGACTCTGGAAAATAATATAAATGCGGGCTTGCTGGTACATAGCGAAGTTCATGCAACAAATTTGCATACGAAAGGGAATACTTGGGGAGGTGTGAACGTTGATAAAGGAAACCCTGAATATCCCCGATTGTTTACTTTTGATGAAAGATCGACTTTTGCCGAATCAGCCAAAATTTGGGCAGAAAAAGAAAATGCGAGCAATCCTGACGGTTTGGTTGTATGCCCGGAAGGTCAAAGTTGGAGTTACTTCGAAGGCTTGGGAGGTAAAGACAACAAGACTCCTATGTATTATTGGACGAACTCGAAACTGACACAGGAAGGTAATACTGTTTTCGCAAATGGTAATCCTATTACTATTAAAGCTGCGGGCGTAGAGGGTGAAGTGATTGTTTGTGCGACAGACAATGCTTCAGATTTCATCCAGTTGAAGAGTGATGAAGCGATTGTTTACGGTGGCTCTAAGAATAGGGCTGTAGAGAATTCTACAATTACGATGGAAAGCGGTAATATAAAACGGATCTATGGTGGTGGTTACGGTTCGACGGCTGAAAAAACGGCCAATGTTACCGGGACGGCAAACATAATGATAAAAGGCGGTACAATCATGGATCTTTTGTGTGGTGGTGGCGATCAGTTTGCCAAGACCAATGCTGTGGATATCAATATTTCCGGTAATCAGACGAAGGTACAGTGCTTATATGCAGGAGGTTTTGCTAATCCGGCTCAGAAGACTCCGGTTACGACATGGAATGATGCCGTTTGCGGTACAAAAGATGTCAAGATCACTATCTCCGAAGGAGTAGAACTCCCCGAAGGGTTAGGTTGTGGAGGCGGACAAGGGTATGCCTATACCGGAACTTCCAAAGTAACTATCACAGGAGCAAAACTCGGTTCTCTCTACGGAACACTGTCTAACGGTTATGCGGACGAAATCGAGGCCTCCCTCAAGAATTGCATGTTCAGCAAGGAGGGGAATTACTATGAAATGGGGGCGATCAACCGTGGACAGATTCGTAAAGGAAGCTTTATGTTCGAGGGCTGTACGTTTAACAACTTAACGGATCTGAAAGCCAGCTTAGGTGCTGTTGATGGTTGGGCCGATTCCGATACGAACGGAAAACCAGTCCCTACAGTTTCGGAAGGGGTTACTTTTAAATTCGTCGACTCAAAAAGTGAAAATCCGATTATGATGATCGGACAGGGCTTGGCCAATGCGAATATCGAATTGACAGGAACAAAAGCATCTTTGAAGAAATTCCGTGATGGTACGGCTGTGTCCGAAGGAACATCCGATTTTGCCATTGCAGCCGGAAAAACTTGGAGTTTCAACTCCGGACTTGAACTTGGAACAGGCGAAGAGGCTGCGACTTTGGTCAACAACGGTAAACTCAACCTCCCGGTATCAGATATCATGACCGGTATTAACTTGTGCGGTGGTACTTTAATGGTCAATGCTGCTACTGTTGTTGCTGATTCTGTAATTGTTGCGATGAATAAGGCTACAAACAAATCTGATCTTTCCGAAAAGACTTTCTCTATAGAATGTAAGGACGGTGTTATCGCTTCCAACAAAACTGTAGCAAAAGAATTACTGAATGCAGGTAAGGTTGTGTATGAATTGACATTTAACAGCGACCAATATACTATTGCATCTTTCCAGAAAACATTGGCTAAGATAACCAACTTGCCGGATAGCGTGGTGTATGGTACGGCTCCGATCAAGTTGGCATTCAACTTGCCGGGTACGGAAGTTTCAATTGATGGCACAAGTGAAGTCGTAGCACTCAGTGATGATGGCGTTCTGACTATCAAGAAACCGGGTACTGTTACTTTTGATTTGAAAGTTAAAAAAGATAAGAATAATGATGGTGTAATAGATGAACAAGATAAAGAAAATGGCAACTTCACTTATGACGAAGATGCTGTCAATACGCAAGTCTTGAAAGTTAACAAACGTAAGGTTACATTGACTGCTGGTTTGACTGCTACAGAGAAGACCTATGATGGTGCGAAGACTATAACTCTGACAAAGGGAACATTGGGATTCTCCGGTAAGTTAGGTACGGATGCGACAGGTCTGGATTTGGCAGAAGGATTTAAAGGTGAACTGACAGATGCAAATGCAGGAGAAAACAAAGAGGTAATCGTTACCGCTGCTTTGGCGGCAAATGGTTCTGATTCTACCGCATTCTACGAACTGGCTCCTATCACATTTGTAAAAGCAAAGGTTACTCCGAAGGCTGCAACTGTCACGGCAGAGGCTAAATCGCGTGAATATGGTGTGGAAAACCCTGAATTTACAGCGACAACTACCGATCTGGTCGAGGGAGATAAACTCGATGGAATCCTGAAATTCACTTGCTCCGCAACCAAAGATTCATTGGTGAAAGAGGGTGGTTACGATATCGTACCTTATGGCCTGACTTCCGATAACTATACGATCACGTTTGCGAAGGGTACATTGACTATTAATGCTGTTGCCCCGGTTATCGAAATGGTAGAAGCAAAGACGGTATTGAACGGAACAGATCGTGATATCCAGTTGAAAGCTTGTTTGGTTAACAAGGGTGGTGTAGACACAGATGCTTCTGTTAAGTTTACATACAATAGTGGTAATTCTGTTGACGCAACGCTAAAAGATGATTTCTATACAGCAACAATATCCAATGCTGCAGCAGGAAAATATTCAATTACTGCATCTGCAACTGTTTCTGACAACAATACAGGAACAAGTAAGCCTGTTGAGGTAACAATCGATGAAAAGACTCCGCAGGTAGTTTCTTTCAGTACATCTGTCCTGCCTACAATGGTTTATGGCAACGAAATGACATTGTCTGCTACAAGTGACAAAGAAGCTGCTACAGGTGAATATACCTATACCGTAGCTGAAAGCGATCTGGCAACGATTACGGATGGCAAGCTGGAAGCAACTAAAGTCGGTAAAGTCACTTTGACTGTAACACGTGCTGCCGATGCTACTCACTCTGCCGCCGTAGCAACTAAAACAATCGAAATCACTCCGAAACCGATCACGGTTGCAGTAGGTGCAATAGAGAAGGTTTATGACGGGACGACTGCTATCGAGACACTTCCAACTTTCACATTAACAGGTGCGTCTAACGATGTTTCCGTTAAGACAGCTGGTCTGACACTTAGCTTCGCAAACAAGAACGCAGGCGAAAGCGTGAAAGTCCTGATGCCGGAACTGACATTGACAGGTACGAATGCAGCCAACTATACGTTGATCCAGCCGACAAATATAACCGGTAAGATCACGAAAGCTCCGCTCTCTGTTAAGGTAAAAGACGTGACCCGCATGTGGAACCAGCGTTATACGAAATATGAATTCGAAGCAACTGGCTTGGTAAACGGCGAAACATTAAGCACTGCTTATAGTGGCGAACTTACGGTAACAGAAGAAAGTTCTGCTTTGAACCTGAAAATGTCAGGTGCATGTCCGAACTACACAATTAAAACTGTTCCGGGTACGCTGACTGTAGAGTTGGGTACTCCGAAAGCGGTAGTATATGGTACGTCAAGTGACAGAAAAGCAATGATCGTTGATGAAGCCGGTTATTCCGGATTGAATGCTTCTGAAGTAGGAGGAGATGGCTATGCTAATATTCTGGATGCAAGTGGCAAGGTGATAGGCCAGAGTTTGAATAAGATTGAAACTTCTCCTGCTACAACTACTTCTCTTAATGCACCTATGCAAACGAAAGCTGCTGTTGCCGGCAATTGGAATCAGGAAGCATTCACGAAAATATCTTACGGTGTTTCATACGAGGTGACGAAACTTGGTGGAAATGGCACTTGGACTTATGAATCGACAAATGCCAATGTTTTGACTGTTGATGCAACTGGCAATGATATAGTTTGTACCCCTGTAGCAACAGGTAAGGCAACGATTCTGGCTATCAGTGCAGGTGAAGTAAAAATTCTAAACCTCGAAGTTACTCCGGCTAAGCTGATGATTAGCGCAACCGATATGGATAAGACTTACGACGGAACGACTCTTGCCTCCGGAACGCCTACATTAACAGGTGCAGACGGAAAGGACGTAGCACTGGATCTTTCCGGTATTACATTCAACTTTGCTGATAAGAAGGCAGGTGATAGCAAAACGATCACTCCGTCTCAATCGCTGGTTCTGATCGGTAGCGAAGCTAACAATTATGTCTTGGAAGGAAAACTGACCGGTAAGATCAGTCAGAAAGAAGTGACAGTCGGAACCCCGCTTAGTGCCTACTACAACGGAAAGTCTGTTATGGAATTGACTGATTATGCATCGAACGACCGTATCAGTGGCGATATCGTTCCGATTAAAGTAATCTTTGGTGCAGCGACAGTCGGCGAACAAACTGTAGAGCTTGCAATGGGTACGACTGGTGATGCCGGAAATTATAAGCTGGCAAGTTCTCAACCTGGAAAAGGCAATATCCTAAAATCAACAATCGTTGCCGTATTACCTGAAGGAGCTTCTTCTGCAAGCAACCTGAAGAGCAAAATCAAACTGACAGTCCGTGAAACCGGTGAAGCTGTTATAGGCAGTGAAATCGACTTCAATCCTACAATAACTTCCGAAGGTAGTGGCAGCAATGCTGTTTATTATGTGAACGGTGGTGAAACAGAAAATTATTCTGTTGTTTACGACAAGAACCAGATCGGTTTCAAGAGCGAATCGAATCCTCCTGCTGGTGGTGGTGACGAAGACGAAACCGTTACAATCACCTTAGATGCAACAACCAAAGATCTTCCTCGTACGGAAGAGTTCGTACTGACAGCTACTGTATCTCCTGCCGGCAAGACGGTTACATGGAGCAGCAGCGATCCTACTGTAGCCTCTGTAACAGCAGATGGAAACAAGGTGACAGTCAAAGGTGTTAAGGTTGGAAAAGCAACGATCACAGCAACGATCGGTGATGTAACCGCCACTTGCGAAGTAACCGTAGGTTTCGCAACCGGCCTCGAAGAAGCTCTTGCCAATACAGAAGTGTTTGGAAGAAAGGGAAATATTTATGTGAATCCGATTCAGCCGCTACAGGTGACCGTTGTAAACATGATCGGTAAGATCGTCTACAATGCACGTATCAGTGGCAATACGCAAATACCGGTAACGAAAGGCATTTACATTGTGAAATTAACCAATGCCGGCAATTCTATTGTTACCAAGGTTAATGTATACTAATCCATTATGTATAGAGAGTTTTAGTATTGAATGAGAAAGGGCGTCCGCGAGGGCGCCCTTTTTTCTTTGTATGCCCTGAAAATAAAGTAATATTGCCACGGCTTTTGTAACGATATTGTAATGAATAGTAAACGCTGATTTAATACTCCGGTTGTTCCTTTGCAGCGGTTTTAATAGGTAAAAATATATTTGTTTTAACGCAAAAAGAACAAACATGGAGATTAAGAGTAGAGTGACCCGGTTTGCGGGTTTACTATGTATCGCAGGTGCATTACAGGGAATCCCTGTAATCTATTCCGCCAATCCGGGCGGAATCATAAGCGTTACCCGGCAGGGAACGTATCATCTGACAGGTACGATTGTGGATGGATACGGGGAACCCGTTATCGGAGCCAATGTAGTGGAAAAAGGAACGACTAACGGGACGGTGACCGATATCGACGGGAAGTTCTCGCTGGAAGTAGCCCCTGACGCTGTGTTAACAATCTCTTTTATCGGATATATTCCGAAAGAAATCACACTGAAAGGAGAGAAAGACTTGAAAGTAGTCTTGATGGAAGATACGCAGACGCTGGACGAAGTAGTCGTGGTCGGTTACGGCACGCAGAAGAAAGTGAACCTGACCGGAGCCGTCGAACAGGTGACCAGCGAAGTGTTTGACAATCGTTCCGTCCCCAACGTGACACAGGCCTTGCAAGGTTCGATCCCCAACCTGAACATCCAGTTGACCGACGGCAAGCCGACCCGCTCGGCGAGTTATAATGTCCGCGGTACGACTTCGATCGGGCAGGGCGGTAGTGCGTTAGTCCTGATCGACGGTGTGGAAGGCGATCCCTCGATGTTGAATCCGAACGATATCGCCAGCGTGTCTGTCCTGAAAGATGCCGCCTCGGCTGCCATCTATGGCGCGCGCGGTACTTTCGGTGTTGTCCTGATCACCACCAAAGAGCCGACTAAGGACAAGACTTCCATCACCTATTCCGGTAACTTCGCCGTGCAGAAGCCGGTGACGGTTCCCGACTTCGTGACCGACGGATATGAATATGCCAGCCACTTCTATGAAGCCTATCATGCGTGGAACAACTATTCGGCCGACCCTAAGAACATCAACAAGACGCAGGAATTCTCCCTCGGCTGGCTGGAAGACTTCAAGAACCGGAAGGAACAGGGCATAACTGACGAGGTGACGGTCGATGCTACCGGCAAATACGTCTACTACGGCAACGAGGACTATTACGACGCCCTGTATAAGAAAACGACCTTCGCGCAGGATCATAACTTGTCGGTGACCGGTAACAACGGGAAGCTGAACTACTACGTTTCCGGGCGTTTCTATGGCTACGACGGCTTGTTCCGCTACAATACCGATGATTATAAGATGATGAACCTGCGTGCGAAAGGTTCCGTGCAGGTGTTCGACTGGCTGAAGATCGAGAACAATATGGACTTTTCAAACATGGATTACCATAACCCGATCAACGTCGGCGAAGGCGGTTCCATCTGGCGTAACATTTCCGATGAAGGCCATCCGACCTCGCCTATCTTCAATCCCGACGGTAGCCTGACCTTCTCGGCCGCCTATTCGGTCGGTGACTTTATCTATGGCAAGAACGGGATCGACACCAATAACAAGGTATTGAAGAATACGACCGGCTTTACGGCTTCCTTCTTAGAAAACAAGCTGCACGTACGGGGCGACTTCACGTTCCGCAATACGGATGAGGCGCAGACGCAACGCCGTGTACCGGTTCCTTACAGCACATACGAGGGAGAAACACGCGAACTTAGCACGAAGTACAATGACTTGAAGGAGAGTAATATGCGGACCGAGTATATCGCGACCAACCTGTATGCCGACTATGAGGAAACATTTGGCGATGCGCATTATTTCAAGGGAATGATCGGTTACAACTATGAACAGTCTACCTATAAGAGCACATACGTGCAGCGTAACGGCTTGCTGCTCGACGAATCGGAAAATATCAACTTGGCGTTAGGAGATGCGATCACCACATCGGGCGGTTATAACAAATGGCGCGTGGCAGGCGGTTTCTTCCGTATGAACTATGCCTTCAAGGACCGCTACCTGTTGGAAGTGAACGGACGCTATGATGGCTCTTCCAAATTCCCGACCGACCAGCAATGGGCGTTTTTCCCTTCCGTATCGGGTGGATGGCGTGTGTCGGAGGAATCGTTTTGGAAAATAAACCCGGACCTGTTTTCTAATCTGAAAATACGTGCCTCATACGGCTCGTTGGGTAACGGTAACGTCTCTCCGTACAGTTATCTCGAACTGTTGAGCATCAGCACTTCCGGTCGTGTCTTGAACGGCTTGAAGAATAAGTACACGAGCGCTCCGGCTGTCATGCCTGACGGATTGACCTGGGAAACGGCTACGACGACCGACGTCGGACTGGACTTCGGCATGCTGAACAACCGTTTGCAGTTCAACGGCGACTATTACATCCGTAAGACAACGGATATGTACACGGTCGGCGAAACGCTTCCCGACGTCTTCGGCGCCTCTTCTCCCAAAGGCAACTATGCCGACATGACGACCAAAGGATGGGAAATCACGCTGACCTGGCGCGACCAGTTCACATTGGCGGAGAAACCGTTCAACTACGAGATCCGCGGTACGTTGTCCGACTATATCTCGACCATCGACCGCTATAACAACCAGACGGGTAACCTGGACGACTACTATGCCGGCAAGCGCGTCGGTGAAATCTGGGGATATGTGACCGAAGGGCTGTTCAAGGACCAGGCCGATATCGACAGCCATGCCGACCAGACGCTGATCCAGTCTTCCTCCAAACGCATCACCTATCCGGGAGACGTGAAGATCAAGGACCTGAACGGCGATAAAGTGATCGACTACGGCAATAACACATTGGACGATCATGGCGACAAGAAGGTGATCGGTAACGCACTGCCCCGCTATTCCTACAGCCTCAATCTCTCCGGCGACTGGAACAACTTCTTCCTCTCTGCATTCTTCCAGGGGGTGGGGAAACAGGATTGGTATCCCAGTTCGGAATGTATCTTCTGGGGACAGTACAACCGCCCGTACAACAACATGCCGACCTGGCATCAGGGCAACTACTGGACCGAAGACAATACGGATGCTTACCTGCCCCGTTATGCCGGTTACAATGCTTCCCTGAAGTCTACGCCGCAGACCCGCTACCTGCAGAATGTCGCGTATATCCGTCTGAAGAACCTGCAATTCGGTTACACCCTGCCGCAACAGGTTGTTTCAAAGGCAAAGTTGCAGAACGTACGGGTCTATATATCCGCCGAGAACCTCTGGTGCTGGTCTCCGCTCTATAAACATACACGCGACTTGGATGTGACGAACATCTACGGTTCCGATCCCGACCTGACGGATGCCGATATGTCCTCCGGGCTGAACGGGAACCGTGGCAGCGGTGACGGGAACAGCTATCCGCAGATGAAGAGTGTGAGTTTAGGTTTATCAGTAACATTTTAACTAAAGAACTATCAACGACATGAAACGGATTATATATTCTTTTGTATCTGCCTGTTTACTTCTTTCTTCCTGCTCGATGGACGAGATACCGCAGGCTTCGGTGGACAAGGACACGGTCTTCAGGACCGAGAAGGGGCTGGAAACGTATTCCTACTCCTTCTATAACATGCTCCCTTCGGTGGCGAATGGGTTCCGGCAGGATGCGATGTGCGACTATGGGGCGGTGACCAGCTTCGACAACTTTATCCGTGAAGGGGCTTACTCGGCAGAGTTGAGCGACGGATGGTCGTGGAGCGACTTGCGTAACATCAATTACTTTATCGAAAACTGCACGAACGAGGCGGTCGATGAGTCTGTCCGTAACAACTATATCGGCCTGGCCCGCTTCTTCCGTGCTTATTTTTACTACAAGATGGTGGTGCGTTTCGGCGATGTGCCCTGGATAGACCGCACGTTGGGTGTGGACGACGAGTTGCTGTTTGCTCCACGCGATTCGAGGACTGTCGTCATGGATCATGTATTGGAAGATTTGGATTTCGCTTGTGCGAATATCTCGCGGACGAAGGACGAAACCGGATCGCTGGTGACGAAATGGGTGGCTTATGCGTTGAAATCCCGTATCTGCCTCTTCGAGGCTTCTTTCCGCAAGTATCATACGGAGTTGGGATTGACCGACTCGGCTGGCGAATGGTATCAGGAGGCTGTCCGTGCAGCCGAAGCGGTTATGAAAGAAAGCGGGTACTCCATTTATACGGGTGAGGGCACGGAGGCTTCTTTCCGTTCGCTGTTCATCAGTGACAAGCCGGTTACCGGCGAAGTGATGCTGGCGAGTTGCGCCGATGCCGGGCTGGCCGTGTTGGGCGAGGCTAACTGGTGGTGGACTTCGGGCACGTACGGGGCACGCTTCAGCATGATCCGTACGTTCGTCAATACCTTCCTGAACACGGACGGGACACCGTTTACGGACCGTGCCGGCTACGAGACGATGGAGTTCTACGACGAATGCCGGAACCGCGACGCACGCCTCGCTCAGACGATCCGCACACCGGGGTATGAACGCGACGGGGCGCCTGCTGCTCCTAACTTCAACGGCTATTCCTATACGGGCTACCAACCGATCAAATATACGTTGGATGATACCAAATACGATGCCGGCGCTTTGAACACGAATGCGATCCCGTTGTTTCGCTATGCCGAAGTCCTGCTAAACTATGCCGAGGCAAAAGCCGAGTTGGGGACGCTGACGGATGCGGATTGGGCGAATACGGTCGGTGTGCTGCGTGCACGTGCCGGTATCACCGGCGGCCTTTCTGCCAAGCCGACCAAGGTGGACGCTTATTTCCAGCAGAACTATTTCCCGAATATCTCCGACCCGGTCATCCTCGAAGTGCGCCGTGAGCGTTCCATCGAACTGGCGTTGGAAGGTTTCCGTTTCACCGACCTGAAACGTTGGAAACGGGGCGAGCTGATGACGATGCGTTGGACCGGCATCTATGTCCCCGCCCTGAATGTCCAGATGGACCTCGACAAGGACGGTACGCCGGACGTGATCTTCTATAAGGGAGAGAAACCTACCGGGCTGCCTGCTTCCTGTACGCCTGTCCCGGTAGGAGAGGGCACGCAGCAGGGATTGACCGGGGCGACTTCGGGCAACCTGACCTGGTCGGACGATGATCCGCGCATCTGGTACGGCGATGGCCGCCAGTATTACTATCCGATCCCTCAGTCGGCAATCATCAAGAACGGAAACCTGAAACAGAATCCGGGTTGGTAAATGTATAATCGATAAATGATAAGGATATGAAAAAGACGATAAGTGTATTTGCTTCGGTCCTCCTGCTGGCTGCTTTGCTCCAGTCATGGGCCATGAAAGAATCCCGCCCGGCTACAGGCGGGAAGGGCGAACTGAACGTGGCGACCTTCAACCTCCGTATGGACACGGAGAAGGATGGCGTGAATGCCTGGCCGAACCGCAAGGAGATGGTGAAAGGGCTGATCCGCTTCCACGATTTCGATATCTTCGGGACACAGGAAGGGTTCAGGCATATGCTGGACGGGATTGCCGAACTGGACGGGTATGCCTATATCGGTGCCGGGCGCGATGACGGGGAGGATGCGGGCGAACACTCCGCCATCTTCTATAAGACCGGTCGTTTCGACTTGTTAGACAAGGGGAACTTCTGGTTTTCCGAGACGCCGGATGTTCCGGGAAAGGGCTGGGATGCTACTTGCTGCAACCGTATCTGCTCCTGGGGCAAGTTCCGGGATAAGGTGAGCGGCAAAGTGTTCTATTTCTTCAATTCCCATTACGACCATCAAGGGAAGGTGGCACGCCGGGAATCCTCCAAGCTGCTGGTCGCCCGTATCAAGCAGATTGCCGGAACGGATGCGACGGTCTTTGCGACGGGAGACTTCAATGCCGTCCCGACCGACGAACCGATGGTGACGTTGGCGTCCGACGGCCTCCTGCTGGACTCGTACAACCTGAGCGAGCAGCCGCGCTACGGTACGGAAGGCACTTACAACAGCTTCAAGACGGATTCCGAGATGAAGAACCGCATCGATTATATCTGGGTGACGAAGGGGACGAAGGTGAAGAAGTATGCTGTTCTCAACGATATGCAGTACGGGCGTTTCCCGTCGGATCATTTCCCCGTGATGATACAAGTCGCGTTTTGAAGTTCACTTAAATGACAGGTACGGTGTGAGCCGCTTCTTGTCCGTATCTGTAAATTCTTCTATCAGTTGCAGGTTCTCCCATCCGGAGAGCCTGCTTTTTTGTTTTCGGAGCTGTTCGATCGCTTTCGCCTGCCGGTAGTCGAGGTAAGGGTGCTTGCGGAGGACGGCGGCAGGCAAGGCGTTGACCTCTAACCGGCGTATGTGGAGCGTGTCGGCAATGAACCAGGGGGCGAGGGCCTGGTAGCGTTCTTCGTCGATGCCGTACACTTCCGCTAATTGGCTGACATCGTAGAAGCCGCCTAAGAGTTCCCTGTATTTCACGATCCGCCGGGCGAAGGTGCTACCGATGCCGGGGACTTTTTTCAGGATCGTGGTGTCGGCGGTGTTGAGCTCGACGAGGGTTCCTGGCGTGTACTTTTCCGTCCGGGTGTAAGGGGAATATTCTTTCCGTTTCTTCCCTATAGGGTAGGAACTGTTACCTGCAAGGGCGGAATTTTTACCTTTAAGGGTATTTTTATTTCCGTTCGGATGGGATACGGATTCCTGCCGGATAGAATCGGTTTCCTTTTCGGATGTGTTTTTTCCGGTGATTATCCGTTTTTCGCCCGATGCCTGTCGGTTTTCCGTTCGATGGGCATCCGTCTGCGAAGCGATAGGCATCCGTTTCCCGTCTGTCCAAAGCAATAAAATCCAGGAAATGGTGATGAGGCAAAGGAGCAAAGCCAGTGCCCTCCGTTCGCCTTTGGAGAAATAGAGAAGGTCGCGCCAGTTCATAGTCGAATCTGTTTATGGTTTGATGTTTCGTAGTCGTTTTGTATGAGAAATGCTCTGCGCCTGGTGTATAATGTCTAATACTTCGATTTGTTTAGCCGTTATACGGTAGACGATCAGATGGGCCGGAAGGACGATCCTTCTATATCGTTTATCTTTTGTCGGAAGATAAGGATATTCCGCATGTAGCAAGTAGTCTGTGGCTAATTGCCGTACTTTTTCAAATATAAGGTTCTCGTATTGGATTGCTGATCTTTCACCGAAGTTTTCTTTTCCATATGTAAAGATTTGGTCGACTGATGAATAAAAAAGCAAAGAAGCGATTACCGGTTTTGCCTTTGTTCCCTCCATTGTCGTATCATTCGTTTGCCGTCTTCAAGTGTATAGAAAGGTCCCTGTTCGGCTTCGCGAATCATATTCGTGAGCTGTCCGATGGAAAGCGTTCCGCTTTCGGTAGCGGGATCGAATCCGTAGCGGGAAGTTCTTTCTTTTCTTATCTGCTGCATTTCTTTCCACGTTGGAAATGGATTTCCTGTTGTTTCCAGGAAAGATGCCACTCTCTTCTTTTCAATGGTTTTGATTTCCATAAGGCAATTGTTATTAAGTGAATACTATTTCACAAAGGTATAAGTTCCCTGCCGATATGCAAGGAACTTACAGGTTTATTTTAAAATAGTTTCTTTAGTTGGTCGAGGAGGCCGAGCTCGTTCAGGAATACGATGCCGATGACGATCGGAGAGACGTATTTCATGAAGAAGACATAGATGGAGAAGAGGCGGAACTTGATCGTCCCCTCGTTGGTCAGCTCGGCTTTCAGGATCTTCTTGTCGACACGTGTCCCGACGAAGATGCAGGTCAGCATTCCCCCTAACGGCAGCATGATCTTGGCCGTCAGGTAATCCAGCATGTCGAAAAAGATCAATCCGCCTATCGTGAACTCTTTCAATAACCCGTACGAGAGCGAACTGAGGATGCCTAAGAATAAAACGCCGGCAGAGACGAACCAGGCCGCTTTCTTCCGTGTCACATGAAATTCTTCATGGATATAAGCGGTGACCACCTCATGCAGGGAAATGGTGGAAGTCAGCGCCGCCATCGCCAGCAGGATATAGAAAATAAGCGACCACAAGCTGCTGAACGGCAACTGCTCGAAGACATTCGGCAAAGTGATGAATACCAGTTGGGCGCCTGCCGACGGTGCAATCCCGAAACTGAAGACAGCCGGGAAGATCATGATACCGGCCAGTATCGCGACAAAAGTATTGATGATCGTCACCTGCCAGGCCGTTGCCAACATATTGGTGTCTTTCCCGAAATAAGAAGAGTAGGTGATAAGGCAACCCATGCCGAGGCTCAGCGAGAAGAACGCCTGCCCGACGGCGCTTAACACGACGGATGAGGTCAGCTTGCTGAAATCCGGTTTGAACAGGTACACCAGCCCGGCTTCTGCATTCGGCAGTGTGACGGAGCGTATGCACATCACGACCAGGATCAGGAACAGGAGCGGCATCATGATCTTGGAAGCCCGCTCGATCCCTTTCTCCACGCCCGAAGCGATCACGAAATGCGTCAGCCCGATAAACACCGCTGTCCAGAAGATCGGCCGGAGCGCATTGGAAGAGAAGTTGTCGAAGTCGGCGGTAAAGTCCACCCCCGGCGTACTGTAAAGGCTGCCGTTCACCGTCTGCCAGACATATTCGAGTGTCCAGCCGGAAACGACCGCATAGAAGCCTAAGATCAGGAAAGCCGCTAAGATGCCGTTGTATCCGATCCAGCACCATTTCGTTCCGGGAGCCATCTTCTTGAACGAACCGACCGTATTGCTGCGGGAGTACCGGCCGATGAAGAATTCGGTTACCATCACCGGAATACCTAAGAATATCATGAAAAGAATATAAATAAGCAGGAATGCGGCGCCGCCGTTCGTCCCTAACATATAGGGGAAACGCCAGATACTTCCCAGTCCTACGGCGCATCCTACGGTAGCCAGGATAACTCCGAGCTTACTACCGAATGTGACTCTGTTGTCCACCATGTTTGAATGAATAATTAAGAATTAAAAATTAAGAAATAATAGCCCTCTTTTCACTTTCAACTTTCCCCTTTCAACTGTTGAACCGTTCCGTCTTTGATATGGATCACGCGGTCCGTATCGGTTGCCAGTTGCTCGTCGTGCGTGACGATCACGAAGGTTTGGTGCATCTGGTCGCGCAGGTCGAAGAAGAGCTTGTGCAGTTCTTCCTTATTCTTGGTGTCCAGGCTGCCCGACGGTTCGTCGGCAAGGATCACGGACGGGTTGTTGATGAGGGCGCGGGCGACGGCTACACGCTGTTTCTCTCCGCCCGACAGTTCGTTGGGCTTGTGAGACATCCGGTCCGTCAGGTTCATGAAGTCCAGGATTTCCTTCGCCCTTTTCTCCGCCGCAGCCGGTTTCTCGCGGGCGATCAGGGCCGGGATCATCACGTTCTCCAAAGCCGTGAACTCCGGGAGAAGCTGATGGAACTGGAAGACGAAGCCGATGTTCCGGTTGCGGAATGCCGCCAGTTTTTCTTCGGAAAGGCGGACGGTTTCGGTCCCGTTTATATACAGTTTGCCGCTGTCCGGCGCATCGAGCGTCCCGATGATCTGGAGCAGGGTCGTCTTGCCTGCCCCGCTCGGACCGACAATCGCTACGATCTCGCCCTCGCCTATCGTCAGGTCGATTCCTTTCAATACTTGCAGGGAGCCGAAGCTCTTGGTTATCCCTTCTGTCTTTATCATATCAGTTGAAAGTTGAAAGTTGAAAGTTGAAAGTTGGATAAGGAAAAGAATAACTTTTCATTTTCAACTTTCAGCTTTCAACCGGTTAATAACATAGGAGGCTAAGTAGCATCCGAATATGGCGGGCATATAAGATACCGTGCCGGTCGTTGTCCGTTTGCATTGTTCGCCTTCCACTTCTACGACGGCATCCGGATTGGCTATCTCGGTAGAGAAGACAACCGGAATCCCTTTGTTGACGCCCAGCCCGCGCAGCCGTTTGCGTACGGCTTTTGCCAACGCGCAGTTGCAGGTCTTCGAGATATCCGCGATCCTGACCAGTGACGGGTCCAGTTTGGCTCCGGCGCCCATCGAGGAAACGACAGGGATATTTTTCTTATGGGCGTGATATAAGAGGAACACTTTCGGGCTGAGGGAATCGATCGCATCGACGACGAAATCATACCGGGTCGCGGAAAGCACCTCTTCCGTCCGCTCGTCGCGCAGGAACTCGTTCAGGACGTTTAGTTTCAGTCTCGGATTGATATCCAACAGGCGACGGGCTACGACTTCGGCTTTCGGCATCCCCAACGTCGAATGTAACGCCGGCAGTTGGCGGTTGATATTGCTTTCGTTTACCGTATCGGCGTCGACGATCGTCATGTGGCCGATCCCGGCCCGGCATATCTGTTCGGCGGCATAAGCGCCCACACCTCCTAATCCTACTATCAGCACATGGCTATGTGCAAGCTGTTCCATCCGGTCGGCCCCTAACAAAAGTTCCGTCCGTGTGTTCCAATTGTAACTCATTAAAATGATTTTAGATGCAAAAGTAATAAATCATTCAGAAACGCCCTGCTATTTAGTCATCTTTTAACGAAAGCGGGCCGGTGCTTCCGGTTGTGGCAGGTAAGGAATAATTCGTATCTTTGTTCCGAATAAATTCAAATACCTATGAAGATACAACTCTATTGGCTGCTTTCGGCAGCTTTATTGTTATTGCCTACGAAGGCAGACGCCGCAAACAACAAGAAACCGTTCGTCATCCCTGAATTGCAGGAATGGAGAGGTAGTCAGGGAATGTTCACTCCTACGGCGACATCCCGGATCGTGTACACCGGAAAAGATCCGTCCGTAGCCCGTGTCGCCAATCAGTTTGCCGAAGACTATGCATTGATGTTCGGCCGCCGGATGATGGTCGTGCAAGGCCGTGCGGCTGCCGGCGATTTCGTTTTGTCACTCTCGTCCGACAGCCGGTTGGGGGAGGAAGGCTACACGATGAAGATCGCCGACCGTGTCACCGTTACCGCTCCCAAGAGCAAGGGGCTGTATTGGGCTACCCGCACGTTGCTGCAGCTGACCGAACAGCAGGCCGACCAGGCTTTGCCGAAAGGGACGGCCCGCGATTATCCCGACTATGCGATCCGTGGCTTTATGATGGATTGCGGGCGTAAGTTTATCCCGATGAGCATGTTGCGCGATTATGTGAAGATGATGGCTTACTACAAGATGAACACGTTCCAGATCCATTTGAACGATAATGCCTTCAAGCAGTATTACAATCATGACTGGAACAAGACCTATTCGGCTTTCCGCCTCGAATGCGAAACTTTCCCCGGACTGACCGCCCGCGACGGCTATTATACGAAAAAGGAGTTTATCGCCCTCCAGCAACTCGCCGACAGCCTGGGTGTCGAGATTATCCCGGAGATAGATGTCCCGGCCCATTCGCTTGCGCTTACACAATACAAGCCGGAGATCGGCAGCGAAGAGTACGGCATGGACCATCTCGACTTGTTCAAGCCTGAAACTTATGAGTTCGTGGACGCTCTTTTCCGCGAGTACCTGGAAGGACGCAATCCTGTCTTTGCCGGCAAACGTGTCCATATCGGTACGGACGAATATTCCAATAAGAAGCAGGATGTGGTGGAGAAATTCCGTGCTTTCACCGATCACTATATCCGTTTCGTGGAAGGCTTCGGCAAGCAGGCTTGTGTCTGGGGAGCCTTGACGCATGCGAAGGGCGAGACGCCTGTCAAGTCTGAAAACGTGCTGATGAGCGCGTGGTATAACGGCTATGCCGATCCGAAAGAGATGATCAAGCAAGGGTATGACCTGATCAGCATTCCCGACGGCTACCTGTATATCGTCCCCGCAGCAGGCTATTATTATGATTACCTGAATACGGAAATGCTTTATAAGGAATGGACGCCCGCCCACATCGGGAAAGAGGTGTTCCCTGAAAAGCATAAACAGATCAAAGGCGGTATGTTTGCCGTCTGGAACGACCATGCGGGCAACGGCATCAGCACGAAGGATATTCACTACCGCGTGTTTCCCGCCATGCAGACGTTAGCTGTCAAGATGTGGACAGGCAAGGATTGTACGGTTCCGTATGCCGACTTTAACAGTGCGCGTATGGCGATCAGCGAAGCTCCGGGCGTGAACGTGGCCGGGCGTATCGGTACGAAGCCGCGTGCCGTCTACAACCTCGAAACCTTGAAGCCGGGAATGGAAACGGGATTGAAAGAGATCGGCTATCATTATACCGTCTCTTTCGATATCAAAGCGGAGGCGGAGGAAAAGGGAACCGAATTGTTCCGTTCGCCTGATGCCGTCTTTTACCTGTCTGATCCGGCTTCCGGGAAGTTGGGATTTGTCAGGGATGGCTATCTGAATACCTTCAACTACCAGTTTTATCCCGAAGAGACCGCATCGGTAACCATCACCGGGGACGAGAAATCTACGCGGCTTTACATCGACGGCAAACTGAAAGAAGACCTGGATATCCAGAAACGTTACTTCAATGGTGGAAAAGATTCGATGCGGTATGTCCGCACATTGGTCTTCCCCTTGGAAAAAGCGGGGGATTTCAAAAGTTCGATCCGCAATGTGGAGGTGTTGAACTATTGCAAGCCGGATTAAATGGTGATTAACACCTACAAATAATAGGCCCGGATTTCGCGGATAATATATATCCGTGTTAATCCGGGCCTAATATATGAATGACTACTTATTTTATCTTCTGATAAATCTTTTCCAACGCAGCAAGTCTTGTTGTCTTTCCGGCTTCGATACCTGTGAGGTCCGTTCCACTCAGCTTTTTCCAGGCGGCCAATGTGGCTGCATCTACCGGTTCCTGCAAACGGGCAGTCCATTCGGGGAGATATCCGCGAAGTCCTAAATATTGCACCATGCGGAAGTGAGGACTGGTATTATCCACATCCTTGAAATACATAAGCGTCGCCTTCTGGTCGACCAGCTTGTCCTGCAGGCGGGAGAGGTCGATGTTCTGCACCTTCACCTTCCCGTCGATCGAAAGGGCTGAAGCAATACCGGCGGCCTGTCCCATCGCCATCCAGCAGGGCTCCATGCGCAGGGTGGAAAATCCGATGTGCGAACCCGACACCGGGACGGGCAACAGCAGGTTGTCCACCTCTTTCGGAACCATCACGCCATAAGGGACTGTGTAAACTGCCGACGGATAGCTCAGGAAACCGTCCAAATGCACCCTTCCTTCTTCTCTTTTCCGTACCGCATGCGAGTCCAGCGCATAATGGCTGGCCGTTATGCTGCTTTCGTGGATGGGCGGGCGGCTACCGATCGTTACCGGGATGGCATCGTTGGCGGTAAAGAAGTATGCGCCTTCGAAACGACGGCCTTCGCGGACGTAGACCTGGCGCGGGAAATGCCCGTTATCCGTGTATTCGTCTTTCGAAAGTCCCCATTCTTTTGCCGCTTTGCGGAAGTGGGCGGGCAGTTCGGGATCGTTCTGGGCGAACCAGAAGAGACCTTCGGTATATTCGCGCAAGCGTTGGGCGAACTTGTCGCGCCATTCCCACGAAGAGGTGGGCCAGGGCCAGTTCTCCTCCGGCAGGTCGGTGGAGACGAACACGCCGTGCTGGTTATTGGCGTCCGTCTTCATGTTCGGGACATGGACGATGTTGGTGATCTTGGCGATCCCCCATTTGTCGCCCGGAAGTTTCGACGGGTTGCCGGCCTTGATATGTTTCCGGTTCTCTTCCATCATTTCGGAAGTCACGCGTTGCATGGCGGCATCCGTGTTGCGTCCGGTCCAGACGTCCTCCACGATGGAGGCATAGTCTTCGCGGTTGTAACGGGCCGGCTTGGTGAAAGCCACGCGGTTCGCCGGATTGTTGGTCAGGCAGAGGCGGTAATTGTAGGACTGCACGGCATTGTCTTTCTTGAACGTGCTGCCGTCGCCTTCCGGACCGCCCCAATATTTGTAGACGCGTCCGGCGCCCGGTTCGTTAAACTCGTCTTTCCCTTCACGGCCTACGCGAAAGGGGACTCCGGCAGTGGCTCCGAGATCGCCTTCGTAGGTGGCATCTAAGAAGACGGAACCGGTGTATTCTTCTGTTTGCCCGGTTTCACGGTTCAGGATGCGGATCTTCTCGATGCGGTTGTCGTGCATGACGATGTTTTCATCTTCCGCATCGAACTGGCGCATGGTGAGGACGGTGATCTTGTCTTTCTGTTCGTCTATCATCTGCTGGAAAACCCGTGCCCCGACGGAGGGTTCGAAGTGGTAGCCGTCGCTGCATACTTTCACCTGCTCGGAGTCAGGGCCATAGGTGTCGATATAGTATTGTTTCACTCCGTCCACAAACTCACGGAACAGGCCGGTCGTTGCGGCACGGGTGGCGATGTCGGTTGCTCCGAGTCCGTTGGCGGGAAGTCCGCCGACATTGCGGGTACGTTCGAGTATCACCGATTTTTTCCCCATCCGGGCGGCCGAGATGGCTGCCATGATCCCTCCGGGATTGCCGCCGACGATCACCAGGTCGTAGGACGACTGGCCGAAAGCGGTCGCACAGGCCAAAAGGAGGGAGAGTACAAGTGTTTTCTTTCTCATAAGGTATTATTTACTGTTTAATATTTCATTTGCATAACGGGCGTAATGGCCTTGCAAGCCGTCGGCATACCGTCGGAGCACCTTTTCCCCGATACCGTCCTGGTCGCCGCAGAGATAGAGTGCCCTTGCTAAATGCAATTCCTTCAATGCGAGGTTGCGGGTAGACGTGTCGTTGAGATCGGGGACGGCACTGCTGCGGGCTTCGGCATACGAAAGGATCGAATGGCCCCGTACGCCCGGTGCCGTCAGCATGGCCAGCAGTACGGGAACGGCTTCGCGGCTGCCTATTGCTTCCGTGGCCATAGCGATGGCACGGAAATGGGAGAGATAGTCTTCCGGTTCCAACTTCTTTGCCTTTTCCAGTACGACGGGAAGGACGGAAGTGTCGTGGGCATTCCCCAATGCGGTGATCAGGGCATCCAGGCGGCTGAGGCACATGCCGAACTGTCCCATGCCGGTATAGTGCCAGCCTTCGTCCCAATCCTTATATTGCCGGATGGCTTCTGCCAGTACCGGTGCCGTTTTCCCTTGGCCTAAAATGCACAGGATGCTGGAGAGGATCACTTTTTCTTCCGGCATGGTTGCCCCGGCGATTTGTTTGTGGGCGAGCTGGATGCAACGTTCGGGATCGGTCAGCAATATTTCGAGCCCTTTGTAGTTGTCTGTCACGCTGGCGAGTGCCTTCTTCATCTCGGAATTGCTGAATCCTTTGAACTCCTTATCCGTCAATACCCGTTCCGGCAGATTGCCGATCTTGACCAAGTGTCGCTGTACCTTCTTGATGTCTATTTTACGGGGAGATTTGTTTTCCTTGACGCATAGGGCGGAAAGATAACCGACAGCATATCCCTGGTTTTGCAGGCAAGGCTGCATACGGATCACCGGCATGGCGTCCCGGTGCGCACTTGCTCCCAGGCCGGTTGTCAGAATACCTTCCAAGCCCTTGGGCAGAAGACTGCGCAGCGGAACATCCGCGTCGTAGATCATATGCCGTTTTTCCGGCGGGTTCAGGATGAAGAGCGGGTCGATGATCATGCCGTGTGTATCGAACGAACTTTTGTGATAAGAAATCGTGTCGGGATAGCGGCGATGGTTAATCACGTCGTAGACCGAGATGATGTAGTCTCCGATCACCCGCCGGCGTTCGCGTGTCTGGGGGATTTTGACCAGGTCGTACTGTCCTTGCAGCTTTGTCTTGGCTTGGACGAAAGCGCGTGAGACATCCAGGATATCCGTGTCGTCAACGAACAACCAGTCGTTATTGTTGTAATAGTCACCCGGAGCCCATTTGCCGGTTCCCGCACCTTGTACGGCGATTGTCTTTTTACCTGTATAATCGAATGATGCGCCGGCGGCGATGGCGATGTCTGCACTCCCGGTACTGTCTATCAAAACTTTGGACAGGATGACGCCTCGTCCGAAGGGAGTGGCGACTACGACTCCTTTTACCTGGTTTCCTTCTGTCAAAGCCCCGCATCCCATCACGCCGAACCAGAGTTTGCCTCCTGCCTGCAACAGCTCTTTGCGATGCCATTCCATTTTCCAGTCGGCGGGGAAACGTCCTTCCCCTTTGGGCTGTCTCGGATGGTCTTCGGGAGCCATTGCCAGGACACTCTTGTCTATATGGGCGGTATATCCGCCCCGGAACCCGTCCCAATAGACTCCGATCATCCCTAACGTGCTCAATCCGCCAAGCCCGTGCAGGTATTCCAATACCAATGTATCGGCTCCCTGTTTGGCTGCGGATATTCCGGCGGAAGCACCTGCCGTACCGCCTCCCATCACAACTACATCGTAGCTGCCTAAAACCGGAAGTGCGCCTGCCGGAGAGTCGACGAACCCCTTTAGCAGGGACGGACGGAGCGGGGAGAGCAGTTCGCCTGTTTCTCCGTAGTTCGAAGCATTTACTTTAGGCTGGCGGACAGCGGCCTGAGCCGGTACGGGTATATCCTTTATCTGCCCGGCAACCATCTCGCCCATCATCTCTCCAATGAACAGGGCCGGTACGGGACGCATCACTTTGGCCGCCAGTTCTCTGGGTATTTCGGCACAGGGACCGAGTACCCAGAGGTTCGCGATATTCTTTGATTTGAAGGCTTGCATCGGCAACTTGCGCAGGGAAGCCGGATTCCCGTTATATGCTTTCTCGCTGTCAATCGTTTGTTTCGGAATATACCAGAGCAGATCCGAACTGTCGACCTGCTCTATATCCCAGGTGTGGTTACGGATGATCTGTTCTGCCTCGGCCAGCGACGCATACGAGTCGTCTTTGAGCGGTAAACGGAATGTATAGCGGGTGACCGGATAGCTTTTCCCGCCAACCTTGACGGATTGGGACAATTCTTCGGCCTCGATGATTTCCGGCGCTTCCTTCCTGGTATTTCCTACTACGGTATAGCGGAATTCCTGCGTACCTGCGGTAAAAGGTTTACGTTCTGCTCCTGATAGTCCTGCAACGGAAGCATTGTGAGTCGCGTCGATAATCGCTTTGCAACGGATGGCCTGCCTGCCCGAACGGTTTGCAATCACGACTCCCGCAGGTTTACCGGACGGGTCCGTCAGCACATTCGTCACATAGCTGCTGTAAAGGAACCGGACGTCGTTGTCGATCAACTCGTCTTCCAATGTTTTCTTTATATGAAGCGGAGTCGGGAAACTTTTCCCCGGAAAGAGCTTGCGTGCAAGTGCTGTCTGCGGTTTTTCCCCTTCCTCCCGTTCGTAGAGATGCGAGCCGCATATGTCTTCACCTAAATAAGGCATGTAGCCAACTAAATAAACCCGGCTGCCCGCTTTCGCTGCGGCGACAGCTGCGGCAATGGCGCGCGAACTTCCGCCCGCGACCACAAGGTCTACTTCTGCAATCACCGGAATCTTACGCGCCCCTTCATGGCAGAACCCTTCATCGGGAACGGCTGACTGCATCGCGGCCTTAGCTTCCGTCACGCTACCTAAAGAGGCTAATGCGCCTCCTGCCGCCGTTACTTTTAAAAAATCACGTCGTGTAATCATGGTATTCTCTTTTTATACTGGTCTTTATGGGAGCCATAAAGATAAGAATTTTATTTTTTAGGAACTAATATAATGGCATCGGCAAATAAGGCTCCCTTCGAACGACTGCCGTCAATCCTGACAGAAGATGTCCAGTTGCCTTTCTCAAACGCGTATGTGCCTAAGCTAACCCATGAACCTTTGTGGGATCTGGGTGATATTTCTACTTGCTTGACGCCCTCTTTGCTAATAATGTCAAAAGCCATAACTTCGGGCATTTCCTGGTCGGGAAGAGCTGTGCAGTAAAAGAAAACTTCGTATGTGTCCGCCTTTTTAATAACAGGCATAAAGGTGAAAGAGCTATTGTTCTTTTGGTTTGCCGACTTTAAGAAGCTGTTCTTATAATGTGCTCCGAAACTTTTTTGCCAATGTCCTGCTCTTTCTATTTTGTCGATATCGCTGTCATCGACTAATATTTCGGGAGTAGAACCGTCCAGATAAGGATTCTCTTTCAGGATTTTCCTTAGCTTGGTTACGTCTATTGTCTGGACGTCGGTATTATCGTCGATCGCTAATGCCGATGCTACGGCTGCCGACTGTCCCAGCACCATAAAGACCGGTTCCATCCGGATCGATCCGAAAGCGATATGGGTGGAAGAAACGCATACTGGAACCAGCAGGTTGGTACATTCTTCACGCTTGGGCGTAATACTCTTGTACGAGATTGGATAGGGTGGGAAACCGTGAAATTGGACATCCCCTTCATTTTTCACCATACCGTTTGTCACGATACGTTGGCAATTATGGGAGTCCATCCCGTAGGCAGCCATTCCGATCGCATCTCCCACAGTCTCTTCTCCCTGGCAATTCTTTTGCGTCATGATATATTCCCCGTTCAGGCGGCGGGCTTCGCGCACGTATAGCTGGGTCGGGAAGTTATCATTGTCTACAAATTCATCTTTCGCCCATCCGAATCTGGAAACCTGGTCGCGAAGTTCGGCGGGAACTCTTTCATCGTGTGTAAGGAAATAGAGTAGCCCTTTTGTGTAGTCTACATGTTCCTGCCAGATCCGTTCGCGGGTTGCGTAGTCGCCATCCGGATATTCATAGTTCATACCGATCATATCGGTCGATAGCGGCCCTCGGTTATTCACATCATATTTATTATCCGGCATCATGCCCCAGTTGAATAAGAGATAATTGTCTATGTGTAAATCCATTTTACGGATAGCACGTGCCAATAGTTCGTATTTGGCCGGATCATAGTTTCCCGGTTTCTCGAACGGACGTTGATTTTCTTTATTGTCGGTGAGGCATAGGCGGAAATTGTATGCTTGTACGAGTTTATCCCCGCTTCCTCTTTCTTCCAGTGTATTGGGCTGGATTCCCCAACATAAGCCGCTGTTCGGATCTCCCTCTTTCAGGTACGGATCTACTCCGTCCGGGAATTGATGCCAGATAGACATCTGGACTCCGTTAAGCGTCTCGTCCTGTTCTTCGTTTCCTTCACGTCCGACAAAATAAGAGACGCCGGCTTTTGCCATCAAATCTCCTTCATACGAACAATCGATGAACTGTTTGGCTTTGACCCGTATCAAGGTCTTTTCATCCGGTTGCCGGGAATCTTCCAAAGTGATACTTTTTATTCTTTTATTCTGAACTTGAGCATCTGTTATGCGGCGATAATACAGGACATCTAAATCCGCGTCTTTCACAAAGCGGTTCATGGTTGCAGTCGCAACACTCGGCGGAAAGGTCCATTGTTCGAATTTATTATAATGCTCTCCTATGCGACGATAGAAAAGACGTGCCAGTCCGGTAACTGCATATTTGTTCCCGATATCCGTTGCACCTAATCCACCTGTAGTCATACCTCCTAAATATTTACCAGGTTCTACCAAGAGGACGGATTTACCCATTTTTTTTGCAGAGTAAGCAGCTACAACGCCTGCGGATGTTCCCCCGTAGATACAAATGTCAACTTCTTTGACAGATGCAGCTGTATTTTCTCTTTTTTCCAAGTGGCAGGAAAAGAATGTTATACAAAGAATAAGGAGAAATAGTTTATACTTCATAAAAACAATATTTGTTAATCGAGGCCTCGATTATGAGTTTTCAACGTTGAAATGGTATTTTCGAAGCCTCGGTTATTGGTTTTCAAAGTTGAAATACCAAAATCGAGACTTCGATTATCAGAGAATTAATACCCGTCGTTTTGCGTCAGGTTGCCGTTGACCAAGATATCGTTGGCTGGAATAGGCCACAAATAGTTTTTCTGCGAGTCGAATGACATCTTGTAGAACGTGGTGATATATCCGGCAGTTTCCATCGGTGAAAGGTTTGGCAACCCGTCTTCATCGATCGTCGGTACGCCGCCTATGGGGTAGTTGCCTTCGTCCCAGTTCTTCAACAAAGTCATGAAGTCCTGAGACAATTCGATGTTCGATTCACTGCCGGTCAAACCGTTCCAGTTGGCAGAATTAGACCAGGCTCGATTCAGGTAATACATTGACTTGTTGTGTGATTTCTCGGCAATGCGCCAACGCAGCAAATCGCGGTAGCGTAACCCTTCGAATGCAAATTCCGAACGGCGGTCCATGCGGATGATTTTACGCAGAGCCTCTTGCGATTGCGCTTCTACGTGCGGGTAAGCGATGCCGGTCTCACGGTAGGCACGTTCGCGGATCAGATTGATCGTTTTGTCCAAGTCATCTTGCGTACATTGTCCCATTTCGTTTTTTGCTTCTACGTAAGTCATCAGTATTTCAGCATAACGCAAGTATGGGTAACAGTTGTCTGCTTTCAGATTATAATTGTTGAAATCTTTCCAGTCATCCTTTACAAATTTTCGGAGTATCAGGCCATTATAAGCCGAATGTTGGTTTGAGGCTTTGGAATCGGTGTTGACTACCATCTTGCCGGTTGACACTTCGTATACTGTATTCGCATAAGGACTGGGATTGAATTCATAGCCTAATGTGATATAGTCCGGATATTTTTCAGGGAATGTCCCGTCTTTTTTTGACTGTTCATATTCTGTATAATCGGCAGAGTATTTGGTCTTGAAAGGCTGGATCGTCATCGCCAGGCGCGGGTCACGGTTGGCAAACGGATCTTTCGGGTTATAGAGCGGTGACTTGTCGATAGGCAAGCCGTCCGTACAGGTATAGGAACAGAACAGTTCCAATGACGGACTTTGATTGCAGTGACCGCCGATTTTGCGTATGACGAAGTCACGTACATTTTCCATGAAACCGTATCCTTTCTTTAATGTCAAGTCGCCTTTGAAATAAAACATGAATTCGGGAGAACTGGAGGCTTGGAACATTTCCCGATAATTGTCGTGTAATTTGTAGACTCCGAGATCCATACATTTTTGTGCAGCATCGACAGCAGTTTGCCAGTCTTCGTGGAAGAGGGCAAACCGGGCTTTGAAACCGAGAGCAGCTCCTTTAGTTGGTCGTTGTTGACCTTTATAGGAGTTGGGCAGATATTCGGCAGCTTTATCCAAACACTCGAAAGCGTATGCAAGTACTTCGCTTTTGGGTGAGCGGGTCGCCACGTATGCTTCATCCAAAGTCATACCTTTATTCAACACACAATCTCCGTAATAGGCAGTCAGTTCACAATAAGCAAACCCCAACATGAAGTAAGCTTCTCCTTTGTATTGGTTGATTTTGCTTTCGCTTATTCCTGCTGCTGTCCCATTGTCCAACGCATTGATGACTTTTGTTGCGCGAGCGATGGATTTGTATAATGAGGTCCAGCGGCTTGATGCTGTTCCCCATTGGGAGGTGACTGTTCCGAGTGTGACTTCGTTGGAACCGTTTCGATTCAGCAAATCATCGTCCCAATAGATCGCGTCAATCGGGAAGAAGTCTGGTCTCCACAGATCGTTAAGAGCCATTTCTATTTCGGTTTCATCATGATACCAATTTTCGCTCGATCCTTCTGAAAGCGGATTCAGGTCGAGGTTGGCACAGGCCGTCATGCCGAGTGCCACCATTCCGGTTAATAGATATTTGTTTATTTTGTTCATAACAGGATTCTTAAATTAAAATGAAACATTCAGACCAAAAATATAAGAAGACATGATGAGGTCTTTTGCGCGGTCGCCCCATTCCGGATCAAATCCTTCGGGATATTTGGAGAAGGCGGGCAGGTCGTTGGCGCTGAAATAGACTCTTAGTCTGTTGACAAAGAACTTCTTCGTGAGTTCGGATGGGAGCGTGTATCCCAATGTGATGTTTTTGATACGCATATAAGCTCCGTTGAAAATGTAGAAGTCACTTTTTGCATATATATTGGCACTATTGGTCGTCAGCATCGGATATTTTGCTTTGGCATTCTCCGCGTCTGTCGCTGTCGGGCTCCAGTGACTTTCGATCAGGTTTACCGGACAGGCGTATGCCTGGTAATTGAACGGTGTGCCCGGCCAGTTCCAATAGGTCAATTGGTGTCCGATTCCTTGAAATGACAAGTTGAAATCTATGCCTTTCCATTCAGCCCATAGAGATCCGCCGTATTGCATTTCCGGCAGGGAATTGCCCAAGCGTACACGGTCGGCGGAGGCGGTGATCTTGCCATCGCCGTCGATATCCTGGTAACGGATATTGCCGGCCTTGTCGTTGTTGGTCAGGACCGGGATTTTATTGCCGTTCTCGTCCAGCATGGCAGCATCGTTTAAGATAATGCCCATACTTTTATAACCGTACCATTCATTAAAGTAAGAACCTTCTTCGGTGATTTTGTTGTCGTCGATTTTCTGTCGGTCTGCCATGTAGCCCATTTTTGAACGATAGTCGGATAGGTTGAAACTTACGCCGTAGCGGAAGTCGTTGATCTGGTCACTCCAGGAAAGTTCGAGATCCCAACCTTTCGTATTCATGTCGGCAGCGTTGTTTTGCGGCGCGTTATAACCGAAATATGAGGGGAATCCGACTTCCATTAACATGTCTGTCGTCTTTTTGTAGTAATAATCGGCCGATGCGCGAAGTCTGTTGTTCAGCAAAGTGATATCGGCTCCAAAACCATAAGTGGTTGTCGTTTCCCATGTCAGGTTGTTGAAAGCATAGTCTGTCTGATAGGCCGTCTGTACGACATCTGCCATGCCGGTTGTCGCATTTGGAATGAAGCCTGTACCGAAACTAAGAATTGCCTGATAGGGAAATTCCTTACCTAAACGTTCATTGCCTAACTGCCCGATTGAGCCGCGTAACTTCAAATAATCTATCACGTTCTTGTTGAACCAAGGCTCTTCGGAAATAACCCAACCTGCACTAACGGACGGGAATGTGCCCCAACGGTGGCCATCGGCAAAACGTGAGGAACCGTCCGACCGGATATTGGCTTGCAATATATAGCGGTCTGCCCATGAATACATGATACGGCCGAAGAACGAACGGTAAGCGTTATGTCCGGCTTTTCCGCTATTGTATTGATAATCTTCAGGCCCTAAATTCAGGTACGGATAATTAACCAGGTTAAAATTAGTTCGGGAAGCACCTTCCTCTTCCCATTTGTAAGAATAATCTTCATAACCGGCCATCAATCCGATAGAGTGACGTTTCAGTTGTAGTTTGTAGTTGGCATAGAACTGTTTTGTCAAGCTATGGTTGTCGTTACGATTTTCGCTGAGGCTCGTTGAGGCATAGCCGACTCCAGGGACAGGATCTCCGGTGATCCGGTAGACTTCGTATCTTTTCCGGTGGTCTTTACCCTTGTAAAAAGAATATTTCGGTGCTACGATGGCTGTCAAAGTCAATCCTTTTACAGGTGTGATATCTAATTGCAATTTACCACCGACACTATAGTTTTGTTTTTTCATGGAGCCGCCTAATTGGTGTTCTGCTATAGGGTTGTCACCGTCTTTGCCATCGGCAAAACGTCCGTCGGACCAGTAAGCATTGTAGATCGGCGCACGTTCCATCAAGGTAAAGATTGATCCGTGGGGTTCATTTGCATTGGAATAGAGTAAATTCAAGTCAACATTGGCATGTATCCAATTGTTAATCTGATAATCATTGTTCGTGCGGATGTTGAAACGCTCATAATCTTTTGTCTTGATAAGTGCTTCCGAATTGTAGTAATTGAGACTGAAGTTTGTTTTCAGTTTTTCCGTACCTCCGCTGAGCGAAAGGGAGTGTCGTTGGTGATGTGTGCTGCTCTTCAGTCCCAAGTCCATGAAGTCGGTATCTGCATAGCGATCCGGATCTTCGGCTCGCAATTGCGCGTAATTGTTGATTATATCCTCAGAGTAAAGCGAATGAAGAGATGAAGCTCCATCGTTGAAGGCTAATTCGTTGAGGCCGCTCATCCATTGTACGGCATTGGCGAATTTCGGTTTGGCGGTCGGTGTGTTGATGCCATATTCACCATTATAAGAAAGATGGAATTCCTTGTTTCTGGCACGTTTGGTCGTGACCAATATGACACCTGCCGCCGCACGTGAGCCGTAGATTGCGGCTGAAGCTGCGTCTTTCAGGACTTGAATGTCTTTTACATCTTCAGGGGCAATATCCGTAAGAGTACCGGGCACTCCATCGACGATCACCAATGGGTCATTGGTCGACATGGTCGTGACACCACGTACGCGGATGGTTGCTCCGGCTGACGGGTCGCCACTGGAACGTGTAATCTGTACGCCGGCCATCTGCCCTTGCAATTGACTGGAAAGTTGCGGTGTGCTCTTCATCCGAAGTTTATCACCTCCCAGAGAAGAGGTTGATCCTGTCAGGTCGATCTTGCGTGCTGTACCGTAGCCGATCACGACTACTTCATCCAAGGCTTCCGAATCTTCTTCAAGTGTGATATTGTACGAGTTTAATGAACCGACTTTTATTTCGACAGGTTTGTATCCGATGTAGGAAATCGAAAGTATAGCACCAGGTGCTATACTGATGTTGAAGAGTCCTTCAACATCAGTAATGGATCCGTTAGTCGTTCCTTTTTCCACCACGTTGGCTCCGATGATCGGGTCACCGTTGCTGTCAAGGACTTTTCCTGTGATCTGCTTAACCTGTTGTTGCCGGGCGTATGCTTTTCGCATAATGTTAATATTCCGGTCATTGATGGTGTATGTCAGTCCTGTTCCAGTCAATGCTTGTGTCAGGACTTCATCAATTTGGTTACTATCGGCTTTTACGTTGACTTTGATGTTTGAGACATCCTTGTCTACATAGAAAAACAAGAATTCACTCTGTTTTTCTATCTGTGAAAACAAGTCAGTGAGGAGCATCCGTTCAGCTTTGACGGATATTACAGCCGATTGTGAGTAAGATGATTCGGCTTGCATTGCGGAGGGTAAAACCGTTAATAGCGAAGCCGCTGTAATTTTTGTGATTGCTACTAATTTTTTCAGGCTTTTAGGATGAAAAGGCCTGTAATACGAAACATTTTTCATGCTTATGTATTGATTTAAGAGATTAATAATTTAGTTGTTTCATGGTGTGGCCCGTTCTGTGCGGGCATCAGTGCTGTTTTATAAATATTAGCGTTCTCTCATAGGCATTGTCTTTTTTAGTGTTGCATACTGGATATGATAAACTCCGTTATTATTCGTCCATTGCACAGGTAAGCTGTATGAAATCACTTTTAGGATCTGTTCAAAGCTTTGTTCTTGGCCAAATGTACCGGAGACGGTGACGGACGGATCAGCCAGTCTTTCATCGTCGATCTGGATTTCTACCTGGTAGATGTCTTTCAAGTTCTCAATCAATTTGGTGAATGGGATGGACTTGTATTTCAACAGGCCGTCTTTCCAAGCTGTGAAAGTGTCGGTGTCTATTTCTTTGACATCCACCTTATTCGTAGACCGGCTGAAAGTAAGTTGCTGGTTCGGAGTCATCACGATATTTTGCTTCGCACCCTCGAAACGGATGGAGCCTTCCACGAGGGTTGCTGTGATATCGTCGGATTCCGCATCTGCTTTTATGTTGAAGTGCGTGCCCAATACGGTAATAGAGGCGCCGTTCATCTCTACTTGGAAGGGCTTGCCTGAATCTTTTGCCACTTCGAAATAGGCTTCACCTTCTAACTTGACGTCGCGGCTGCTTTTGCCGTATTTGTCGGAATAGCTGAGGCGGCTGTTCTTGTTCAATGTGATGACAGTTCCGTCTTCCATCGTGAAGTTGGAGGTATGTTCGCCTGTCAGCAAGGTATAGTATTCGGATGTACGGTCATTTGTATTATAAAGGAAAAAGGCCGTAGAGAGAATGAAAAGCAAACAGGCTGCGGCAATTAGCGGAATGGCGTTTCTCCATAATTGCCGCCGGTCAGTCTGCCTTCTTTGTACATTGATCTTTTGTTGCAGCTTGTCGGCCGAGAAAGCAGGGGCGACGGAATGCTTGAAAGCGACATCCGCATCCCAGTAATTCTTGAGCCGCCGGAATTCATCCCGGTTCTTTTCGTTTTCGTTCAGCCATTCGCTTAACGAAAGGATGTCGTCAGAAGAACTTTCCCCGCTCAGGACACGTGCGATTATATGGTTTATTCTGTTTTCCATTCTATGTGTTTCTATATGTATAGTCGCATCAACCGGAAAATACCCTTAGTCGTTCTGAAAAAAAATATTGAGGGATGCCGGAGGGATAAGCCGGTTTGTGTTGGCGTTTATGCCCATGCAGGAGCGAACGGATAGGCATGTAGAATCTATTTTCATCCCGACCATTATTCATACCACAACTGTGATATGAAAGAAGCACGGTTGTGATATAGACGGAATACGGCTGTGAAACAAAAGGAGCACTGTTGTGATATGGAATAGCGAAGGGCTGGAAAAGGCTAAATTGAAGTATCCTCGGCCAATGTTTCCCGTAGCTTGCGGACAGCATTGGCCAGATGTGCCTCCAGCGTTTTGACGGAGATGTCGAGGATGGCGGCTACTTCTTTGTATTTGAGCCTGTCTTCGCGGACGAGTTTGAATGCCATCTTGCATTTGGCGGGTAGGGAGTCGATCGCCATATTCAGCCGTTTGATCCCTTCCTGGCTGATAAGTTCTTCTTCGGGAGTTGTTTCTGTAGAGGTAAACAGGTCGATGGAGACTTCGTCCAGCGATACTTGCTCCATGTGTTGTTTACGGTAGTAACTGATGGCTTTGTGGCGGGCTATGGTATAAATGTAGGAATCGAAATTGCCGATTCCGGGGAGTGCTTGGCGGTTGTTCCAGATAGCTAAGAAGGTGTCGGAAACGATCTCTTCGGCTTCTGCCGGCGATGAGACATACAGGCCCGTAAATCGCATCAACCGCGCAAAGTAGGCGATGTAAAGCGATTTAAGAGCGACTTGTGAATCTGACAAAGCCATTTCGCAAACCCACTGCATTATATTGTCCTGATTCTCTCCCAAGTGTGAGCAAGATTAACAATGTCTTTATAATAAAAGTCGCGAATATAAGGAAAAACCCTTAGTCCGGTAACATTATTTTTTATTCAACTGTTCTTTTAGGCGTATAATCAGGTTTGTAACACGTTTGTAACATCTATGTCATTTTTGCGTAATATTTGTTTCAGACCTTTGCAACCAAACTCATAACAAGCAATTATGGAGACATTCTATCTCTTTCTGATCATTTTCCTCTTTGTGCTGGCGGTATTCGACCTGTCAGTCGGGGTCAGCAACGATGCGGTAAACTTCTTGAATTCGGCGATAGGGTCGAAAGCTGCATCTTTTAAAGTAATAATGGTGATTGCCGCGATCGGCATCTTTGTCGGAGCCTCGCTTTCCAACGGCATGATGGACATTGCCAGGCACGGGATTTACCAGCCGCAGCATTTCTTCTTTTCGGAGATTATGTGCATTTTGCTGGCTGTCATGCTCACCGATGTGGTGTTGTTGGACATCTTCAACTCTCTGGGGATGCCTACTTCGACTACCGTTTCGTTGGTTTTCGAATTGTTGGGCGGTACGGTTGCGATTTCATTGATCAAGATTGCCAATTCCAACGGCGCGCTCCAGTTGGGCGACCTGCTGAACACGGATAAGGCTTTTACGGTGATACTTGCCATTTTCCTTTCGGTGGCGATCGCTTTCTTCTTCGGGGCCATTGTCCAATATATTTCCCGTCTGATCTTTACCTTTAATTATAAGAAGCATGCGACTTATTTCATCGGGCTGTTCGGTGGATTGGCCGCTACTTCCATCCTTTACTTTATGTTGATCAAAGGTTTGAAGGAAAGTTCCTTTATGGAAGGCGACCTTAAAACGATGATCTATAGTAATACGGACACGATCGTGTGGGGAGCGCTTATCTTTTTCACCATATTGATGCAGATTCTTCACTGGTTGAAGGTGAATGTCTTTAAAGTGGTGATCTTGTTGGGTACGTTTGCCCTGGCATTGGCCTTTGCAGGTAACGACCTGGTGAACTTTATCGGCGTTCCGTTGGCAGGCTATTCTTCTTATATGGACCTGATGGCGCAGGGTGGCACGACCACTACCGACACTTTCCTGATGGAGTCGTTGCTTGAACCGGCCAAGACGCCGTGGTATTTCCTGGTAGGATCCGGACTGGTCATGGTCATTGCGCTTGCAACTTCAAAGAAAGCGCATAATGTCGTAAAGACCTCTCTGGATCTTTCGCGCCAGTCGGAAGGTAATGAGAACTTCGGGACTTCGCCGGTGGCGAGAACGCTGGTCCGTACTTGCAATAATATCTCCACGACACTTCTGAGCGTAGTCCCTCCACGGGCGAAAGACTGGATCGACAGCCGTTTTAATAATAACGAGATTATTCTTGAGGATAAAGCGAGTTTCGACTTGGTACGTGCGTCCGTCAATGTGGTGCTTTCCGGTTTGCTTATTGCCGTGGGTACTTCTTTGAAGTTGCCTCTGTCTACGACTTATGTGGCTTTCATGGTGGCAATGGGTAGTTCGCTCGCCGACCGTGCGTGGGGACGTGAGAGTGCGGTTTACCGCATCACCGGTGTGCTTTCCGTGATCGGAGGTTGGTTCATTACGGCTGGCGCCGCTTTTACGATCTGTTTCCTGGTGGCTCTGTTGATCCATGTCGGAGGTGTGGCGGCAATGGCTGCAATGGTCGGGCTTGCCGTTTATATGTTGATCCGTAGTCATCTGGCTTACCGGAAAAAGATGAAGAAGGAAGCCATGCAGGAAGAAGTCGATTCGACGATTTCCAAACTGCGCGAGACAAAGGACAAACGCGAAGCTCTTTCTCTGTTCCGCGAACATAGCCGCGAGGAGTTGTGTAATGTCCTGAACTTCGCTTCCGACGCTTTCAACCGCTCTGTTCATGGCTTTATGGACGAGAACCTGCGGGAACTTCGGAAGGTGATGATCGCGATCGAAGAGAAGAAGAGTTACCTGAAACAGGTCAAACGTGTCGGCACGTTGGGCGTTACCCAGCTGGAGCATGATATCGCGATCGATAAAGGTTTGTACTATTATCAGGGAAATGACTTTGCCAGCGAGATCGTGTTCAGTATCCGCCGCCTGACGGAACCAGGCAAAGAGCATGTCGACAACCATTTCAGTCCGCTCTGCGAGGTACAGAAGGAGGACTTCGGAAAAATGACCGACAGCATCGTTTCTTTCCTGAACCGCAGTGCTGCCATGATCGAAAGCAACGATTACCATCGCATGGACGACCTGATCGCCGAATCGGTCGACCTGCTGGCGAAACTGACGCTTCTGAAGAAGGAGGAACTGAAACGAATCCAGGGACAGAGCGGAAGCACGAAGGTCAGCATGGTCTATCTCAATATGGTGCAGGAGGCGCAGAATGTGGTGGCCTTTACTGCAAACTTGTTGAAGGTAAGCCGGAAGTTCCAGAAAGAATAATCGGGGTGTTACTGATCCCGTATCAAGTCCGGGATCACAAAACGGAATTTTGACACACTTCCTTTTTGCCGTTAAGAAATAGCAAACCGATAGTTGTGATGTAAGAAGATTTTTGTTCCTTTGGGGGCGAAAATCAATAAGGTAATTAGTGAAATTTTTTATTTGCATCCTGCTGGTATTACTCCAGTTTACAATATTTACAACGGTAGGGGCGGTTCGCGAACCTTCCTTGCCTGAACCGGTCTTATGCCTTTCCGTGTCCGATACGGGGGCACGGGACAGTACATCCCGGATGTCCGTCGTCGAATATAAATTCAAACCGAAAAGCCTGATCCTTCCCGCTTCCCTGATAACAGTCGGGGCGATTGGCACTGCCATAGACGGGATGAACGATTTCCACCTCTTTTCCCGCAAGGATTCCGTCAAGAAGATACGGATCGACGATTATATGGAATGGGGCATGTTGGGTTGGGTATTCGTATGCGACCTGATGGGGAAGGAGAAGCATAATTGGGTGGATCAGCTTTGCTTAGTCGTTATAGCCGAAGGCTTCAATGCCGCCATGACACGGACGGTGAAATATACGGTGAACGAGATTCGCCCGGACGGCGGTCCTCATTCTTTCCCTTCCGGGCATACGGCTAATGCCTTTCTGGGTGCGCATATCGCCTGGAAGGAGTTTAAGGATAGCAGTCCCGTACTGGCTTATTCGGGTTATGCGTTGGCGACCTTTGTCGCCTGTTCCCGTCTGTATAATAACCGGCATTGGGTGGCGGATGTGGTGGCAGGAGCCGGCTTCGGTATCCTCTCCGTCGAACTCGCCTACCTGACCTATTTCCCTATCCGCAACGCGATCGCCCGCAAAATCAATATGAAGGGAAGCGACCGCCTGATCGTCGCCCCGACGCTTAGCCCCGATGGAGGCGGCCTTTATCTGTCTTGGAAGTTTTGAGAAATATCATCTGCACGCAACAAGCGACACACCCCTATTTTTTAATTCTTAATTCTTAATTTTTAATTCATAAAACCTCTTCCAACTCCTCAATAAACGTCCGGTCATTACTGAGACGGGGAATTTTGTGCTGGCCTCCTAATTTACCTTTCCGGCGGAGCCATTCGTAGAAGGTCCCTTCACGGGCTACTCGTATCTCCAAAGGTTGGAGAGAAATTTCTTTATAGCGTTTGGCTTCGTAGTCGGAGTTGAGCTGCTGCAAAGTTTTATCCAGAAGAGCTGCAAAGTCATCCAGCGAAGGCGGCATTTTCTCGAACTCGATCATCCACTGATGACGGCCTTTAGCCTTGTCGAGCATAAAGAGGGGAGCGGCGGTGTATTCTTTCACTTTGGCCCCCGTCAGGCGGCAGACGCTGCTGATCGCCTTGTCGGCATTGTCAACCATCAGCTCTTCCCCGAAGGCATTGATATAGTTCTTGGTACGTCCCGATATCACGAACTTGTGCGGATAAAGGGAGGTGAAACGGACCGTGTCGCCGATCTGGTAACGCCACAATCCGCCGGAGGTAGTGATCACCATCGCATAGTTTTTCCCCACCTCTACGGCTTCTAACGGAAGGACGGTCGGGTGTTCGCTGCCCACCTCGTTAATCGGTATGAATTCATAGAAGACGCCGTAGTCGATCATCATCAGCAGGCTGTGTTCCGACGGATCGTCCTGGAGGCCGAAGAAACCTTCCGACGCGTTGTAGGTTTCCATATAATGCATCCGGTCCGAAGGGATCAACGCCTTGTACTGGTCCCGGTACGGCTCGAAACTGATCCCGCCGTGGAAAAATACTTCCATATTGGGCCAGACGTCCGTCAGGTATTCGCATCCCGCCTTTTGCAGTACCGCCTTGATCAGCACCAACATCCACGAGGGGACGCCGGAGAGGCTGTTCACGTCGGCTTTCCAGGTGCTTTCGACGATCGCCTTGATCTTGCTTTCCCATTCATCCATCAGGATGATCTTTTTGTCGGGGACGCGGATCAGGTTGACGAGCGGGTTCAGGTTCTGCAACAGGACGGCCGAAAGGTCTCCGCAGTGCGCATTCCGGTTCAAAGGGGAAGGGCTGTGGCTTCCGCCTAAGATTAGCCCTTTGCTGGCAAAGAAATGGCTGTCGGGATTATTCCGGAGATAGATGGAGACGGTGTCGAAACCGCCTTTGTAATGACACCCTTTCAGGATTTCGGGCGTGACGGGAAGGAATTTGCTTTTGTCGTTCGTGGTGCCGCTGCTTTTTGCGTACCACCGCACGACCGAAGGCCAGAGGATATTCTTTTCTCCGTTTATCATACGGGTGACGTATGGCTTCAGGTCGTCATACGTTTGCAGGGGAATCCGCTCACAAAAGTCTGCATATCCCCTGATGTTTTTGTAGCCGTATTTCAAACCCCATTCTGTATTCCGGGCGGCAGACAGAAGGGACTGCAACTGCTTGTGCTGAATGGTGTCTGCATCCTGCGCAAACCTTGCGATCTCTTTTTGCCGGGGGCGGAAGAGTAGTGATATCGTATTTGTCAGAATATCCATGCTCCTGTTGTTTGAATCAGGTGCAAATGTAGTAAACAATGGACAATAGACAATTGACAATAGACAATTATTTTGATTTTCAGTCGCAAAGCCCAATTGTCAATTGTCCATTATCAAAGGTCAATTCTCAAGCCCTTTTTTACAATATTCCACGCACTTCTTGACTTCCTTGACTGCATCGGAGCCTTGCGGAATCTCATATTCCAGTTCGATATCGCAGTAGATCGGCCATTTGTTCTTTTGGATCAGTTGAAGGACCTCGTAAACCGGGGTGTCGCCTTCGCCGAAAGAACGGTTCTTGTCGGGATCGGAAGCGGTTTTAGCCGTTTTGTCTTTGATATGGATGCTGACGATACGGTCGTGCAGGCGTTCGATAATGCCGTTCGGATGCAGGCCGCTTGCGCCGAAATAGTGTCCGGCGTCGAGGTTCAGCATCAGCTTCGGGCCGTATGCCAGGATATCGTCGAAGCTGAATTTCGGGTTGCCGGGCTGTCCGTGGTTGTGGAAGATCACATACAGGTTATGTTTCTCTGCAAACGGAGCCATACGTTTGGCTGCCTTTTCGGAGATTTCCATCGTGATGCCTTTGGCGCCGATCGCCTTGCAGGCGTTGAACGCATAGTCGATCTCTTCGTCCGACCAGTCCGGGCTGCCTAATTTCAGGATATGGATGCCGACGCCTTTCTTGGCGAACATCTTGCGCACGTCCTTGTATTTGCTCATCGGAACGGACAGGCGCCATTTCTTCAAAGCCTCTTTGTCTTTGGTCTGGGGAATCCCTAAGTAGTTTTCAACCGTGTAGCCCATCAGTTCGGCAGAACTGACGCCCGATTGAACATAGTAATCGAGGGTTGCTTCGAGCGATTGGTCCGGCATGCTCCGGAAACTGTAGGAGATAGCTCCGATCTGTACGCCTCCGAACTTGGAATCCGGTTTCTGGGCGGTGATAGTCGAACAACAGGCAATAGCCATTAACACAATAAGAGTCAAAACTCCGGGTAAATGATACTTTTTCATGATATGATAGAATTAGATGAATAAAACACACGTGAATAATAAGTTTCCGGTAAAGATACGATAATTTTCTTATCTTTGTGCAACAAGTACTTAATCCCAAAAAACAATGAAAATAGGTATCCTTTCCTCCGGCGGCGACTGTCCCGGAATAAACGCCACGATACGCGGTGTCGGTAAAACGGCCATTATGCACTATGGCATGGAAGTCATCGGCATACACAGCGGCTTTGTCGGCCTGCTGAATAAAGATATCCAGGCTTTCGACGAACGCAGCCTTTCCGGTATCCTGAACCTGGGCGGTACGATCCTGGGAACTTCCCGCGAGAAACCTTTCCGTAAACTCTTAGCTTCAGGCGAAAGCGAGAAGCCGCAGCTCATCAGGCAGAATTATGAAGAACTCGGCCTGGACTGCCTCGTCTGCATCGGCGGCAACGGGACGCAGAAAACCGCCGGCATGCTCTCGGCGATGGGGCTGAACGTGATCGGCGTGCCGAAGACAATCGATAACGATATCTGGGGAACGGACATAACGTTCGGTTTCGATACGGCTGTCAACATCGCGACCGAAGCGATCGACCGCTTGCATTCGACCGCCAGTTCGCACAAGCGGGTGATGGTGGTCGAGGTGATGGGACACCATGCCGGCTGGATCGCACTGTATGCCGGGATGGCCGGAGGCGCCGATGTGATCCTGCTGCCTGAACTGGGCTTTGACATGGGCAAGATAAACGAAGTGATCCTGGACCGTGCCCGCCGTGGCAAGCCTTATTCCATCGTGGTTGTGGCCGAAGGGATCGAAACGCCCGACAAGGAGCGTCCTTCCGTCTATGTGACGCGTGTTATAGAGGAGGCTACCGGGATCGAAAGCCGCGATACCGTTTTGGGATATATCCAGCGCGGAGGTAATCCTTCCCCCTTCGACCGTAACTTGGCTACCCGCCTGGGAGGACATGCTACGGAGCTGATCGCGAACAGACAATTCGGGCGTATGGTCTGTATGAAAGGGAATGAAGTCGAGTCGATCCCTCTGGCCGAAGTGGCCGGTAAACTGAAACTGGTAACCCCCGAACATGATCTGATCATTCAGGGAAAACGGATGGGAATATCGTTTGGAAATTAAAAATTAGCTTTCGGCGGGAACGGCTTCCATGCTTGTTTCCGCTTTTCTTTTTTCCGTGCCGTTCATTTCCATTTCTGCCGTTTCCTGTCCATTGTTTTCTACGGCTTCTTCAGGGAGTTCCTCGAACTCGTTATCGGCTGTGTTCTCGCCGGTTTTCTTCTTCTTGAGTTCCGAGATGAATTGCTGGAATGTTTTGTCGGTCCGCAGTTTCTTGATCGCCATCTTGGCTGCGCTCTGCTGGGATTCCTTTTTCGAATAGCCGATGCCTACGCCTATCTGCGTGTCGGAAAGCGTCACGCCTGTCTGGAACACCGGGTTCCCGTCGTTATCGGTAAACGATTCGATCAGGTCGAACGATATTTCGAGCTTGTTCTTCTGGCTCCATTCGATCAGGCTCGATTTGAAGTTGACCTCTTTGCGGGCGATCGTTTCCAGGTTGACATATTTCTTGATGAGCACATTCTGGATGAAGTTATAGCAAACCTCGTAGCCCTGATCCAGGTAGATCGCACCGATCAATGCTTCGAGGGCATTTCCATACATGTGGTTGTTGTGGGAGCTCAGTTTGGCGGAGTACACGACCATCTTGTCGAGTCCCAGTTCGACGGCAACGCGGTTCATCGTTTCGCGCTGTACGATTTTGGAGCGGGTGTTGGTGAGGAATCCCTCCCGCTTGTTCTGGAAGTGTTTGTAAACGATATCGCCTACGACTGCATCCAATATGGCATCGCCCAAAAACTCCAACCGTTCGTTGTTCAGCCATCTGCCGTCACCGCTTTCTACGGAAGAGGATTTATGGAGGAAGGCTTGTTCATAAAGGTGGATGTTATCGGGATAAAAACCGAGTATCTTGTATAAAGAAGAATAAGGCTCCTTACCCATGTTCTTGAGGAGCCTTATTCTTTTGTATAGCTTTGTAAACACGTTACTTCACAAATTTTTTAACAATAGCACACGCATTGTGACCGCCGAACCCGAAGGTGTTGGACAGTGCTGCCCGTACTTCTCTTTTTTGAGCTTTATTGAATGTGAAATTCAGTTTATAATCTATTTCAGGATCATCATCGCCATCCGCATGGTTGATCGTCGGAGGAATGATACCGTCGTTTATTGCCTTGATGCAGAGTATTGCTTCGATCGCTCCGGCTGCACCCAAAAGGTGTCCGGTCATTGATTTCGTCGAACTGATATTCAGATTGTAAGCGTGATCTCCGAAAACTTCCTTGATCGCTTTTGCTTCCGAGATATCTCCTACCGGGGTAGAGGTTCCGTGAACATTGATGTAATCGATGTCTTCCGGATTCATTTCGGCATCTTCCAGTGCGTTACGCATAACCAACTTCGCTCCTAATCCGTCCGGATGGGAAGCAGTCAGGTGGTAAGCATCGGCAGACATGCCGGTTCCGGCAATCTCGCAATATATTTTAGCTCCACGAGCCAAAGCGTGTTCCATTTCTTCCAGGACCAGACAGGCTCCGCCTTCTCCCATTACGAATCCGTCACGGCTTGCGCTGAACGGGCGGGAAGCGGTTTCGGGCGAATCGTTGCGGGTCGACAGCGCGTTCATCGAGTTGAACCCGCCGACACCTGATTCCGAAATAGCGGCTTCGGCGCCACCGGTTATAATCACGTTCGCTTTTCCCAGACGGATATAGTTGAACGCGTCACTGATCGCGTTGGTAGAAGATGCACAAGCTGATACTGTCGCAAAGTTGGGGCCGTGGAATCCGTAAAGCATGGAGATATGTCCGGCTGCGATATCGGAGATCATCTTCGGGATGAAGAACGGATTGAACTTAGGACCGATCGTGTCTTTGGTCTTTGCATATCCTAAAACTTCTTCGTCGAATGTCTTGATACCGCCGATACCAGAGGCAAAGATAACGCCGATACGGTTCTTGTCCTCGTTGTCCAAGTCCATAGCTGCGTCTTCAATCGCTTGTTTTGCGGCATTTATTGCGAATAAACTATAACGGTCACACTTGCGGGCTTCCTTCCGATCCATTACTGTCAACGGGTCGAAGCCTTTTACTTCGCATGCAAATTGTGTCTTGAATTTGGATGCATCAAACTGAGTAATAGGCCCGGCTCCACTCTTCCCATTGATAATACCTTCCCATGTTTCCGGAAGAGTATTACCAAGAGGAGTAATAGCTCCAAGACCTGTTACCACAACTCTTTTTAATTCCATACCTTTAATTAAAAGGATTGATTACTTCGCGTTAGCTTCGATGTAAGCAATGGCGTCGCCTACAGTTGTAATCTTTTCTGCTTGATCATCAGGAATAGAAATACCGAATTCTTTTTCGAATTCCATAATCAGTTCTACAGTGTCAAGAGAGTCTGCTCCTAAATCGTTAGTAAAGCTTGCTTCGTTTGTAACTTCTGTTTCTTCAACACTTAATTTGTCAACGATGATAGCTTTTACTCTTTCAGCAACTTCAGACATAACTTTTTCAATTTAGATTAATAAATACGAATATACTTTTTAAATTTGCAGTGCAAAGAAAAGAATTTTTTATGTTACAAAACAAATTTAATGAGCTAAAAATGCGGAAAACTGCACATTTTTTCTTTTCTTGTGCACAAAAACAGGGGAAAACATGAAAAACGTAGCAATTTTTGCCTCCGGGTCGGGTACGAACGCAGAGAATATCGCCCGATATTTCTCTAAAAGTGAAACTATTAAAGTGGCGGTTGTTTTGTCTAACAACCGGAACGTAGGCGTGCATGCCCGTGTGAACAAGTTGGGGGTTCCTTCTTTTGTCTTTTCGAGGGAGGAATTTGCAGACGGTGGACCTGTCCTGGCGAAACTTGCTGAATACGATACGGACCTGGTTGTCCTTGCCGGCTTCATGAATAAGATTTCCGATCCCCTGTTGAATGCCTATCCGGGCAAAATCATCAATATTCATCCAGCCCTTCTGCCTAAATACGGCGGCAAAGGCATGTACGGGATGCACGTGCACGAGGCGGTAGTTGCCGCCGGCGAGAGGGAAACCGGCATTACCATCCATTACATAGACGAGCATTACGACGAAGGGAAGGTTATCTTCCAGGCAAAATGTCCCGTCCTGCCGTCCGATACGCCGGAAGAGGTCGCCACCAAAGTGCACGCGCTGGAATACGCCCATTATCCTCATATTATAGAAGAACTGATAGGTGAGCAGTAAAAGTTCCCCTTCGATGAAACTTTTGTTTCCTGCATGTGAAACTTTTGTTTCCTGCCGGAGAAACTTTTGTTTCATGCGCGGGAAACTTTTTGAAACTCCCGGAGAAAAACCTGTATCAGAAGCTCGCGCTCAACTGCATGACATAGGTGCGGGGTGCTGAAACCAGCATCGGGCGCGTACTGTATTCCTTGTTGAACAAGTTGTTTACCATAAATTGGAAGGATAGTTCCTTCGTGATCTTCACGCCTGCACGCAGGTCGACCACGCAGTAGGGCGTGTTGTTCTTCGCCCAATAGGAGTGAAGCGTTTGCCCGTTCACGTTGCCGAAGAGGATGTCGCGCACGTAGTCCATGATTTCCGGCTGTTCCTTCTCCCGCTCGTCCACCATCAGGTAGTCGACGGCCAGCGTCTTGCTTTTCCACGCGATATTAGTCCCCAGCGTCAGCCGCTTCCACTGGAAGTCGAGGACGGCTTTGACCGTATGTCTGGGACGGTATTTCAGATATTTGGATGTGTTGGACTTCTCTTTCATGCGCATCGGATCGTCGTAGGTAGCTTCTTCCTCGTTCTTTTTCTTGTAGTCGGCGTCTTCCGGTTCGATGAATACATATCCTAAGTTGTAGCTCAGCGTGGCGTTCGGGTTGAACGTGTAGACACCGTTCGTACTGATTTCCGCCCCGTAGATACGTGCTTTCGAAACGTTGTAGAACTGTGCGCCGAATCCCGGCAACTGGCCCTGGGTGACCATGTTCAGCAGGTCGCGCGTGCCGTTGATATACTGGTATGTCGTATTGTTGAAGATCCCGAAGCGGAACTCGATCATATCGGTATATTGAGTGTAGAATCCCGCCAGGTCGAAGAATCCCATCAGGTTGCCGAACTTATATCCCTGTTTGAAGCCTAATTCGGCGTTCACGCCCTTTTCGGCATTCACCTCCTTGTTCGGGTACACGCCGACGCCGCCGATGTCTTTGCGGGCATATTTTTCGGTCAGCGAAGGATAGCGGTAGCCCTGTCCGAAACTGGCGCGGACAAAGCTGTAGTCGGCAAGCTGGTAGTTCAGTCCGGCGCGGAAGATCGGTTTGACCGGAATCCGGGTCCCGAACAGTTTGGTATCCGCCTCCCTGAGGTAGTTGTCCACCCGGTAGTATTCGGCACGCATGCCGGCCGATACGCTCAGGCGGTCGAAGAAACGCTGGTCGTACTGGACGAACAGGGCGGCGTTGTCGCTGTCGTGCGTCCCGGTCGTTTTCGAAACGCTTTTCATGTGTTCGTAGGTCGCCCCGGCGGTGATCTGGCTCCCGCTGTCCCATTTCTTATTGAACTGGTAGTCTACATAGTAGGTGTAGTTCTTGTCCGTCCCTTTGGGAACATTCTCCTTGTTGTTGTTCATCACCCAGGAGATCAGGTCGCAGTAATCGGCTGTCGTGGCAGTCGGGAATACCCCGTTCAGGATGTTGACGGCCCCGTCCACGATCCCGTTCAGGTCGCCTTGCAGTATCGGCTGGATCAGCGGGAAGAACGGGCTGTAGTCTCCGTTCTTGATGTTGTCGATATAGGCGGTGACCGTGGCGGCATCGCTTCCCATATCGCCTAAGATGTCGTCGAGCGACTTGCGGCTGGAACTTCCGTCGATGATATTGTCTCCCCGGTAATAGAAACGGGTTTTGATCTTATGCGAGGTGTTGTTGTTCGGATTGGTAAAGTTGAAGAACGGGTCGATATAGAAGGTGTTCCCTTTGCGCCCCATATTGGCGATAGACGACGGCTGGTAGACTTCCACCGGCGAACGCCAAATGAAGAAGTCGGCATATTTGTCGGCCAGGTAGTTGAAGTTGAACCCGTAGTTCAGGAGCTTACCTTCTTTCATCGGATGGTGGTACGTCATATTGCCTCCGAACCGCAGGCGCCGGTTGTATCCCTGCTCGCGGTATCCGTCGTCGGAAAACAGGTTGAGCCCTCCCGACACGTCGAAATTCCCGATCCGCCGAGCATGCGAGACGTCCGCCCCTTCATATTCGTCGTGAGCCGGATGGTCGTAGATCCCGACATAGGCACGGGCGCTTGTGGTCGGCGTGAGTCCCGGACGCTTCGTGCGGATGTTGATCACCCCGTTCAGGGCCGATGAACCGTAGAGCACGGAAGACGCCCCCTTCATCACCTCTACCTGCTCGATATTTTCGAGCGGGACGATGTTCCAGTTGATCACTCCGTTGCCCGAACTCAGAGCGCTCATGCCGTCCACTAAGACAAGGCTGCGCGAACCGACCCCGTATGTCCAACCGTTTCCGCCGCGGATGGAGGGCTGTTTGTCGTTGATATCCACGCCCGGCATCGTGTTCAGTGTCGAACTCAGGTCGGTAGGAGCCTGCTTGGCGATATCGCCCGCTTTCAGCAGATCCATCGAAACGGTGACGTCGCTTAGTTTCTGTTCGAAGCGTCCGGCGCTGACCACCACGTCTCCCAGCAGGTTCGCTTTGATGTTCATATAGACATCTTTTGTCTTGACATCCCCTTTGCGGAGTACCAGCGGGAGCTGTTCGTTTTCATATCCGATATAGCTGAACAGGAGGTCGATCCCGCCGTCCGGCAGCACGATTTCGTAGGCTCCGTCGGCATCCGATATGGTTCCGTTCGTGTCTCCGTTTATTTTCTTGTAGGTGATGTTGACACCCGGTAGCGGTTCATGGGTTTCCGCGTCATAGACGTGCCCTTTCACCGTTTGGCCGAATGCGGCTCCGGTGAAGAGCGACAGGGCGAAAATCAGGATATATAGCTTTTTCATGCGGATTGCTTTTAGTTGACAGGTTTGTCCTTGTATAAATAGATGCCGATCTCGATGGGAATTGCGTTCAGCTCCTGGCTCAACTGGTCCAGGATCGCGCCGAGCGTCTTTCCTTTCAGGAGTATGCCTGCGATACTTGCGAACTGGGGCGGGATCAGGTCGCCGATCAGGTCCATGACAGGCGCGTTAAGCGTTTCTTCCGGAATAAAGACCTTTACGATGTCCAGCAGGGCGAACAATTCCTGTATTTCCGATTTGTCGAGGAGCAGGATGATATCGCCTTTTGCCGGGTCTTCGCTCTCGCGGATCGTCATTTTGATGCCGGTTGTAGACCAGGTGTTGATCTTCCGGTAGGCGGCTAAGAGCGCATTCTCCATGGAGTTCTCGCCGGAGCCGGCTTTCGTCTGCTTGTTTGTCATCACCTGGCGGATGATCATGTCGATCTGCGGGATTACATATATCGATGTATTGTCCTCCACATAATAAGTCGCCAGGTTGGGAGGCGAATCGGTCCAGTCGTTTGCCGGATGTTTGACATAGCTGCTTATCAGGCTTCCTATCTGGATCGAGTCGGGCAGGGGCGCATAGCGGGCGATGATGTTTCCGTCCGCCTGGAAGGTCAGATCGTCCAGCACGGAACTGATCAGGTTGCTGACCAGCCTGCCGCCCACCAGGTTATACAGCATTCCGGTCATCGTCTGCATGCTGCCGTTGTCCACATTATAATAAGAGGCGTTTTCATGTGCGACATGCCAGGTCCCGTTCGCCGTCAGCCGGTTTTCCGGAATCGTGATGTCCGACAGTTCCAGCGCCAGCCTTCCGGCCTGTATGTTGCCCTGGTAATGAAACGCCGTGCCGTTTGAAGCAGTCGCGTCGCCACTGAAGGAATAGCTGCCGGGACTTGCCGTCAGAGAGACGCCGGCAATAGTCGTTTCTTTATCGTGCGGTAGTACATATTTAAGAATGATGTGTGCGGTTTTCCCGTCATCCGTCTTAAATTCCGCATCTTTTCCGATGAATGTATTCCCGTTGTAGCTCAAAATAAGGGAATCTCCGTTGGCCGGGGCGCTTAGTTTGTTGGAATAGGTCCCGCTCAGTTCCGCCGGGGCAAGGCCGTCATGGTCATTATCGTCATTGCAGGATATCAAGAGGATAGCCAGCATCATGGCGCAAAGGGAACTGCATATTGATTTTCTGTTCATCTATTTCGTTTTTAGTCATACTATATGATGATACAAAGAACAGGCTTAAGTTTGAAACAAACAATCTCCATGTTTAGGAATAAATATTCTATTTTTAAGATTGTTAGGCAGACTAAGCATATTTTGCTACTTTTGAAACAACAAAACGATGTTTTATGAAGATAGACGTTGACTTGCCTAAATTCGATATCCCGAAGGATTTTATCGTAGGCGATGGTATTACGGGCGACATCCTGAACATGTACGGGCTTTTTCCCTGCAAGATAAAAGCGGGCGTGTTTGCCTTTTGTACGCGGGGGACGATCCGTGTGACGATAAACCTGGATGAACATACGGCGCGGGCGAACGATTTCATCACCTTGCTGCCTAACAACTTTATCCAGATCCATGAGGTGTCGGAAGATGCCGAGGTCTGTTTCGTCGCTTTTTCTTCCCGTTTCCTGCAAAGCATCAATTTTATCCGGACGATCTCCAACCTGATCGTTACGATCATCGAGAATCCGGTAGTCTCTTTGTCCGCTAATGCCGCCGCTATCTATAAGGATTTTTTCTCCCTGCTGGTACGGGCGGACAACGATCCTGACTCTATCCTCTTTACCGACAGTCTGAAACCGGTCCTCGACCTTCTGATCCAAGGAGTGGTCAATATGTACAGGAAGTTCAATACCTGGAAAGAACCGGTCCTGAGCCGTGACAAGGAAATCGCCCGCGAGTTCGTGCAGCTTGTCTGGCAATATTATACGAAAGAGCGGAGCGCCTCCTTCTATGCAGGCAAGCTGCGGATCACCTTGCCGCATTTCTGCTACGTGATCAAAAAGACGACCGGGATGACGGCCCTCGATATTATTGCCAACGTCGTGATAATGGACGCCAAAGCCCAACTGAAATCAACGAATCTCCCGATAAAGGAAATCTCTATCGGGTTGGGGTACAGCAATGTCGCTTTCTTCGACAAGTATTTCCGCCGCTACGTGGGAATGTCGCCGCTGGAGTACCGCAACAGCTAAGCCGCCCCTTACCTCAGTTTGTTCCGGTTGAAATGAGGTCCGGCTTTCAATAAAAAGAACAATGTCGAAAGAATTGTCAGGCACGCCCCGAACAGGTAAGCATGGTTGAACCCTCCGAAAGCCTGCGCAATACTTCCGCCTGTCATCAGCCCGATACCGATCCCCACATCCCAACTGGTCAGGTAGGTGGAAGTCGCTGTTCCCCGCTGGCTGTTGGGAGCCAAGTTCACGAACAGGGTGTTGAAAGCCGGGAACATCGTGCCGAATGCGACTCCTTGTGAAAGGGCGATCCCGATATACAGATAAGAGGTGAAGGCCGGGTTCCATCGCATCAGCCTTTCAAGGGCTGCCAGCCCGAAGAAGCTGGCGGCGGCAAGATACATTCCCAACGAGATGACCAACGTAATCCTTCCTTTGTCGACCTGCCGTCCGGAGAACATGCGCGAGACGGCCAGACCGATCGCCATAAAGGTGAAATATAATCCCGAATTGACGGAAATCCCGATTTCATCGGCATACATGGCCACGTATGTGGTCGTCATGCCGTAGGGGATGGAGAGCAGCAGCAAAGAGATGCCAGCCCAGGTCCCTTTCACCAAAAAGAAACGGTCCAGCGAGATCGGTTCCTTCTTTATCGGCTGCTTCTGCGGCGTTTTTACTAAATAGGCCATGATGAATCCGAGAAAACAGGAGAGGAGCGAGCAGGCGAAAATCGTTTCGTAGGAGAAGCTGGTGTGCATGAACAGCCCTGTCATCGGCCCGAAACTCATAGCCGTATTGTTTGCCAGCCCGTAATAGCCGATCCCCTCGCCGCGGCGGGAAGAGGGCAGGATGTCGATCACGATCGTATTGCCCGACACCGTCACCATGCCGAAGGCGAAACCGTGCAAGATGCGGAGCGCGATAAAGATGCTCAGCAGGCTGGCGATCATATATCCGGCGAAGATGACCATGAAGACGGAGTAAGCCAACAGGTACAACGGTCGTCTGGCGAATGTGTCCAGCAGATACCCGGAGAACGGACGGATGCAAAGAGCGGCAATGGTATAGCACGACAGGATAAAACCGATCATCGATTTATCCGCATCGAACTGGTTTTGCAGGTAAAACGGCAGGACCGGCAATATCAGATAAAATGCGAAGAACAACAAAAAGTTGGCTGCTAAGATATAGCAGAAGCTGGGCGAAATGAGTTTGTCTTTTGCCATCGTTCCGTTTGGTTGGTGTTGTGTTATCGAATCCTGAAACCTAATCTTTGAAGCAGCACGGCTTCTTCCGGGGTCGCATGAACGATCGTGTATGCCTGGTATTCCCTCGGATGATGATAGTTCGCACGGAACCATTCGAACCTGTCGGGATTTTCCCGCAATGCCCGGTCTGCAACAAGCGGATTAAAACTGGCAAGGATCGCCTGCTCGATCCGGTTCCCAGTGAAACGGTCCAGGTCGATAACCGGAGTTTCGGGGGCCGGCGGAACCACTTCGCCGATCTTATCGATCTTCACATGGAAGAACTTTTCGATGTTTTCCAGGCAGGTGCGCGTACCGTTGGCTTTCCCGTCTGCAGAGAAACCGGCGATATGCGGGGTCGCTATCGCGGCCATTGCCAGCAATTCCCTGTTTATATCGGGTTCGTTTTCCCAGCAGTCTAAGATCAGTTCGCTGATCTTGCCTTCTTTACGGGCGCGCAACAGGGCTTCCGTGTCGTGGATGGCTCCCCGGCAAGTGTTGATGAACCAGGTTTTCCGTTGGAGTTTGCCGCAAAAGTCTTCCCCTGCCAAGTGGCGGGTGGCAAAACGGCCTTCTTTCGTCAGCGGTGTGTGGAAAGTGACGATATCAGCCTGTTCGGCAATCGTCTCCAGCGAGACAAAGCCGTCTTCTCCTTCCGTTTCCGCACGCGGCGGGTCGTTGCGGAGCACGTTCATCCCGTAGGCCGAGCATAGCTTCTCCACCTCTTTCCCGACATGGCCTACTCCGACGATCCCGATTGTTTTCCCTTGTAGGGTTTCTCCCTTTCGGAGCGCGATCGTGATCAATCCGGCAAGCACATATTGGGCGACCGAAACGGCATTGCATCCCGGCGAGTTTTTCCACGTGATGCCTGCCTCGTCGCAATACCGGATGTCGATATGGTCGAAGCCTATCGTGGCGCTGGTAATCAACTTAACCCGGCTTCCTTCGAGCAGTTCGCGGGTGCATTTGTCTATGCTTCGCACGATCAGTGCGTCTGCATCTTTTATGTTTTCCGGTGTAAACTCTTTAGAAGTGAGATACTTTACCTCTGCGATCGGTTCTGCGATTCCTTTCAGATAAGGAACGGTATTGTCGGCGACTATTTTCATCTTGCTGTCCTTTTTCGAGAAGGCAAAGGTAGCGATTATTTTCCAATCTTGACATAATTCAGCCGCGTGTACTGTATGCCATAGCTCTCAAACGTCGCAGCGATCCGTGCCGAAGATATGTGCAGCACCTCGCCCGGCCGGTAGGCATGTTCCAGGGAAGGCAACTGCCCGGATACCTGGCTGGGATTGCCTGACGTAAAGGTCAGGTTTACCAGGTTGCCGCCCGCATCGATGGCTGTCAGGCGTTGGCGGACGAAGAAGACCGGAGTCGTCCCGACGACATGCGTCCTGTACGGATCGTCTTCCACCTGCACTTTGGTGATTTTTAGGGTAAGATCGGTCAATTTGTCCCCTTTCTTCCCTAAGAAACGGCTGGTGGGGCGCGGCTGGTATTTCTTTTTCAGCATCTTGTCCAGGTAGACGCAGTTGTAGGCTTGTGCCATTTTCACAAACCGTTCCTGCTTGGGAATCGTAGGCGTGTATTTGCAGGCGATCCAGTTCACGTAACCCGGATCTATCCGCAGGATCTCATACAGGAAATGTCCGCGGTATTTGCCGAAAGCGATCAGGTCGTCCCCGTGTGTCGACATCCTCTTTTCGTTGTAGTCCGTGATCAGGATGCGGCGGTTGGCATACCACAATTCGGAAGTGACGATGCGCAACGACTGGATAATGTCCGGTTTCAGGTCTTCGATAAAGAGGATGCACCGCCTGTCGAGCAGAGGCGTGTAGAACCACAGGCTGTAGTTAGGATGCCCTTCCCTCGGTAAAACCACAAGATAACATCCCACCTCCTTATAAGAGGCTTTCCCCTGGTTATAAATATTCAACTTCTCATACAGGAGCTCCTGTTCCGCCTCTGTTATATTGGGTAATCTGGGGTTTGCCATATTGTCACCTCCGTTTTATGTATTTAGGTACATGATCGGTTTGTCATGTACTCTGCTCAATAGCACGAGCTATGCGAAGATAACGATAAATTTTAACAATGGGAGTGTTATGCTTTCTAATTTTGATTGTTCATTTCTTTTTTAACAATGAAAGGATAGAAAACAATAAGGCTATAAATAGAAGGTATAGATACATGTTCTTATGCGTATTTCCATTTTGAATAGAACTATACATTAGATAAGTGAAGAATAGCATTAAAAATATTATAAATGCTCTAATTATAAAATGTAATATTTTCATATATCTATAAATGTGTAAAAACAATAGTCTGAATAAAATCATTCAGACTATTGTCAAGTTTATCTTTTATTTGCTTTTCGGTCTTGAACCCCATGGTAGTAGCCTAAACCATATGCTGCTGCTAATGTAGTAGCATAAATGGCAAGTGCCAGTTCTAATCCAGCTCCTCCTGTAATATCTTCTTCTTCTTTTATTGAAAGAAAAGAAATTCCTGTCAAAGATTCTTTATTCATGATATGTATAGTTTATCCGTTATTCATGGCATCCTCATATCCCGCCATATAAGCACCTCTGACACTATTGATAATAGCTGCACCTGCTTCATAAATCATGCACATCATAAGAACATGATGAGGCGGGGGTGAGAATATACTTCCTCCTGAAATTTGTAATTCTTGTTCTGTAAGTTCTAACAAATGTGTGTTATTATCTTTTTCCATGATATTTATCGGCCTACTCTATCCAAGCTTTTCGACCCTTATTTCCGCTTCCCGCTTTCTCTGGCAACCGGGTAACCTATAAAATAAACCAAAATCCTTGCAAGTATTCCTGTCTCTTTTACATTAGCAAAGATAGACCGGTTCCGTGCAACCTCCTTGCACGGTCGAAATAAAGTTCAATATTTCCGCCATAAATGTAACTTTTTTCTTTGGAAGTAAGCGGACTGACTTTGATGATAAGTTCCAGTTCAAAGTTATTTGCATAATAGAACGTGCATTTAGTACGGTCGTATGCAATTTCTGCTCCGAAATCTTTTAGTTCATCTAACAAATAGTATAGTGACCGGCGACTGATATGCAGTCGTTCTGCAAATTCGGCAGGAGTTCCTGTTGCCGATTTTTGGATCATGCGATGTATCCGTTGTGCCCGATCGATTGTTTCAAACAGTTGCATAATGACGGAAATAATTAATTTTCATTTCATCCGGTTATCCGTATATAAAAGTTCATGGGTCGGATCGTATGCTGCCATCCGGCTGACAAGATTCCAGTTCTCGTCTTTTTTGTTCCAGGTATAGTTGCATACGCTAAGTACATGTTCGTCCAATTGCGAATAAATGATTTTGTCTTCCTGATTGGAGTAGCTGTTCGTGCGGCTGTCCCATTTCATGCAGGTGACGCTTGTTTCCGTCAAATCGTACTTGTATTCCAGGCGATATGCGTTTTCCCATTTGTCGGACACCGGATCCCAAGCCTGGACTTCTTTGGCCACCAGGCGCTTTTGCGAGTCGTAGTCATATCGGTAACGAAGTCTCTTTTGGAAATTGCCGTCATCGTTTTTCTTGAAAACAGTTTTTGCACATACTTCCTGCCGGTTGTTGAACTCGGTGTTATAAATAAATTGTCCGCCCCCGATGTTAGTATCGAATAAAGAGAGAACCATTGCTGCTGTGATTGTAATTGCATCCATTGTTGTTTATTTTTTAAGATTAATACTTTGTTTCTTTTATCTATGGCAAAAGTAGGCAGACGATATCCGCCGGTATGTTATCGTTACGTTATCTTTAGGTTAACGGTTCCATCATCCGAAAGTGGCAAAACGCGGATTTGATGTCTTTGTAAATATGTTAAAGCGTACAATAACCCCATTAAAATGGCATGTTTTTGTATTCTGTTCTATATTAGGTATTTGTATAAATGTATGTTTGTTAAAAAATATTACCCTTGCGGGAAATTCTATTTTCGCGGGTATGAAAATCGATTTTCATGCCAATGTGTTTCGATTTGGACCAACGGGTATTTTAATGAACCGTACAATAAGTAATAGATGGCAATAGGTTCGTGTTTAAGAAGATTTGAACCACTAAAGAACCAGGTTCGCGGATTATCCTTAATAAGGGTGATAATGATATTGGTAAAAGTTAAATATGTGATTGATTGATGTTTTATCGCTTTATTCGTTTGTTTGATTGATTGATTGATTGTATATTTGCCTCATCAAATGATTAAATATTCAATTTATAGCACTTCAGATGCCGTGGGTAATATTAGATTAAAACAGCAAATTGATTCTTCTAAAAAGAATAAACCTGATTCTAATCAAACGAATACAGGTAAGAAATTCATTTTGTCTGATGTATCCAAAGAAGAACTTAAGAGAAGAAGGATTCCTGTATATTCTTATTTGCTGTAATGCTTGAAAGTGCATATCCATTTTATTTTATTCAAAAGGATAAAGGAGACTCCGAGGGACTTCTTCGTATTTTATTGTATAGATTCAAGTCCGCAAAATCAAAGTTAGTGTATATTGTCCGGGTAGAAGAATATGAGCATAACATTTATGCCGTAAAATTCTATCAGAAGAGCCATTCTTTGTCCAAGAATAAGTATAGGATAATGACGAATACCAATGAGCCAAGACGAATAATAAATACTTGCATCAATATAATGCTCACGATATATCAAAGCAATAAAAAAGCCTCTTTTGGTTTTGTTGGAGCAAACGGATTCGATGAAGATATTAGCTGTACAAAACGATACAGAGTATATTCAAGAATCATTGCGACCTACTTCAGTGACGAATATTTTTATCATAAAGAAAATATCGATAAGAGTGCTTATATGCTTATAAACAACATTTCCTTAGATGAAAATCCTAATTTGGTAGAACAGATAGAATCATTTTTCATAAAACAATATGACTATTTTGGAAATTGTTCAGCGGACGTAACGCGGTAGTCGCCTTTATTATTTGTCGTATTATATCCCCCAACAAGCAATTTGTCAAACTGTCGTATTCGCCTTCCTCTGATTCGTCTGTATGTGCTCATTTGCCGGAATGGCTACGGATAGAAGCGGGAAACAGAGTTCGCTATTGCCGTTTTGTTTTCAGGATCATCGGAAAGTTTCTTTTCTGTCATGGAGGAACTGGAACGGTACAGAAGAAATGGATGAGCGTGTCGGTTGGAAAGATGGATTCCTGTCAAAGTGTCAATCATAAATGGCCTGCTCTATAGAGCTTGTGAGGTGTTAAAATTGTTTTCAAATGCCTTTCAGGCGCTTTTTTACGATACTCTTTTTCTTTGTTTCAGTTCGTCTGGGAAAATCATCTGAATGATTTTCCGGATTCATCCGTATGGTTTGTCCGAAACATCCAAATGGTTTTGCCAAACTATTCAGATCATTTGAAAAATCATTTAGATGATTTTTGGGGAAAGGCATGGATATAAGAGGTATTTAAGCCTAAAAGAGGGAAAATATGAATTTATCTGTCAGAAAAAACGTTCAAAACAAATCAGATTGACAGCAAACAGAGATTATTGGTGGCTGATTAAAAGGTGGTATGTCAAAATGTACTTGTCCCCGCGCTTGACGCGGGGCCGCAAAAGGACAGCACCTATTAATCAGATATTTATACAGGCAGTTTTGACATACCCTCCTTTGTGATTCAATTAAAATAGTTCATCTGTATATAATATATAAAAGCTCCAATTTTTTTTCCAAAAAGATATGTGCCTCTAATACTTACTATTATTGCTAACAGTGTTATAATGCGAGGATGAGCTTCTAACCAATTTGATAAAGATGCTAATATTTTGTTTACGTCATTCTATAAATTTAAAATTAGACATAATTATTGATTCTACCAAATTTTAGTGGATGTGTGCCAATTTTTTCAACCCATCCAGTGGGCTTGGGTTGCTTGGACAGCAAGAGCAAGTATTCGGTTCGGGAGGAATGCAGCCTCCTGGATCGGAATTCTTGATTGTGACTTGTTCTTTCAAAAGGTTATCTAATATTATCGAAATGTTATATATTTGTGGCATGAATATCATGAAAAGGGTATATATAGTAAAATTTATTACGGCATTAGGCTTATTAGCGATATTATCGTTGCAGATAATATGGTTATATAATATGTATATGCTTTTGTGGAATGATATCAAGGAGAAAGCAGAAGAGCAACTCTGGGTTTCTGCAGAATTAGAGGTAATATATAGAGTAGAGAGCATGCCAGATGCTGATCAGCCGAGAGAAATATTATCTGGTCCCATAGAAGACGCAGGAAATCTAACGAAAATGATTGTCCCTTTGCATGAATCTTTGATCCAATGGGGTTTCCCTATTGATATGTCCCAATTAGATAGTATTTATACCTCTAAATTAAAAGAACAGCATATACAAACAGATATAGTTCTGAATCATATAAATATGAAGGATCAGTCTGTAATTCAATCTGCCGGAGCTTCTGGAGTCTCTTCTTTGGGTGCAATAAAAACAGAGATTATCCCAATCCGGGAAGACGGCTCCGAAGGCATCCAAGCTGTAATATTGAATCCCTATGTGACAATCTTCGAACGAATGGGGCTGATATTGATCGCCACAGCCCTTATAATGGTATTTGTTGCTGCCTGTATCGTCTATCAGATCAAGGTAATCTTTTTTCAAAACAAAATCGCCAAGCTACGGGAAGATTTTTCGTATGCAATGGTTCATGATATGAAGACTCCTCTTAGTTCGATTCAGTTGGGACTCCGTCTTTTGTATAGTAATAAACAGACCGGGGAAAAACGGGAAAAAAGTTTTCAGATTGTGGAGGATGAAGTCGCTCATTTGTTGGCTTTGACAAATAAGGTGTTGACTCTGTCAAAGATGGAAAGTGGGAAGTTGAGGCTTGATAATAAGAAGTTTCGGATTGCCCCGGTTATCAATGATTTGATAGAGAAGTTTTCGGTGAAAGCGGGTAAGGAGACTCTGTTTTCTACCGATATACGGCAGGAACTGGTATATGGTGATGAAGAGTTTCTGAAAGAAGCGATCAGCAACCTGATCGACAATGCCATCAAATATTCCGGAGATTCCGTCCGGATCGATATTTCGGTCGGTTCGGATGATACTTATACATGGATCAGGGTGAAAGATAACGGATTCGGTATCTCGCACCAAGATCAGAAAAAGATTTTCGAGAAGTTCGAGCGGGCGGCAGCTATCGACCGGAACCGTAAGGGGGGAGCTGCCGGTTTCGGCCTGGGGCTGAACTATGTCTACCGGGTGGCCGAAGCGCATGGCGGGGAAGTCCGTGTGTTCAGTATCGAAGGTCAATCCAGCGAGTTTACGATTTATTTACCTATACTAATCCAAACAATTGAGACATTATGATTAAGCTGTTATTGGTAGAAGATGATGCCAGCCTGTGCTACATGGTGAAATCATCTCTTGAAGATTTGATCGGAGGCTATGAAGTGATCATTGCTAACAATGGAAAAGAAGGGCTGGATGCCTGGAAAGAGCATCATCCGGACATTATCGTGACCGATATAGAGATGCCTGTAATGGATGGAAGGGAGATGGTTTCCAGAATACGGGAGATAGACGGCGATACGCCTCTTTTATTCGCTTCCGGCCATGTCACCCCGAAAGATGTGATAGAGGGATATCAGATCGGAGCCAATAATTATATCAAAAAGCCTTTTATCGCGGAAGAAATGGATGCGCATATCCGTGGACTGTTGAGTATGAAAGAAGGGGCGCGTTCCAAGAATCAATCCCGTATATATACGATTGGCTGCTATCAGTTGGATGCAGAGCATTGTCTACTGAAAAGCGCCGATGAGAAGAAGAAAACATTGACTCCGCGGGAAGCCGGCATTTTGGAACTTCTCTGTGAGAATAAAGGGGAAGTGATCCGGCGTGAAGCGATACTAAGCCGTTTTTGGGAGACTGAGGATGATTATTTTGCTTCTCGCAGCCTGGATGTTTTTGTTTCGAAGTTACGCAAACTCTTTACAAATGATCCTTCTGTCGAAATCCAGACAGTCAGAGGGGTTGGGTTGATGTTGGTGGATAACTGATTTTTTCGATCGTCCGGTAAGCATCCCGGATGACAGTTGGCGGAAAACCGTTGATCTCCAATAAACGGATGGCGTTGCGTTGGTAAAGGGGACCGCTCTTCAGTTTGTAGTCGAAAGAGAAGGTTTCATCTTGGATAACTTCGCTGAAATGGTATAGGTCGTATTCTGTGTCGAGCAATGTTGCCAGTTCCGCGTCATGTGTGGAGGCGACGATTATGTTATCCGTAGTATTCAGGTATGATAAGACGGCTTTGGCGACAGCAATACGTTCGGTGGTGTTCGTCCCTTTGAATATCTCGTCGAACAGGAAGAGGTTGGCTGTTCCTTCCTGACTCCGGCTGATCATCTCTTTGATCGTATCGACCTCTTTCATATAGAAACTTTTTCCTTCCGACAGGTCGTCGGCGAGCATCAGGGCGGAATAGATCTTTATGGGGGCGGACAGTGCGAATGTCCGGGCAAAGGCAGTGTGAAGCGTTTGCGCCAGTAAGACATTAATCCCGATTATACGGATAAAAGTTGTTTTACCGGACATGTTCGAACCATTCAGCAGCACAGACTTCTCTTTTATAATAACGGAATTAGACACACAGTCCTCTATCAGAGGATGATATATCTCTTCACCCTCCAGTCTGTACCCATTGTCCGCTTTTTCCGGCAAGCAGTAATAAGGCAGCTCTTCCCGCAAGTAGTAGACGGATAACAGGCAGTCCGCCAGTCCGACAAACCGGTACACGGTTTCAATCTCCCGGTTTTTATTCCTCAGAATAGATACGGATTGCAGAAAAGAAAGCGGTTCTGTGAGAAAGAAAATATGAGCCAGTTCGGTACAGAACCAGACAAAGACAGCCATGTCGCTTTGTAGTTTACTCTCCATCCGAAGGAATAAAGCGGTTTTCCGGATCGGCCTGAGTGTTGCCAACGCATCCGGAATCTCTTTCGTCAGCTTGCCTAACTCCGGATATTTGCACAACTCTTCTGCTATCCCCAGGAGTTTGATCAGTTGGGGTACGGAATGTATGTAATCGAGACTCTTGGGTTTGAATGCGTAATGGATAACAGCATTCAGAATAATAGCGACCAGGAAAAGCATTCCGCAGGCCGTTATATGTGCAAACAGATAAAGAAGCAGGAACAAGGCCGGCAGAAACTTCAGGATTGTAAAGGCGATCGTAGTCTTTCCGGATGCTACCGGATGTTCGTCTGCCATCAACCGTACGATGCTATAAACCTCCGTATCCCGCAGGCGGAACAAAGCCTTCGCCAGCCTGCCCCGGAAGTTTGCGTCTGTTTTCAGATGATTGATAACATCTTCGTTCTTCCCGATCTCCCCTTTTGTCAGGGGGATGGTTCTTAGCGTATGATACAGGTATTGTTGCCCGATCCCCGATGTCGTCCTATCCGCAAAAGTAAACAACTCTTCCACTCCCAAATCCGAGTAAGTCTGGCCGGACAACAGGTTATCCCCTCCCTTCTTTTTCGTGTGGAGGAAGTAAGCAGAGATATCCGTCAGGTTGAAGTCCCCCGGCTTTATTTCTCCTGTGTAGTTGTTCGCTTTTCGTTTCATTGGCCGTAATTATCTCTGTAATAGTTGCAAATATAATATAAGTATTCAGAACTTGTACCGTGCCGAAGCCATAAATTCCCGCGGGCGGATATCGATCCAGGAGGTATAGCTTTCCGTGGCGGAATACTGCGTGTAGCTGTACTGTTTCTTATTGAACAGGTTGGTGGCTTCGGCTACAAATTGCCAACTCCCCGTTTTCCACCGGAAGGAAAGGTCGGCGAAGAAAGTGTTGACCGCCTTGTCACGGCTGACGTCGTTGTGGTAATGGTCTGCCGATAGATTGATTTCTACGGGGAAAAGTTCGTAGGAGAGCTGGAGCTTCTGGACGACGTCCAGGAGCGGATCGAGGCGTGTGCCGGTTCCGATCTTCGATCTTCCGAGATGGATGGTGGCCTGGTAGCTGGCGGAGAAGCTGCGGGCAGGTGTCCAGGTGATCTTCGGTTCGTATTGCATGAAATCGTATCGGTAAGGCAACCGTTCGCCGGCACTCAACTGTTCCGCCTCGCTGCGGCCAAGAAGATAAGTGAGCGAAGTCTTCAGCCCGTAATCGTAAAAGCCTTTGGAGAGTGTCCCCTTCGCGGTCCATCCGGAAGAATGGTTGGAGAGGCGGTGGGAGACAAGGGTGACTTGCCCGTCCCGTATTTGCTGTTCGAAGATGCGGTCTGAGCATCCCCGGTTATGGTTGAGCGACAGGGTGGCGAAGAATTCGCGCACCGTATTTTTGTATTCTCCGTACAGCGAATAGCTATGCGTGCGGTTCACCGGCATGATTCCGTTGTTCATTCGGTAATTGCGGTAGTCCGTGCGGTAGGCATCCGGGTACAAGTCGGTGATGTTTCCGTAGTTTTCGTGATAGTTGGCGTGGAAGGAGAAACGCCAGGCATAATTGAACTTATAATTGATGTACAGGAACGGGTTGACCGCCAAGCGGGAAAAGCCGGCTGCCGGGAAGGTGGTCCATACGAGCGGAAGATTGAAAGCCAGATTCCATTTGTACAGGTTACACTGGTAGTTCGGTTTGAAATACAGGCTTGTCCCGTTCCGGATCGAATTGAGATCGCCCGTTATGCCGGCCGTATATTGCCGGGTCAGGCTCCCCTTCTTGCGCAGGAAAGCGAGGGAATGGTCCAGGTATAGCTGTTGCAAGTTTAACGCCTGCTTGTCCCTGTCTATCAGGATGCGTGCCGGCAGATTGTGATAGCGGAGCAGGGAACGGAGTTCGAGCGTGTATTTGTCCCGTGTCCAGATGTTTTGCAGGTAGTTGCGTACGCCCATGTCCGGGGTCTGGATGCGCTGGTTGACCGATGAGGCGCCGGAGATGCGGGACGTGCCTCTTTCCCAGTTGCCGGAAAGGTTGAAGTCGTTTGTCAGGTAATGGCTTTCGGCGTTGTTTTCCAGGCTCATCGCGACATCCGCCCGGTCGGTGCGGATGTGTGTGCTGCTTTGTTCCGCCAAGGTAGCCGTATCTCCTGCCTGGTAATAATTGGTGACACTCCCTCTTTCCTGTTGCGTGAGATCATGCAGGTAGTTGGCGTTGAGGCGTAATTGTGTCGTTTCGTTCAGCTTGTACACCCGGTTGCCGGAAAGAGAATGCACGTTGTTAAAGAGCAACCGTTCCTTTTTCAGCGGTGCGGAGAAGGAGGGCTGGGAAAGGAATGACGGGATCGAAGGGCCTGTTTTCCCTTCGGCTCCTATTTGTGTAAGTACGTTCTGTTCGTCTGTCACGTCGTCTCCCCGGTTATTCCCTTTATAAATATAGGCGGACTGGCTTTTACGGCTGATCTGGATGGCATTGCCCATGCCTTCCCACAAAAGGGGGGAAGCACCCATGCCTCCTTCTAACGTGCCCATCCAGCGGTCGCGGAAGTCGTCTTTCAGTTTGAGGTTGATGGCGATATCTTCGGTTGTCAGCTTCTTTTGCAGGACACGGATGGGCTGGTGGTTTTCCATTACCTGCACGCTCTTGACGGCGTTGGCCTGCAGGTTGTTGGTCAGTTGGTTGTACCGCCCGTCGGTCAGGTCCATTCCTTCCACGTAGAACTTGCTGATGTTTTTCCCGTTGTACGAGATTTTCCCGTCGTCGTCCACATCCACGCCCGGCAGTTTCTTCAGCACGTCTTTGATCGCCTCGTCTTTCGGGCTGATGAATTGCGACACGTCGTAGTTGATCGTGTCCTGCCGCCCGTAGACGCGTCCCGGACGTATCTCGACCTCTTTCAGCGTGAAAACTTCCGGTTCGAGGCGGATACGGAGCGTTGCCCCGGCGGTGATCTTTTGCCGGATCGCTTTATATCCTAACAGCGAGACGTGGACGAACAGCGAATCGTCTGCCTGGCGGAGTGGGAGGGTGAATGTGCCGTCGGCCTTTGTCAGGGTGTAGGTCAGCGGGACCTGCCGTCCGGCTTTGCGTATCTGCACGGTTGCGGCGTCTACCGGCTGGCCGTTTTCGGCATCGGTCACAATCCCTTTGATGGTTTGTTGGGCAGACAGGCTACAGGCAGTGAGCAGGAGAATGAGTATATACAGGAGGCTCTTCATCGTTTTGTACTTGTTTCTGTTACTCTTTTTCTATCGGGTTGTAAGGCGTGTTCTTCGGGTGTATCGGTTGTCCGTCCTCTCCTTTGACGATGACTTGCATGCCGGGGGAGGTTTCTTTCAGGTAGCCGATCGGGTCGGCGGCGAAGCGTTCGTGTACCCGGAGCAGGTCTTTGCGGGAGATCGGTTCGTACTCGCTTCCGGCGAACAGGATGGCTTCCTCTTTGCGGGCTTTCTCGATGCCGGTGCAGACGAACGTGTAGTGCTGCCGGTTGTCAGAGGCTTTCAGGATCAGGCCGGGCAGTCCTTGCAGTTTCCAGGGGCCTTCGCTGCGGGGGATTTCCGGGGTGTACCAGGCTTCGTAGTCCCGTCCCCGGAACCGGCAGGTCGCTTTGTAGCAGGTGTAGGCGAGGAGGGTTGCCGTGTCGGGGTGCAGTTCCCAGACGGGAAGTTCTGTCTTTTCTTCCGAACGGAAATTGCTGGCGGCGATGGGTTCGAGTTGTGTCAGTTTGCCTTCGGGGTAGTTTTTGTATATCTGGTAGTTCACCTGGCTGTTGCCTTGTTTCATGTGTTCATTGATGATTTCCTGCGAGGCTCCGGTCGCTTTGTCCATTTCGATAAGCGAGTCCATGCGGAAACGGGCATAGCTGTAGAACAGGGAACTTTTAGCGCCAACCTTCAGCATCATGGTTTCGTCGATATGCCTGTCCTCATGGGCCGTGTCGCCGACGAAGGAAAGGGCGTACTGGGCGGTGAACAATACCTTGTCGATGGGTTTCGCCTTGAGAACTTCGTTCATGTTGTATACACGGATATTGAACTGGGCCTGTGCAGCCCCGCACGCCAGTAAAAGAACTGCGGATAAAAGGATTCGTTTCATAACCTTAATCGTTTTAGAGTGTTTGTCTGATCGCAAATGTAGCGGACGGCAAACCTCCGGAGCGACTAAAGTTATTACTGAAATATTACGGAGGGATTATTCCTTTACTATCCTTTGGGGAAGAATAACCGAAAAAGATGGGTGGAAGTGTTGTATTCTCCTGTTTTTAAGATAGCTTTGTAGCTATTAAACCAAATAAGACATGGCAAAAATTACGGTACAGGATACGGAGATTACTGTTGTTGCATATAATGATAATGACTACATCTCGCTTACAGACATGGCAAATGCGAAGAATAGTGAAAGCCGCGCTGCCGATATTATCAAGAATTGGATGCGTAACCGATATACGATTGAGTTTCTCGGTACGTGGGAAATGATTCATAATCCTAATTTTAAAGTGGTCGAATTCGACCACTTTAAAATGCAGGCAGGGTTGCCGAGCTTTGTATTGAGTGCGTCGGAATGGATTGAAAGGACTAATGCCATCGGCCTTGTTGTTAGGAAAGGACGTTATGGAGGAACGTATGCTTATAAAGATATTGCGTTTGAGTTTGGTACGGCAATCAGTGTTCCGTTCAAACTCTATTTAATTGAAGAATTTCAACATCTGAAAGAAAAGGAGCAAGCACAACTCGGTTGGACTGCCAAACGTGAACTGTCTAAAATCAACTACCGCATCCATACCGACGCAATCCGGCAACACCTGATACCTGCGGAAGTAACCGCTAAACAGGCAAGCGTTATCTATGCCAATGAAGCCGATGTCTTGAATGTGGCTATGTTTGGAATGACAGCAAAGATGTGGCGGGAGCAGAATCCTGAACTGAAAGGAAATATCCGCGACTATGCTTCCGTAAACGAACTCATTTGCCTCTCAAATATGGAAAACCTCAATGCTGTTTTTATCGACCAAGGCATTCCACAGGGAGAGCGGCTCGTCAAGCTCAATCAGATTGCTATTCAGCAAATGCGAGTATTGGAAGATGATGGAAACAGGAAGTTACTGAAATAGGCTGGTTATTTGGATTTGAATTGTTTTAGCAAAGTAATATAATATCTGTAATCTTTCATGAAGAATCCTGTATATGGGATCAAAGATACATAAAAAACGGTGATTCCTATGTAAATAGTAGTTTTTTCCGTAAGTTTGTGCAAACTTCTTTCAAGTAAGGGGTTAAGTGATCAAAAAGCACAAAATAATAAAGCAAACTTTCATAAATGAAGACTTTGGATAAACAGAAAAAGAACGTCCTTACCCTTTGCGGGGCGGCGATGGCATCGTTGCTTCTTTGGGGATGTGGCGGAACAAACCCTACGGCCGAATCATTCGAACGGTCTGATTATTATACGCGTGGTATCGGACAGTATCCGGGCGACCCGAAGGAGGATTTTTCACCTTCCCTGGCTCCGGATCATTCCACTTACCGTAACATTGCCCGGTTGCGATCGGCTTTTGCCTCTTCCAGCCATGACTATAACTTAGTGGCACAGTTGGCGACAGACGGTATTGTGACGGACAAGCAACCACAGTACCTGAACCTCTCGACTCCCGATGGAGACGTTCCGAGACGCGAACGCGAATGGATGATCGACGAAGGGCCGTATTCACGGAATACTTTTCCCGGCGGAGATACTTATTTCCAGTTTACGCTGGCAAACTATAGCAAAGCGGCCGGCAAACTGTCGCTGGTAGGGACGGTCGTGTATGACGATAACGTGTCGAAAGGCGGTTACGAGATTATCTGCCAGGGTTCCAATGACGGGAAGAACTGGACCGAAATCGGTAAACTGAGCGGTAGCGGCCTGCCCGGTCAGGCGCTTTCCGGACGGGTGGTGGTGACCGACCCGAACAAACAGACGGGAGAAACAACCATGCCGGTCCGCAAACTGAATGAAACGATCACTTTCAATTCCGAAGATGCCTATTCTGATTACCGCGTGCTGCTGAAGATGGCAGGCGCGCACGATTGGATATTTACGGAAGCGAACTTCATGGATAAGGACGGATTAGTGGAAATGAAGCCGTCGCAGTTCTTCAACAGTGCCTGGATGAGTGCTACTGCGGGTGAAGAATGGTTGTATGTGGACCTCGGCAGCAGATCGGAGTTCGATAAGGTCGTGTTGCACTGGATCAACAAAGCAGTTAAAGGAAAAGTGCAGGTGTCGGACGATGCCAAACAGTGGAAAGATGCAGCCGAACTTCCGGGCGGAGACGCTCTGAAAGACGAAATAACCCTCAACGGCAAGCAGAATGCCCGCTATGTGCGCATCCTGATGCAACAGCCGGCCAACGACAGCCGCTATATCCTGAGCGAAGTGGAAGTAATGGGTAAAGGCGGCCTGGTGGCTCAGCCTGTGGCTGCTCCTGCCGCATCAAAAGGGGAAATGAACCTGTCCGGCGGCAACTGGCAGCTGCAACGCGCTTCTGAAGTGACCGCTTCGGGTGAAGAAATATCGAAACCGGGCTTTAAACCGGAGAACTGGATCGTGGCGACAGTGCCGGGAACGGTCTTGAGCAGTTACAAGAATATCGGGGCAATCGCTGATCCGAACTATGCTGACAACCAGTTGCAGGTATCCGAATCCTTCTTCTGGTCTAACTTCTGGTATCGCGACGAGTTCGATGTGCCGGAAGGATTCAAGCAGGACCGCCTGTTCCTGAACTTCGACGGGATCAACTGGAAAGCGAATGTCTTTCTGAACGGAAAGAAATTAGGCCGTATCGAAGGCGCCTTTATGCGGGGCAAGTTCGATGTGACGGATCTGGTCGTTCCGGGTAAGAACGTGGTGGCAGTGGAGATCATCCGGAATAATCATATCGGAGCGATCAAGGAAAAGAACAAACAGAGCACGGACTTCAACGGTGGAATCTTAGGGGCTGATAACCCGACCTTCCACGCAACGATCGGTTGGGACTGGATTCCGACGGTTCGCGGACGCAATATCGGTATCTGGAACGATGTCTTTCTGACCTCTACCGGAAAGGTGACGGTTGCCGATCCGCTTGTTACCTCTGTCCTGCCGTTGCCCGATACGACTTCGGCAACGTTGACGGCTGAGGTGATCGTGAAGAACCATGATGCCAATGCAGTGAACGGTACGTTGGAAGGCAAGGTCGGAGATGTTACGTTCCAGCAGCCTGTCTCGCTGGCGGCCGGCGAGGAAAAGACTGTCGTTTTCGATGTCAAGGACTTCCCGCAACTGAAGATGGAAAATCCGCGCTTGTGGTGGCCTAAAGGTTATGGTGCGCCGAACCTGTACGATGCCAACTTCACTTTCAAGATAGATGATAAGGTTTCGGATGCGAAAGACTTCAAAGTCGGTATCCGCCAGATGACGTTTAATGAAGACAACCATATCCTGAGCCTCTTTATCAACGGCCGTCGCTTTATCGGCCGGGGCGGTAACTGGGGCTTCGGCGAATCGAACCTGAACTATCGCGCCCGCGAATATGATGTTGCCGTGGCTTACCATGCCGACATGAACTTTACGATGATGCGTAACTGGGTCGGCATGATCGGCGACGAGGAACTCTATGAGGCTTGCGACCGCCACGGTATCATGATCTGGCAGGACTTCTGGCTGGCAAACCCGGCTGACGGCCCCGATCCGTATTACCCTGAAATGTTTATCGCCAATGCGGAAGATTATGTGAAACGCATCCGCAGCCATGCTTCCATCGGTCTCTATTGCGGACGTAACGAAGGTTTCCCGCCCGAACAGATCGACAAGGCGTTGCGCCGTATCATCAAGGAAGACCATCCGGATATCCATTATATCTCCAGCTCGGCCGACGATGTGGTGAGCGGTCACGGCCCGTACCGCATGCTCCCCGCCAAGGAATATTTCACGCTGAAGACAGGCAACGACAAGTTCCATAGCGAACGAGGGATGCCGAACGTCATGACCTACGAAAGCATGCTCCGTACCTTCTCGCCGGAAGGAATCTGGCCGCAGGATAACGAATGGGGCATGCACGACTATACCCGCGAAGGGGCGCAGGGCTGCACCTCTTTCAACGAGATCATTGCGAAAGGGTATGGCGAACCGCAGAGTGCGAAAGAGTTTGCCGAACTGGCACAGTGGGTGAACTACGACGGCCACCGCAGCCTGTTCGAGTCCAGAAGCCAGAACCGTAAAGGTCTGCTGATGTGGATGAGCCATTCTTGCTGGCCTTCTATGGTATGGCAGACGTATGATTATTATTTCGAACCGACTGCCGCCTATTTTGCTATCAAGAAGGCTTCCGAGCCACTGCATATCCAGTGGAATCCGGCAACGGACGAGGTGGAAGTGGTCAATTACAGCGCCGGCACGCATAAAGGCTTGACTGCAAAAGTCCAGATCCTGAATATGGATGCATCCGTGGCCTGGGAGAAGGAAACGACTGTCGACAGCAACGAAGATACGACCAACAAGTGCATCAAGTTGGAATTCCCGGCTAACCTGTCGAAAGTTCACTTTATCAAGATGACGCTGGCTGAAAACGGCAAAGTCATTTCCGATAACTTCTACCACAGAAGCCTCGAAGAGAACAACTACCAGGATTTGCAGAAGTTGCCGAAAGTCGCCTTGCAGTCCGCAACAACCGTGGATAAAAATGCAGACGGAACCTGGAGCGCCGTGTCTGTTATCGAGAACAAGACATCAACACCGGCTTTGATGATCCGCCTCAATGTAGTCGGCGACAAAGACGGCCAGCAACTTCTGCCGGTATTCTATTCCGATAACTACTTCTCTTTGCTCCCAGGCGAGAAGAAGGAAGTCCGTATGAACTGGAAAGACGAAGATACCAGAGGCAATGAAGGCAGAGTCGTTATTTCCGGATATAATGTAGAATAACAGATTACAAACAGATCAGTGCTATCCCTTCTGATATGGGGCGTCATATCTTCCCTGATATGCCCCCTCATATCCGGGGGGATGATATCTGTCATATCCCCTCTGATATGACCCTGCCACAGAAAAAATGTTAAAAGGATGAGCCTTGTCAGGCCGTAGTAATCATAAGACCGATCCCTTTTACCGTTTTAATACTGACGGTTTCATCTATGGAAATCAACTTACGCAACTTGGTGACGAATACATCCAGGCTGCGGGAAGCAAAATAATCGTCTTCCGTGTTCCAGAACTTGTCGAGGATCACTTCCCGGCGGATCACTTCTCCCGGCTTGCGGAACAGAAGTTCCAGAATCCCCGCTTCACGTGGGGTAAGCAACTGGGCGCTGCCGGAAATATGACGCAGTCTTGCCTGCGCTGGCTCTAAGGTGTAACCGCCTACGGTAAAAGTCTGTTGAGTGTTTTTTTCTGTTATTCCCTGTGTCATGCGGAGCAAAGCACGGACGTGCGCATCCAGTTCTTCGGGCAGGAACGGTTTCTTGACATAATTGTTGACTCCTAATTTGTAACCTTTCACGACGTCTTTGGGAGATACGCGGGCGGAAGAGAAGAGGATCGGAATCTCACGGTCTGTCTCCCGGATGCGGCGTACCATTTCGTAACCGTCCATGACCGGCATTTCGATGTCCGCAACGATCACATCCGGTTTATCCTGCCGGTATGCTTCCAAGCCTTCTTGCCCGTTGTTGGCGATAGTCACTTCGTAATCGCCGATCATATCTTCCAAAGCAGCCTGAATCATATAACTCAGGTTTGCATCGTCTTCTACTAATAATAATCTGATCATGTTGTCGTTTCGTGTTCTGTTGGTAAAGGTAATGAGATTGTGAACTCGCTGTATTTTCCTTCCTTGCTCTCGACGCTGACATAACCGCCGTGCGAGCGGGCGGCGTTCATCACATAGTTCAGCCCCAGTCCGAAACCGGTAACACCGTTTGCCGCACTGCGACGGCTGGCGGAGGCGCGTTCGAACTTGTCAAAGATATGGTTTTGTTCGGAAAGTGAGATGCCGATTCCGTTATCCCTTACCTTGATTTGTATGAATTTATTGTACGTGCAGGAAGCGATTTGTATTTCGACTGTCTCTTTCGAGTATTTGATGGCATTGTCTATCAGGTTGCTGACAGCTTCTTTCAGATACTCTTCGTCTGCAAATATCTCTTCCTTTTCCAGGTTCAACTTAAACGTCACAGGTTTGTTTGTTTTGGCGGAAAACATCCGGGTCAGTTCTTCTATCATCGGGCGGATGGGAATCCAGTCTTTTTCTAACAGGAGTTGTCCGTGCTCCAACTTGGAAATGGTCAGCACTTTGTTGGCCAATGCCATCAGGTGCTCTGCTTCCTCTTCTAATATATCGAAGAATTTATCTTTTTTATCCGGCATTTTATCCAGTTTCCCGCTCCGGAGGATGCGAGTACCCGTCAGGATGGTACTGAGCGGGTTTTTCATATCGTGGATCATGGCATAGGAGAAATCTTCCCGCATTCGGGCGATCTCGTCCTGCCGCTTGATAATATCGATTTGTTTCTGGATTCCGATTATCAGGATGACCAATGCGATGGCTGTTCCGAAAAAGTAATATAGCAGCCTGCCGATGGAGCCTGCGCGTGGATTGATGATATGAGCCCGGATGCCTTGCGTGTCGTCGATCGGATATACAAATGTATGACGCTCGTTGAGCAGTCGTTCGTAGTCGGAGAAGTACCGGATGTCCTTTCTTAGAACTGTTTTCGGGTCGCTGAGGGAAACCGTGTCTATGCGGAACATCAGTTTATTGAGGTCTTTCTTGTTGAGTTCCTCTCTGAACAGGGCCGGAAATACGTTTGTCTTGTCTGCATCATACCGTTCCGTTGCATGGCAAAAAGCTTCATATACCTGCCGTGCCAGCAGATCTTTTGTCAGGGAATAGCTTCTCCCGATCCATTGCCCCATCAGGAAAAGGACGACAAAAACGGCTACTGCCGTCAAAATGATATAGAATGATTTCGTCATAACTTCTTAAATTATGCCGGCAAATATAGGTATTCCTCTATTTCCTGCATCCTTTGTTTCCTATCTTAACCTAAAGATAACGTTGGGATAACCTTCCGTCTCATTCGTTACCCATATCTTTGCAGTGTAGAAATCGAAAAACAAATACGATATGGAAACAAAAGAAAGAAATGTAGGAGAATATGCACGTCCGGAAGGGGTGGAGGTGAAAGTTAGTACCGGGCGGATAACGGGAATCATTTTTTTGTCAATGTTTATTCTCGTGATTGTGAGTGCTTTATTATATAATTATATTTGGGGCGAAGTTTCAAGCTACCGCTCGGAGTATGAATTGGGGCATGCCGTAAGGTTTGAAGCATTCACTTTAAGGGGGGGAATGAATATGATTCTTTGCCTTTTAGGATATATATTACTTCAATATATAGCGTTATATTGTTTTTCCGGAAGAAATTTCCGGGCGTTACGTTGGAATATGGATTGGAAATCGTGGGGTTTTCTTCTGACAAAGCCTCTGGCTTTGAAATACTATCGTATAGCTTTGCTATTGCCATTCTTTGTATTGGGATTATTTCCGATGATACATGGCTTTTGTACAGGAAATAGTATGATCTACTTTATTGGCATATATTGTGTTTTGTGTAGCAGTGGCGATTGCTACTATTTCTGGAAGCTCCGCTCTTTTAATGACAATGATAAGATTATAGACGGCAATGAATCTTTTAGCGCTACCATTATCAAAGGAACTTATTAAACATATTATAGTATGGAATCAAAATTACACCGACTGATTACGCGTTATTGCGCGGACAAGAGATATCGGAATTGCATAAATATTCTATTATGCTTAGTCTCACTGGCAATGATCTATCGTTTAGGCTATGTTGTTGGCAAGTTTATCTATTACGTGAAACTTGATTTCTTTTCCTGATTATTACTAAAATATTACGCAGCCCCAAAAAGATCCGTTTTCGTACGGAACTTATCGGGCTGCTCTTTACCTTTGCCGGAAAGAATACCGGAAGCAGATGGAAAAGCGGATCAAACTGATTTATATATTATCGTTATTTTCGGCTTTGATGGCAATAAGCGTGCAAGCCTATTGGCTCTATAATCAGTATCGTTATGAAGTAGAGCGGTATGCCGGTGAAATTGTCGCCGATGTGTTACGCGCCGGAGACGAAGAGTTTGCCGAACGCAGGAAGATGGCGATAGGGAATGAAACTTCTTATATAATAGATCGCAGTTCGCATACTAAATCCGGATCCTCTATTGTCCGGAATGTGCAAACGCAACTTTGTTTTGATTTTAAAACGGATATCCTGATCGATTCAATAATTAAAGGTCAGGTAGATATGACAAAATTAAACCTCTCATTTGATGCTACCTTACCGGAAGACAGCATTATTCATGGTGTAGAACGAAATGTCGTTAATTACTATATCCCTTTCCGGGTGGAACGGCTGGATAGTGTGCTCCGGGCACGTTTGCCGCAATACGATTTCCGGGTTGCTTTTTTGCCGGAAGGAGATACGTTGAGCCGTTTCAATTCCTGGGAGATTTTGCCGGAACATCTGTTTCCGCCTTGCCTGGGAGTCAAATACCGGTATGCCCCGTTGGATCGGAAAGGGGTGATGATAGAAGTCGGTTTTCCGGTAAACCCTCTCCTGAAGCGGATGGTGGGGCAACTGGCCTTAAGCCTGTTCCTGATCTTGCTGCTGCTTTCCTGCCTGGGGTTGCAAATCGATACGATACTTAAACAGCATAAGCTCGGCGAACTGCGTGAAAGCTTTGTCCATACGATGATCCACGAATTGAGACGTCCGGTGCAAACCTTGAAAATGTGTGTTTCCTTCTTGGACGACAAGCAGATGCGCACGGATGAGGTTGCCTGCGACGGCGTCGTTCAGGACGCCCTGTTCGAACTGGATAACCTTTCCGCTTATCTGGGAAAACTGAAAAATATGGTGAGCGCCGACGGTAGTGCGACGTTGCTGCATCCCGTCCCGTTCAATTTACAGGAATTGGTTGAGAAGGTGATCCGTTTGGTTCATATCCCATCCGGGAAACAGGTCGCTTTTTCTACAGCTTTCCCGCCTGATCTTCCACAGGTTACGGCTGATCCGGTGCATATTGCCAATATCCTGAGTAACCTGATAGAGAATGCGATCAAATATTCCGGCCCCGAAGTCAATATCCGCGTGGTCGTGATCCGGAATGACAGGCTGATAGAACTGACTGTAACGGATAATGGCGTTGGCATTTCTGCCGACGAACAGACGAAAGTATTCGAGAAATTCTATCGTTCCGCCCATTTGCCGGATAAGCAAATTCCCGGCCTGGGACTGGGATTGAGTTATGTGCGACAAATAGCCGAAGCCCATCACGGGCAAGTCTCGCTCCGCAGTGAAGTGGGAAAGGGAACGGAAGTGACAGTTGGATTACCGATATAAAACGATATGGCGACACCTTTAAAAATACTTTTTGCTGACGACGACCTGAAATATTCCCTTCTTCTGAAACGTTTCCTGGAGAAAGAAGGCTACGACGTGACTTATACCGGAAACGGGACGATGGCTCTTGAACAGTTTCCGGTCGTCCTGCCCGACCTGGTCCTTTTGGATATCAATATGCCGGGTTTGAACGGTTTTGAAGTGGCTGAAAAGATACGGGAAACAGACCGTCATGTCCTGATCTTTTTCCTGTCCGACCGTTCGGACAAAACCGACCGCCTGAAAGGTTTCAGCCTCAAGGGGAACGACTATCTTGCCAAACCCTTCTATCCGGAAGAACTGTTAGCACGAATCCGGGAACGTTTCGAAGCAAACACCGAGGTGGAAGTAGCCGAAGAAATCTATCGCTTCGGAAATACAGCCTTCGATTATTCTACCAACGAGATCCGGACAGGGAACAGTAAAACCCTGATCACTTCCCGGCAGGCGGAAATACTCCGCATCCTCGCCCGTAATCCGAATGTCGCGATAGATCGCGAAATAATCCTCTCTGCCGTATGGGGAAATGCCTCTTACGCCAACTCCTTGGCATTAAACGTGCAGATCACCTACCTCCGCAAAGCCTTGCATAACGACCCCTCGACAGGCATCGTTTCCCTGACAAAAAAAGGCTATATGCTGAAAGGATAAAAAAACTTGCTATCTTTGTACGTCTGTATTTACTAAGTAAATTGAACTGTATGAGTTTCAGCGAGAAGTGTTGCCTGGTTTTTGAGCAGGCTACGAATGCATATCATGTCACTAACCATATAGATGCTACGGTACATAATCCTTATGAGGTGAAGAGTATCGAGTTTTATCTCTATCTGAAAAACTGGATTGATGCGGTGCAGTGGCATCTGGAGGATCTCGTTCGAAGTACTTCAGTCGAACCAACCGAAGCTTTGGCGATCATCCGCCGTATCGATAAATCAAACTTGGATCGTACAGACCTGGTGGAACTAATCGACAGTTTCTTTCTTGATCAATACAAAAACGTGAAGGTGCAGCCGGATGCCACCTTTAACACGGAAAGCCCTGCCTGGGCAATAGATCGCCTTTCTATCCTGATTTTGAAAATCTATCATATGCGGCAGGAAACAGAAGCATCGGATGTTACTTCCGAACATAAAGCAAAATGCGAAAAGAAGCTGGAAATCCTGTTAGAACAAAAAAAAGACCTTTCCATCGCTTTGGATCAATTGTTGGCGGATATCAAAGCCGGACGTAAACATATGAAGGTCTATAAGCAAATGAAAATGTACGATAAAAAATAAATGGCAAAGATATTAGTGATACGACTCGCTGCGATCGCCGACGTGGCGATGACTCTTCCGGTCATCTATTCCGCAGCCAAAGCTAATCCGCAAGATTCGTTTACGGTGCTGACGCAGGCGTTTATGATGCCGGTATTCATGAACCGGCCGCCTAATCTGGAAGTGATAGGCATCAGTACTAAAGGGGCGGAGAAAACGCTGGTCGGCCTCTTGCGGTTTACCTCCGCTTTGGTGAAGTTCGATTACGACATTGTCCTGGATTTGCAGGATGTGATCCGGACTTGGATTATCTGTGCCGCTTTTCGGTTGAAAGGCAAACCTATCTACGTTCTGGATAAAATCAGGAAAAGATATCCTCCGCTTATGCGCAGGGAAAATAAGAAGCTGGAACCGCTGCCTACCGTTATCGAACGGTATGCCGACGTGTTCCGTGCAGCAGGATTGGCCTATACCGAATCTTTTGCTTCTTTGTATGAATCACGACCGGCGGATTTGTCGAAAATGGAAGCTATTGCCGGAGTCAAGACCGGGAAATGGTTGGGTATTGCTCCTTTTGCCCGTTATCAGGGCAAAGTATATCCGATCGATGAAATGGAGCAGGTCGTGGCTACTCTTTCTAAAAGGGAGGATCTGACTTTATTCTTGTTCGGAGCGAAAGGATATGAAGAGGCGGTGCTGGAGGATTGGGCTTATCGCTATCCGCGTGTAAAGAATGTGGTGGGTAAATATACGCTTGATAATGAATTGGCGTTAATTAGTCAGTTGGACTTGTTGCTTAGCATGGATTCGGCGAATATGCATTTCGCTTCGTTAGTTGGAACTCGCGTATTGTCCGTCTGGGGAGCGACACATATTTATACCGGCTTCTATGGCTATCGGCAACGTCCGGAAGATGTGATCGAGTTGCCGTTGCCTTGTCGTCCCTGTTCGCAGTTCGGACAGAAAGAATGCTCCAGGGGAGACTGGGCCTGTTTGACGCAGTTACCGGCAGAAAAGATCGTGTCCCGTGTGCAAGCCGTCCTGGAAGAACAATGCAGGCTGTAAATATAGATTCAGAGAGTGAAATTAAAAAAGAAGGAAAATGAAACAATTACATATCATTACCCCGGTGAAAGATTCGATAGAGTTGACTTTACAGACAATTGAGTCGATCCTCTCATCCGACTTTGCTATTCCTTATCATTATTATGTATATAATGATTTCAGCACGGATGAAAATACGGCGCGTCTTCGTGAAGCCTCCGAGAAGATGGGCTTCGAACTGATTAACCTGTCAGACCTGACCGATCATCCTTCTCCCAACTATCTTCTGATCCTTCAGACTGCACAGCAAAAAGCGATTGCCGCCGATGCCGGGCTTTTGATCGTCGAATCGGACGTGATCGTAAAGAAGCATACGTTGCAGTCGCTGTTCGATGGCGCTTTGATGCGTCCGGATTGTGGAATTGCCGCCGCCGTAACGGTCGACGAACGGGAGAATATCAATTATCCGTATTTATATGCCAAAGGCAAGGAGGGCAAAGTCTTTCCCGAGAAAAAGCATTTGAGCTTTTGTTGTTCCTTGTTGACCGTGTCTTTCTTGAAGGCTTTTGATTTCCATCAACTGGATCCTGAAAAGAACTGGCACGATGTGACGATCTCGCATCGTTCTCTGGAAAAAGGTTTCACAAACTACCTGTTTACAACGTTGACCGTGTGGCATCGCCCGCATGGCAGCCGTCCGTGGAAACAACTTAAATATAAGAATCCCTTGAAGTATTACTGGTTGAAGTTTACAAAAGGGCTCGATAAAATCTGATTGGCTTTATGGAACATTTGCCATTGGTTTCGGTAATCGTGCCCGTGTATAACATGGAGCAATATCTGGATGAAACGCTCGACTCGGTGTTAGCTTCGGACTATCCATCCTTTGAAGTGGTCGTTATGGACGACGGCTCAAAAGATGCTTCGTTGGAAATTGCAAAAGAGTATGCTCGGAAAGATCCACGGGTAAAAGTCCACACTCAACCGAACGCCGGAGCTTGTGCTGCCCGCAACCATGCAATAGCATTGGCGGAAGGGGAGTTGATTCTTCCGATTGATGCGGACAATACTATTACTCCGGATTTTATCCGTAAGGCTGTTGAAATAATTATACAGGATGAAGATATAAAAGTCGTGAGTCCGCGTGCCGACTTTTTTGGTGATCGTTCCGGAGAATGGGTTTTACCTCCTTTTTCCTTAAACCTATTGGCACGGAAGAATATCATGGATACTTGTGCTTTATACAGGAAGTCGGATTGGAAACGGGTAAATGGATATTGTGAGGAAATTATTGCCCGTGAGGACTGGGAGTTTTGGATATCGGTATTGAAGGATGGTGGTAAGGTGGTAAAGCTTCCAGACATATCTTTACACTACCGGATAAGAAACAGTTCTAAACGTGTAACGGATCGTTCACTGAAAAAACATGTGATAGACATCTTGAATAAACGTCATCCTGAGTTTTTCGAGCGGGAATTGGGCGGCCCTCTAAGGTATAGGAGGACTTGGTCGAAGTTGATAAATAAAATATATCGAATATTTCATCCCCGTGTCGTATTTGTAAATGAAGCGTACGCAGACTTTACCTCTTTTGTAAAAGTTCTTCCTGTCTATTTCAAGAATGGTGAAGGAAGAGTTATTTATAAAGGACGTAATGAATTGCGTGAGTTCAGATATAAAGGGGTGGATTTAGTAGTAAAATCTTTTCGTAAGCCGAATTTGATTAATCGGATCGTTTATGGTTTGTTTCGTCCCTCCAAGGCGCAGCGTTCATATGAATATGCAGAGATGTTGTTGCAGTCCGGAATCGGAACGCCTCAGCCGGTGGGTTATTATACTGAACGGTCCGGGTTGTTGTTTACACGTAGCTATTATGTTAGCCTAAAATCCGAATGCCCGTATACTTATTACGATTTGGTGAAAACCAATTTTTCTGGTCAAGAACAAATACTTCGTGCGATTGCCCGTACGACAGCTGCCATGCATGAACATGGTTATTTGCATAAGGATTATTCTCGTGGAAATATACTGTTTAAGGAAACGGATGGAGGCGTGAAAGTCGAAATCATTGATTTAAACCGGATTCGTTTCCGGAAAGTCGGTATTGAAGAAGGATGTCGAAACTTTGAACGTTTACCTGTAAAAGATGGATGGTGTAAAATAATGGGAGAGGCATATGCTCGGGAACGTGGATTTGATATTGATGTTTGTTGTCGGTTCATACATGAAGCGACATATAACAATGAGTAGCGTGAATTATGGGAAAAGAAGGCCAGATTTGGGTTTCGGTTATTACCGTTTGCTATACCTGCCGGCAGGTAATCGAACAGACCATGAGGTCTGTTCTCGAACAAAATTATCCGTTTGTCGAGTATATAGTAATTGACGGAGCCTCGAAGGATGGGACAACAGAAGAAATAGAACGGCTGGCTCCTTTGTTTAGAGAAAAAGGCTATCGTTTTCATTTGGTTAGTGAGCCTGATCATGGTATTTATGATGCCATGAATAAAGGAATCCGACTGGCAAGTGGAGAATGGATTAATTTTATGAATGCGGGAGATCGTTTTTATGATTGCCATGTCTTAAGCCGCATCTTCGGGAGTCCTGTTCCGGAAGCCTATAGCATCGTGTATGGCGATACGGTTCTGCACTTGGCTTTCGGTGATGTTGAGATGCGTCCTAAGCCGTTGGATTATTTGCAAAAGAAGATGGCGTTTTGTCATCAGTCGGCATTTGTTAGGACAAAAGAAATGCAACTTCACCCTTTTGATACTCGTTATCGCTTGGCTGCTGATTATGATTTCTTTTATTATTGCTATTTGAAAAAGAAGAAGTTCGAATACATGGCCTTTCCTGTGGCTATCTTCGAATCCGAGGAAGGTGCTTCTTCTTTAAACCGGCTAAAGGTCAACCGTGAATATGCTCAGATAAAGGGCATAGACAAGACTGTGATATGGAAACTGAAATACGTGTGTAAATATATGTCAGTCAAACTCAAGGAGGCTTTCTATGCATCCTTGCCAGATTCGTGTGTGAGGAAGTTGCGTGAAAAAAATTATGAACGATTGAGAAGGAGGCGTTTAAAATGAAAAAAGGATGTGTGTTGTATGATCACCAAGCGTTTGAAATGCAACGTTTTGGGGGAATCTCGAATTATTTCCATGAATTGATTCGATCGGTCAATGTGGACATTCGCTTGTCTTTGCTCCTGTCAAACAATTATTATGTCGGAGAGAGATGCCGCTTCCAAGTTGCCACTCTTCCTTATAAGTGGTTTAACGGACCGATAAAATCATTGAATCGCAAGTTTAGCTGCCGGGAGATACGAGCTGGTCAATACGATTTGTTTCATCCGACTTATTATAATCCTTATTTCCTGTCTGAAATAGGGCATAAACCTTTTGTCCTAACGGTACACGACATGAACCATGAACTGTTTCCGCATTTGTTCCCCAATGCAGATCTTATGATTGCATGGAAAAAGAAAACCATCGAAAGTGCATCTCGCATTATCGCCATAAGCGAAAATACGCGTCGGGATATTTTAAGGTTTTATGATATAGAACCTCAAAATATAACGGTTATTTATCATGGTGTAGGGGAGTTTCGGCAAAATACGGATAATTTGATTCTTCCGGAGCGATATCTATTATATGTGGGAGCACGGAGCGGATATAAGAATTTCGAACGTTTCTTGCTTGCATTTAAATTATTGGCGGAGAAAGACGATTCACTGCATCTTATTTGCGTCGGCAAACCGTTTAAAAAAAGAGAATGGCTGCATTGTCAAGAGTTGAAGGTCGCAAACCGGATACAGGTCATGCAAACGGGCACAGATGATCTGGGGCAACTTTACAGGCAAGCTTTGCTTTTTGTTTACCCATCCTTGTATGAGGGTTTTGGCATTCCGATATTGGAAGCTTATGCGAATCATTGTCCGGTTGCATTGAGCAATGCCAGCTGTTTCCCGGAAATAGCGGGTGAAGCTGGTGCATATTTTGAACCGGAGTCGGTCGATTCGATTTATGAAACGATTTCAAGCTTATTGGATTCGGACGGTGAACGTACTGCTTTGATTCAAGCCGGCAAAGAACGCCTGAAGCGATATTCCTGGCAAAAAACAGCCGAACAGACGGAGTTAGTTTACCACCAAGTGATGGAAGAAAACAATTAATCATTACATTTGTGCATCTTTGTACAGGAATATTGGTTATGGAAAATATCAAACTTGCCATTATCGGCCTCGGATACGTCGGTTTGCCGTTGGCGCGGTTGTTTGCGACGCGTTATCCGGTGGTCGGGTATGATGTGAAGCGGGAGCGGGTGGCTGCCTTGATGGAAGGGCGGGATGCGACGCAGGAGGTATCGGACGAATTGTTGAAGTCCGTGCTGCTGCCACGGCTGCCGGAAGGAGGCGAGACGGGGTTGTTTTGTACGTCCGATGCGGAACAGCTCCGCGGGTGCAATTATTATATAGTGGCGGTTCCTACGCCGGTCGACTTGCATCACAGTCCTGACCTGACGCCCTTGTATTCGGCGAGTGAGACGGTGGGAAAGGTTTTAGGCAAAGGCGATATTGTTATCTATGAATCGACCGTCTGTCCCGGAATCACGGAAGAAGAATGCGTTCCTATCTTAGAGAGAACGTCCGGGTTGGTTTTCAACCGCGATTTCTTTGCCGGATATTCGCCGGAGCGTATTAATCCGGGAGACAAGGAACATACGGTAGAGAAGATCATGAAAGTGACATCCGGCTCCACGCCCGAAGCTGCTGAGAAGGTCGACGCCCTGTACCGATCGGTCATCCAGGCCGGGACATTCCCGGTTTCCAGTATCAAAGTGGCGGAGGCTGCCAAAGTGATCGAGAACTCCCAGCGCGATATCAACATCGCTTTTATGAACGAACTGTCGAAGATTTTCCATCTGATCGGTATCGATACGAACGAAGTGCTGGCGGCGGCCGGAACGAAATGGAACTTCCTGCCTTTCAAGCCCGGCCTGGTCGGTGGACATTGCATAGGTGTCGATCCTTATTACCTGATCCGCAAGGCGCAGGATTATGGTTTCCATCCGGGATTGATCCTGTATGGACGCCGTATCAACGATACGATGGGCGAATATATTGCCGGTCGCGTCGTGAAGTGCATGATCAAGAAAGATGTTCCGGTACGGAATGCCGAAGCGTTGGTTTTAGGCTTTACCTTTAAGGAAAACTGCCCCGACGTGCGCAACTCCAAAGTCGGCGATGTCGTCCGTTACCTCGGTGATTACGGTATCAACGTGACGATCTATGATCCCTGGGCGCGTCCGGAAGACGTACGGCGCGAATATGGCTTGGAAGTCCTGTCCGCCCTGCCGGAAAAGAAGTTCGACGTTGTCGTCTTGGCGGTCGCCCATGCCGATTTCCTGTCACTGGACATTCCGGCGCTGGCGAAGGAGCACAGTGTGGTATATGATGTGAAAGGTTGCCTTGATCCGGCTTGGGTAGACGACCGGTTATAAGGGATAGAATACTTTCCTGCCCAATTTATTTCCGTCCGAAATCCGCCGGGATCTCTCCCCATTCCGAAGTTTCCCATTTCAGGATAGGGGTCGTGTAGGTGTTGGTATTGAGCCATTTTTCCGCCCGTTCGATCAGGTCGAAGACCGGCTCGTTCTCCGGCACGCGCTCCAAGAGTGTCTTGCATTTCTTCTTTTTTACCCAGCCGATGGCGTTCCGGCTGTCCGAGTAGATCGGCAGGCTGCTTCCTTTCTGCTTCAGCAGGGCGAGTCCGTGCACCAAAGCCAGGAATTCGCCGATGTTGTTCGTCCCTTTCTTTAACGGCCCGATCCGGAAGATCTCTTGCATGGTGGGCGGATAAACGCCCCGGTATTCCATGTCTCCCGGATTCCCGCTACAAGCAGCGTCTACGCAAAGGCTTTCCCAGATCGGTTTCCCGACCGGAGCTTTCGGTGCCAGGCTCGCAGCCGCTTTGGCGGAAGAAACGGTTTTCAGATAATGCTCGTATCCTTTCTCGAAAGCTTTTGCCGCCTCCTCTTCGGTTTCGAACGACTTGTATTTCGCCCCGTCCTGCTTGTCCACCTGCGCCTTGCATTCGTCCCAGTTGTCATATACGCCCGGAGTGATGCCTTTCCATACTACATAATATTTGTTTCTTGCCATTGCTCTCTGTTTAAATAAGTCTTTGTCCGACTTCTCCTTCCCTTGTAGGAAATCGATCTTCTCCTTCGGGAAAATGCTTCCGGCTTGCCGGATAAGTTCGTTTTTCCCCGCATCTAATCGCTTGTCGACAATTGTCAGCAAACCTGTCGACAGTTGTCAGCAGACTTGTCGACAATCATCGGCAGGCTTGCCGACAATTGTCGACAGGCAAATCGTTGGGCACGTAATCGAAGAAGCATGCGGCCAAAGATAAAATTTATCCGGCACAAAACAGGACTTCTTAACGGAAAAAGTTTACATTTGCAGGAAACAATCATATAGATATGAAGCGTATATTTCTGATTGGATATATGGGAGCCGGAAAAACCACTGTGGGAAAGGTGCTGTCCCGGCAGTTGGGACTCTCGTTTATCGATCTGGACCATTATATAGAAGGCCGTTACCATAGGACCGTCGGCCAGCTTTTTGCCGAGAGAGGGGAAGAGGCGTTCCGGGATATCGAACGGAGGATGCTCCGCGAAGTCGCTACTTTTGAAGATGTCCTGGTCTCGACCGGAGGCGGCGCTCCCTGTTTTTTCGATAACATGGAGTTTATGAACGAGGCCGGGCAGACCGTTTACCTCAAGGTTTCGGTAGACGAACTGGCGAAGCGCCTGGAACTCTGCAAATCCACCCGCCCGGTGTTGAAAGGCCGTACAGGCGACGAACTGAAAGCCTTCGTCGCCGAAAGCCTGGAGAAAAGGGAGCCTTTCTATTCGAAGGCGGCGATTGTGTTCAAGGCGGAAGAGATGATGACCGATCAGGATGTACATGAAATATCACAAGAACTGGCAACACGATTAAGTTTATGGACAGACAAGGGCAGGGAGCTTATATCCCCCAGGAGTTATTGAAAGAACTCAGCAAGGTGAGCAATCGCCAGCTGATAGGTATTCCCTGTGAACGGGTGGAAGGAGAGCGCCGTCTGGCTCTGACTCCCGAAGCGGTCGACATGCTGACCGACCGCGGGCATCGCGTCCTGGTGGAAGCCGGTGCGGGCCTGGGGATCAATTACTCCGATAACCATTATTCGGAAGCGGGAGCCGAGATCGTGGCGACGGCGGCCGAAGTGTATCAGGCGGACATCATCCTGAAGATCCTGCCGCCGCTTACCGCCGAGGTGATGATGATGAAGCCGCGCACCACGCTGTTTTCGACCGTCCAGTTCAATACCTTCTCGCATGAAGCCTTCGAGTTGATGATGGCTAAACGGATTACGGCCGTCGCATACGAGTTGCTGGCGGATGAAAGGCAACGCTGTCCGGTGCTGAACGTGATCTCCGAGATCGAAGGAACCGCTTCCATCACGATCGCTTCCGAGCTGCTGAGCAATACGCAAGGCGGGAAAGGCATCTTGTTGGGAGGTATTCCGGGCGTTTCACCGACCGAGGTCGTGATCATCGGGGCCGGTAATGCCGGAACCGTCGCCACCCGTGCCGCTATGGCGCTGGGCGCTTCCGTGAAAGTGTTCGACGACGATATAAACAAGCTCCGGACCATCCAGCAGGTGTTGGGGCAAGGCTTGTTCACTTCCACTTTCCATCCGAATGTGCTGCAAAACGCTTTCCGCAGTGCCGACGTGGTGATCGGGGCGATGCGTTATATCAATACGCGTCACCGGTATATCATCGCCGAAGATATGATCCGTACCATGAAGCGCGGCGCACTGGTCATCGATCTCAGGATCAACCAGGGAGGTTGCTTCGAGACGACCTGTTGCCTCTGTCCGTCCGATCCGACTGTTTTCGAACAGTACGGCGTGTTGCATTATTGCCGGCAGAACATCAGCAACCGTGTGGCGCGTACCACTTCGATGGCCTTGAGCAACATTTTCGTCCCGATGCTTTTCCAGCTGGGCGACGCCGGTGCCGTGCAAGGGATGATCAAGAGCGATCCGGGATTCAAGAACGGAGTCTACATGTACTGCGGGAAGCCCGTTAACAACTACGTTTCCAATAGATTCGGTCTATCGTCGAATAATATCGATCTATACCTCTCTGCGTTTTAACCCTTAAAAGTTTTGAACTCGCGAAGTTTATTCTTTACTTTGCGACGATCTTAAATATCAATAAGCGATTAAGCTAATATAAGTATATTATGGCAGAACAGACAAAAGTAACAACTCTGGAAAAGGTTGTCATCCGTTTTTCGGGAGACTCCGGTGACGGTATGCAGCTGACCGGGACAATCTTTTCCAATCTGTCGGCTATTTTTGGGAATGAGATCTCTACATTCCCCGATTATCCGGCAGAAGTGCGTGCTCCTCAAGGAACACTTAGTGGCGTATCAGGTTTCCAGGTTCATCTGGGGTCCCGTAAAATCTTTACTCCCGGTGATAAGGCGGACGTGTTGGTCGCAATGAACCCCGCTGCTTTGAAAGTGAATGTGAAAAACCTGAAATCCAATGCAATCGTCTTGATCGATACGGATTCGTTCCAGAAGAGCGATCTGGAGAAGGCGCAGTTTACGACTGACGATCCGTTCCAGGAACTCGGGCTCGGCGGCGTGCAGGTCGTGGCGGCTCCTATCTCGACAATGGTGAAAGACGGCCTGGCTGAATTCGGCCTGGACAACAAGTCGGCTCTCCGTTGTAAGAATATGTTCGCACTGGGGTTGGTCTGCTGGCTGTTCGAACGTCCGCTGGAAGAAGCGATGCACATGTTGCAGAACAAGTTCGCCAAAAAACCGGCTATCGCGCAGGCCAATATCAAGGCGCTGACGGACGGTTACAACTACGGGCACAATATCCATGCTTCGGTCTCCACTTACCGTATCGAGAGTAAGAAGGCCGCACCTGGTTTTTATACCGACGTGAACGGGAACAAGGCTACTTCCTACGGGTTGATCGCCGCTGCCGAAAAGGCCGGCTTGCAGCTGTTCCTCGGAAGCTACCCGATCACTCCGGCTACCGATATTTTGCATGAACTGTCGAAACATAAGGAACTTGGCGTCATCACCGTTCAGGCGGAAGATGAAATTGCCGGTATCTGTACTTCCATCGGCGCCAGCTTCGCCGGTTGCCTGGCGGCAACTTCCACTTCCGGACCCGGTCTGGCGTTGAAGAGCGAAGCGATCGGTCTGGCCGTGATTGCCGAACTGCCGCTGGTCGTTATCGACGTGCAGCGTGGCGGCCCTTCTACGGGTATGCCGACCAAGAGCGAACAAACCGACCTGATGCAGGCGCTTTACGGGCGTAACGGCGAAAGCCCGGTTGTCGTGATTGCCGCTTCGACTCCGACAGACTGCTTCGATGCCGCTTACTGGGCCGGTAAACTGGCTCTCGAACACATGACTCCGGTTATCTTGCTGACGGATGCCTTCATCGCCAACGGCTCTTCTGCATGGAAGCTGCCGGACCTGTCTGAATATCCGGAAATCAAACCGAATTATGTTTCCAACTACGATGCGGGCGAAAAAGTGTGGAAAGCATATCGCCGCGACAAGGAAAGCCTGGTTCGCTATTGGGCTGTTCCGGGAACCGAAGGCTTTGCCCACCGCTTAGGCGGTCTCGAAAAAGACTACGAAACGAGTGCTATCTCGACAGACCCGGTCAACCACCAGAAGATGGTTATTACCCGCCAGGCCAAGATAGACAAGATTGCCGACTTTATCCCCGAACTGGAAGTGATCGGAGATCCCGATGCCGACTTGCTGATCGTCGGATGGGGCGGAACATACGGACACCTCTACGAAGCGATGGAAACCATGCAGGAACAGGGAAAGAAAGTCGCCCTGGCCCACTTCAAGTTCATCAGCCCGCTGCCTAAGAACACGGCTGAAGTATTAGGCAAATACAAGAAGGTGGTCGTTGCCGAACAGAACAACGGGCAATTTGCCAACTACCTGCGCGGCAGGGTAGCCGGATTCAATCCGTACCGTTTCAACCGCGTAAAGGGACAACCTTTTATTGTAGCGAGATTAGTTGAGGAATTCACGAAAATATTGGAGGCTTAAAAGATGGCAACTGAAGAAGTAAAATTTCAACCGAAAGATTATAAGAGCGATCAGTATGTACGCTGGTGTCCGGGTTGTGGAGACCATGCCGTGTTGAACTGCTTGCACAAAGCAATGGCCGAAGTAGGAGTGGCTCCTCATAATATGGCTGTTATCTCAGGTATCGGGTGTTCTTCCCGTTTACCTTATTATATGAACACATACGGTTTCCATACGATCCACGGACGTGGAGCCGCTATCGCTACCGGCGTGAAGACGGCTCGTCCCGACCTGAGTGTCTGGTTGATTACCGGCGACGGCGACTGCCTGGCGATCGGCGGTAACCACTTTATCCATGCCGTGCGCCGCAACGTGGACCTGAATATCGTGTTGTTCAACAACAAGATCTACGGTCTGACGAAGGGACAGTATTCGCCGACTTCCGATCGTGGTTTCGTTTCCAAGAGTTCTCCTTACGGAACGGTCGAAGATCCGTTTATCCCGGCTGAACTGGCTTTGGGCGCGCGCGGCAATTTCTTTGCCCGCGTGATCGACGTGGATCTGAAGAACACGACTGAAGTGCTGGCTGCTTCCGCTCGCCACAAAGGCGCTTCCGTAACCGAAGTGCTGGTGAACTGCGTGATCTTTAACGACGGTATCCATAAAAAGATTGTCGACAAGGAATTTCGTGCCGACCGTACGATCTTCCTGCGCCACGGCGAAAAGATGCTGTTCGGCAAGGACAACGAAAAGGGTATCGTCTTGGAAGGCCTGAAACTGAAAGCCGTGACAATCGGCCAGGATGGTTATACATTGGATGATGTCCTGGTGCATGACGCACATGAAAAGGATAACACCCTGCACATGATGCTTGCCATGATGGGCGAAGACATGCCGATCGCACTCGGCGTGATCCGCGATGTGGATGCTCCGACCTACGATGAAGCCGTGCACCAGCAGATCGAAGATGTCCAGGCCAAGAACCCGATCCGTAACCTGCAGGATTATCTGATGAGCGGAGAAATCTGGGAAGTAAAATAAGGCGATAAGCCGGTCCGCAATAAGAAAGCTGTAAACCCTGAAAAAAGATGCAAGGGTTTGCAGCTTTTCTTATTTAATCTTATTATCTTTGTGAAACAAAAGGGTATAGCAATGAAGACAACTGCCGAAATCATAGAAATCCTGAAGGATTATAAGGTCCGTTCCGCAGAAAAGTACGGAATCGAGACATTGGGCCTTTTCGGCAGCGTGGCTCGTGGCGAACAGAATGAGAAGAGTGACATCGATGTGTTTATTAAATTAAGGAAAACGAGTTATTACACATTGATGGATATAAAAGATGACCTGGAACAACTCTTCAGGCAAAAAGTAGATTTAATAACCTTGCATGAAACAATGCGTGCTTTGTTTCGGCGTAAAATAGAACAGGATGCAATCTATCTTTAAAGATCAAATTACAGACAAGTTTCTTTTTGTTATACAACGGGTTGAGTTGGCTTTGGATCGTACAGCCGGCGTAGCGGATTGTGACGATTTGCTCCGTTCCCCGGATGGTGTCGATTTGTACGATGCCACTTGTATGAGAATACAGACTATAGGTGAAACCTTAAAACAAATCGACTCTGAAACAAAGGAGAAATTGTTGATCAATTATCCGGAAATTCCTTGGCGTAAGGTTTTTGCCATGCGGAATATTATATCTCATGAATATTTATCTGTGGACCCGGAGATTATAACCGATATCATTAAACATAATTTACCTCCATTGCTTGTCGTGCTCCATCGTATCATGGAGGACTTGAATGCCGGTAAACATGATGCTGTTTTTGGATAAAAGTACCTGATTTGCAAACTCTATGTTACAAAATGGTAGTGTTTGGTGTTAACAGCATGGAAAAGTATAATTATTACTGAAAAATTTCCTTAATTCAGTATGTACTATGAAAATTTGTATTACTTTTGTACCGCGATTAACAAGGCGAGGGAACAGCAAGTGAAAATAGAGATGATTTGCCTTGTGTATTAACATCGAGTAGAGAGAAAAGTTATATAAAGTCAATCAATTAAATTAATTTCAAGATGGCTACATTAGATTTAAGCAAGTACGGAATTAAAGATGTGAAAGAAATCGTTCACAATCCGTCTTACGATGTTCTGTTCGCAGAAGAAACAAAACCGGGTTTGGAAGGCTTTGAAAAAGGTCAGGTAACTGAACTGGGTGCTGTAAACGTGATGACCGGTGTTTACACAGGCCGTTCTCCTAAAGATAAATTTTTCGTAAAGAACGAAGCCAGCGAAGATTCAGTATGGTGGACTTCTGAAGAATATAAAAACGATAACAAGCCTTGTTCTGAAGAAGCTTGGGCTGATCTGAAAGCTAAAGCTGTAAAAGAATTGTCAGGCAAACGTCTGTTCGTTGTCGATACTTTCTGCGGCGCTAACGAAGCAACTCGCCTGAAAGTACGTTTCATCATGGAAGTAGCATGGCAGGCACACTTCGTAACTAACATGTTCATCCGCCCGACAGCTGAAGAACTGGCTAACTACGGAGAACCTGATTTCGTTTCTTTCAACGCTGCTAAGGCTAAAGTTGAAAACTTCAAGGAATTAGGCCTGAACTCTGAAACTGCTACTGTTTTCAACCTGAAGACTAAAGAACAGGTGATCCTGAATACTTGGTACGGTGGTGAAATGAAGAAAGGTATCTTCTCTATCATGAACTATCTGAACCCGTTGCGTGGCATCGCTTCTATGCACTGCTCCGCTAACACGGATAAAGAAGGTACAAGCTCCGCTATCTTCTTCGGTCTGTCCGGAACAGGTAAGACAACTTTGTCTACCGACCCGAAACGTCTGTTGATCGGTGATGACGAACACGGATGGGACAACGAAGGTGTATTCAACTACGAAGGTGGTTGCTATGCTAAGGTTATCAACCTGGACAAAGAAAGCGAACCGGATATCTACAACGCTATCAAACGTGACGCTCTTCTTGAAAACGTTACAGTTGCTGCTGACGGTACGATCGACTTCGCTGATAAGAGCGTAACGGAAAACACGCGTGTTTCTTACCCGATCTATCACATCGAAAACATCGTTAAACCGGTTTCCAAAGGCCCGCACGCAAAACAGGTTATCTTCCTGTCTGCTGATGCATTCGGCGTATTGCCTCCGGTATCTATCCTGAACCCGGAACAGACTCAGTATTACTTCCTGTCTGGTTTCACAGCTAAATTGGCTGGTACGGAACGTGGTATCACTGAACCGACTCCGACATTCTCCGCTTGCTTCGGTGCTGCTTTCTTGTCACTGCACCCGACGAAATACGGCGAAGAACTGGTTAAGAAGATGGAAATGACCGGTGCTAAGGCTTATTTGGTTAACACGGGTTGGAACGGTACTGGCAAACGTATCTCTATCAAAGATACAAGAGGTATCATCGATGCTATCCTGGACGGCTCTATCGACAAAGCTCCGACAAAAGTTATCCCGTACTTCGATTTCGTTGTACCGACAGAATTGCCGGGTGTTGATCCGAAGATCCTGGATCCGCGCGATACATATGCTGATCCTGCACAGTGGGACGAAAAAGCAAAAGATCTGGCTGGCCGTTTCATCAAGAACTTCGCTAAGTTCACAGGCAACGAAGCTGGTAAGAAGTTGGTTGCTGCCGGTCCGAAATTGTAATAACATACATAACGGCTATATAAAAGCGCAGGACTTCGGTTCTGCGCTTTTTTTATATATATACATTAATTTTAGCATAAATGTTAGGATGTTTTAAAATCTATTCCTATCTTTACCCCGAATTATCTGTTAATGTGGGATGTGAGGTATAACATGATTAGACGTTTATTACTGGTCGTAGGAATTATTGTGTCTTTGTCATCGTGTGGCGGGGATATTGCTTACCGGATAGAAGGGAAACTTACCAATCTGGAAGATCAGACCTTATATGCCGTTTTTGAGAATGAAGATATAAAAGTTGTAGATACGGTGACTTGCGAGAGGCCGGGCGAATTTTTGATTGAAAAGAAACAGGGTGATTTTCGGGAAGTGACGATTTTCTTTGCTGATAAGACGCATTGGGTTACGGCTTATCTGGATAAGGGCGAGAAGGTGACGATCACCGGAGATGCCGATTATCCCGCCATGTTGCGTGTCAAAGGTGGATCGGTCAATGACCGTCTTTCCGCGATAAAGAAAGAAATGGCTCCTTTGTTGAAGGAACAGGCTGACCTGATCCGTCAACTGAATAAGAAGAATAGGGAAAACCTCAACAGCTCGATAGAGGAAACGGATATGGCTTCACGCCTGGCGAATGTAAACCATCTGTTGAGCGAGGAGGCCGCCGCCGCCATTAAGAAATATCCGGATGAAGAAGCCTCCGTCGTATTGATACAACATTATTTCAACCATCCTGACGATACCCGGCAAATGGACGAACTGTTGGCTGTGCTGAGTCCGAAACTGAATGACTTTTATCTGGTACGGAAGTTGCAGGAATACAGTACGCGGGCAAAAAGGACGGCTTTGGGTGCTGAAGCGCCCGGTTTCAATGTGAAGAACATTTACGGGGCTCCTGTCAGCCTGGATTCTTTTCCTAAGAAATATTTGCTGCTTGCGTTTACGGCTCCCTGGTGCGATATGTGCCAGACGGAAGACCTCTATTTGGATGAAGTGGCAATGAAATATCCGAAAGAGAAAGTGGATATGTTGCTGATCAGCCTGGACGACGACCAGGCCGGAGTGCGGAAAGTTATTGCAAAGGATAGCATCGACTGGAATTTGGTTACCGATTCCGCCGGACAGGCGGCCATGCTGGTCGATCTGTATAACGTAAGCGCCTTGCCCCGCTGTTTCCTGATCGATGAAGAAGGGAAGATCATCTTGAAAACGGACAATGGAGTCGAGATAAAGCAGACGTTGGAAAACTTAATTGATTTGTGATTTATGGAATAAAACCTTATCATGATAAATCCGGCTCTGTAAATCATTAAATCTTAATTTATAAATCATTAATCTGAAATCATAAATTCTTAACTATGTTAGTCAAATCTTATGCTGCCGCCGTACAGGGCATATCGGCAACGGTCGTTACGATCGAAGTAAATTGCACGAAAGGTATTCAATTCTTTTTGGTAGGATTGCCCGATGTGGCTGTCCGTGAAAGCCATGAGCGTATTATCTCCGCCCTTCAGGTAAGTGGCTACAGGTTTCCCCGCAACCGTATTGTGATCAATATGGCGCCCGCCGATATCCGGAAAGAAGGTTCGTCGTATGACCTGCCGCTTGCGATCGGTATCCTTGCGGCGGCCGAAGAACTGGATGCTTCCCGGCTTAGCCAGTACATGATGATGGGAGAGCTTTCGTTGGACGGAAGCCTGAAACCGGTGAAGGGGATCCTCCCGATCGCGGTCAAGGCGCGTGAAGAGGGGTTCAAAGGTTTTATCGTTCCCGAACAGAACGCCCGCGAGGCCGCTGTTGTCAATAACCTGGAAGTGTACGGCGTTTCGACCATCAAGGAGGTGATCGAGTTTATTGCGGGAAAACGGGACCTGGAACCGACGGTTGTCAATACCCGCGAAGAGTTTTATGCCCGGCAGCTTCAGTTTGAAGCGGATTTTTCGGATGTGCGCGGACAGGAGAATGTGAAGCGCGCGATGGAGGTCGCAGCAGCCGGCAGCCACAACCTGATCCTGATCGGTCCGCCGGGAAGCGGCAAGTCGATGCTTGCCAAGCGTCTTCCTTCCATCTTACCGCCTTTTACCTTGCAGGAGTCATTAGAGACAACCAAAATACACTCGGTCGCCGGCAAGATCGGGCTTAACACTTCCCTGATGACACAACGCCCGTTCCGTTCGCCCCACCATACGATCTCGAATGTGGCGATGGTTGGAGGCGGTGCTTTCCCGCAGCCGGGAGAGATCAGCCTGGCGCATAACGGGATCTTGTTCTTGGATGAATTGCCCGAATTCAACCGGAGCGTGCTCGAAGTCATGCGCCAACCTTTGGAAGACCGGACGATAACGGTTTCGCGTGCCCGCTTCTCAGTCGATTATCCGGCCAACTTTATGCTGGTCGCTTCCATGAATCCTTGTCCCTGCGGATATTACAACCATCCTGACCGTCCCTGCCTCTGTTCTCCGGGCGCCGTCCAGAAATATATGAACCGCGTTTCCGGGCCATTGCTGGATCGTATCGATATCCAGGTGGAAGTCGTGCCTGTCCCTTTCGAAAAGATATCCGAACAGCGCCCTTCCGAATGTAGCGAAGCGATACGTGAGCGCGTGATGAAAGCCCGCGCCATCCAGGAAAAACGTTTTGCCGGCCATAAAGGCATTTACAGCAATGCACAGATGACCTCCAAGCTGCTCCACGAATATGCCGTCCCCGATACCGCCGGCCTGTCTTTACTGAAGGTCGCCATGCAGCGGCTCAACCTCTCCGCCCGTGCCTACGACCGCATCCTGAAAGTCTCCCGTACGATCGCCGACCTGGAAGCATCCCCGAATATCGAAGCACGCCATTTGGCCGAAGCGATCAACTATCGGAACCTGGATCGGGAGACATGGGGGATGTAAAAATAAAACGGATGAATCTGATTGCCAATTAAAATAATACCTATATTTGCTATGAGAAAAGAGTTTGGAAAGTGGCTGAGGGATGTTTCATCTGTTAAACAGATAAAGAAGTCACATAAAAAGAAATAGGAGGATTGAATATGAGTAATATGGTTTTTGTTTGCTTTTGTATATTTGTTATTGCCCTTGTTGGCTTCATCTATTTCAAAGTTGAAGAGAAAAGAGGCAAGTAGCTTCACCTTCGGCTGCCCGGAGCGCCTTTTCCGCCTGTCACTTTTTCTTTAGCTGTTCCGGTATTCCAATGGCCCCATCCCCACATGCCGTTTGAAATATTTGCCGAAGAAAGACATATTCGTGAAGTTCAGGGAATAGGCGATATCGTGGATGCTCAGATTTGTCGATTTCAATTGTGTCTTGGCATCCATGATTACCATCGAAGTGATAATCTCGACGCAAGTCTTGTCGGTCGTCTGCTTGACGATCGTGCTGAGATGCGCCGGAGTTATGCCGAGTTTCTTGGCATACCACGCAACGGAACGTTGCGTGGTGTAGTTTTTCATAACTAATTGCCCGAAGTTCTTGCTTATTTGTTCCGCTTTGGAAATATTCGTTTTGTTCAATGTCTTGTCTCTGTACATGGCCCCCACTCCGAGAAGCACACCTGAAAGCAGGTGGTTCAGGATATCTTTGTTCAGCTTCGGACCGCAGAACCCGTATGTCTTGACAAGCAACGAGAAATAGTCTTCGAGCAGTTGGGCGGGCTGTTCTTTTAGCTCGACGATCGGGCAGTCTTTTACGACATAGAGCATGTCCATCGCTGACTTGCCTATATTGGCATGGTTGGTGAACTCGGACGAAAACCCCATAAAGTAGATCTGTAAATCTCCCTCTACCTTATGAATCTGTAAAATCGTGCCCGGCAGGATCGTGATAAAACTGCCCGGCTTCACCTGATAGCGCGTCAGATTTATGGAAGCCTCGACTTCCCCTTGCATGCAAAGCACGAATATCTCCGCCTTCAACCTGCACGGATAGTTGGCATACAGGCTCAACAAACCAATATCTTCCGCCGAAAGGCTCCCGATGATCCAATCTTCGGGAAGGTCTATTTTGGGAATGTCGTTTTCCATATTGTATCTTTTTATCTCTTTTACAAAGATAGGTGGATTTTATGAAAAAACGATTTGAATTTTGAGAAATAGGACACGAATTTGATTGTTAGTGCGATTAATCAGTTAGTTTTACTTTGTATTTCCTTCTAAAGTATAAAAAATAGGACACATAATCGAATGAATAGACCTTGTGAAGATTTGTGAGTTGTCGTTAATTTGCACCGATTTTATAGTATAGGGTGTATTATTAAGTCTGATGACTGCATATGGAGGATAAAAATCTTTATAAGATATACTCCGCAAAGAAAATGATATTTCTGGTGTGGAGTGTACTCGTTCTGTCAATATTAATATTTTCATGTGATTCTGATAAAGTCGGTGCTTTCGAACATCCGGGTTTATTGCAGTTTGGACTTTCTGCTGATACTACAGGCATTCAGGGCAATCAGGAAATAACAAAAGCTGTCTTACCCGATTTAGAGCCTTTTCTCAATACTGATTTATATCAAATAGAAATACTGCAAGGAGAAGAAGAAACTGTAGTTTCATCGTTCGAGCATTATGAAGATATGCCTGACCAGGTAGAGTTGGAACGTGGTAATTATAAAATTCGCGCTTCTATGGGTGAGTTGAAACCGGCTGCTTTCGAAGCTCCCCGCTTCGAGGGTGTCTCCGATTTCATAATTAAGGAAAATATGACGACAAAGCTGGATGTAACCTGCTCGTTGGCCAATGCGAGGGTGACGGTTGCTTATACGGATAGTTTTAAAGTCGTTTATCCGACTTATACGCTTTCGATTAAGACTTCCCATACTACTGAACCTCTTGAGTTTGTGCAGGATGAAGTCCGTCCCGGATGGTTCCAGGTGGATGCAGGCGGGGAGGACTTGAAAGGTATTCTGACTGTAAAGCCCGATACCGGTGAAGTAAAGCAGTATTCAGTTAATATCCCTTCCGTGAAGCCGAAGGATAATGTGAGGCTGACATTCAATTCTACACCGAACACACGTCCGGATCAGGGGTTGACGGTGAAGATTACGATTAATGATGAGACGGAAGAAAAACCTGTTTACATTTATATCCCGGATTACATGCTGCCTGTTGATGCAGCCTTGCTTGAATCTCATGGTTTTGCACACGAAGATCCGATCGTTTTGGGAAATAAGGATAAGGTGACGGAAGCGAATGTCAAGATGTATGTTCCGGGGACGATCGAAAACTGTAAGTTATCTATTTGGGAGGATGACGGAAAACCGATGGAATACGATCTTGCCCATCTGAATGATGTGGATAAAGGCGTTTTAACTGGTAAAGGTTTTAATCTCCCTGATATTTGGCATAAAAAGCAGGTGCTGTTAGATTTTGTTCCTGTTATAGAAAAACTTCCCCGTATAGAAGCAGGTAAAACGGAGGTGAAGGTCTATAATTATCAGCTTATTGTAACAGATTCATTGGTTAACCCCCATGTGAGTAACCCTCTGACATTGAGTGTGAAGATGATACCGGATGTAGCCCCGAAAATTTTATTGTCGGATGGTTTTATCAGTTCGGATATTATTCGTGTGACAGAAGGTGGAATTGTTTATAATGATGGTGTGAAGAATGATCCTGAATTTAATGCGACAATCCAATCAAGTAAGGAACTTTCAGCCTGCCTGTTAAAGATTACGGATGCAACCGGAACGATGCGGGAATATGATTTGACAACTGGAACTTCTATTGATGGAGTGAAATATGATTTAAGTGCTTCTATTCCTTTTGTGAATTTTAAAGAGGCGATTTCTGCTCTGACATTAGATGATGATAATGTCAAACGATATGAATATGAACTTACTGCCCGTACGGAATTTGAAGGGACGACTTATGAAGATGTAAAAACATTTATTGTAGACTTGGTTCCTCCTAAGTTTGAAATGTCAATGAACGGAGATACGGAGGTAAATGGAGATGCTTTTGCTAAACGCGCTGTGTTAAGGGCTACAACCAAAACGGGTAGTGCCGATAAATTGTTATTCCAGTTATATGAAGATGGACAATGGAAAGATATTGCAAAAGACAGGATGGATGGTGAAGTCTCGATAAAAGATGATGTCGCATCTGCTGTTGTAACCGGACTAAAGCCGGAAACCCAGTATAGAGTGCGGGCGAAGTATGGGAATCATGTTTCGGGGGAGGTGACGTTTACGACGGAAAAAGAGGTGTATTTGTCGGAAAAGATGTTGGATCTTGAAGAGTGGAGTTATGTGGATGGTCCGAAAGCAACTGGGCTTGCTGCTTTGGGAGGTAAAGGTCCTTTTTGGAAACATTGGTATCCTCGTAATAACAAAGATGAAGCTACAGAAGGTTGGTGTACTTTGAATAACATAACGAGTCAGGATAATGTATATTGTGCTTATGAATCAAATTCCGGAACAATTCAATCTACAGAGGCATCTTCAGGTGTATATGCCGCAGAGATTAGAACTTTAGGTTGGGGAGAAGGTACGACAGCTGCTGCTCCAATTTCTACAATCAAAAATATTACACCTGGACAATTGTTTTTAGGAAAGGTTTCAGGATTGGATTACCAATATGGATATACATTTTTTTCTCGTCCCACTGCTATTTCTTTTGACTATAAATATATTCCAAAGGGTACACATCAATTTATAGCGAAAATAATATTAAAAAATAATGAAACATTGATTGGAGAAAAGATTTTTAGTGGAGATGCTCAAAGTTCTTATATATCAAAGAAGCTGTATATAGACTATTCTTTTTTTCTTAAAGCAACAAGTATAAGTATCATTTTTATATCTGGTGATAATACAAAAGAAGAAGTTGATACAGCATCTATATCTCGCAGTTCAGAACATGTAGGAAATAGATTATTTATTGATAATGTATCATTAATTTACGAATAGTATATGAATATCATTTATTATATATTTGTTTTTAGTACAATATTTTTATCTTCTTGTCAGAAAGATTTTGAGTCATCCGAAGGCCGTGGCTCCCTCTCCCTCCTCATGGACACCAAGAGCGGAACTGACATTCCTGTCATAATGAAATCGACATCTACCGTAGATGTCGATACCTTCCATATTGTAATCAAAGATGTCAGTGGGCTGCCGATAAAGCAGAATTTTGACACTTTTGCCGAATTGAAAAAAGAAGGGTTACCCTTATTATTACCTGTCGGAACCTATACCGCTGAAGCCTTTTCCGGGGATCTTTCGGAGGCAGCTTTTGATAGCCCCTGTTACCGCGGGCAAAAGAAATTCGTAATTGAAGAAAACACCGTTACCGAAGTGAAACTGCATTGTACGCATCAAAGTATTAAAGTATCATTGAAATACACGGATGCTTTTCTCAGTATGATCAATCCGGATTTTAAAGTGACGGTAACTAATAGTAAAGCGGAGCTGCTTTTTACAAAGCAAGAAACACGTTCCGGCTTTTTTGCCGTTAGCCAATTATTTACAGTGCATGTGACGGGCACTGCAAAAGAGTTTGGAACACGTATAGATTTTGCAGGTGATCTGAAACATCTGGAAAATGGGGTAGAACAGAAACTAAAAGCAGGAGATCATTTAATTGTGACATTGGATGCCTACAAAGAAACGCCTACAGTAAAATCAGTACAAATAATATGAGAGTAGCGGCATATACAATCATTATTTTGTTTTCACTTTTAGCAGGATTTACTTCTTGCGAAATGAAAAAGGAACTTACCGGAGGATTGAAACCCGTAAATCCGGGAGAGGAACCGGTTGACCCTGCTGTTACCGGCGTTTTGGATCTTAAATTGAATCTGAATCCGGAAACAGATACGCAGGAGACAAAAGCGAAAGCTGATGTAGCGGCAACCGTTGATGTGAACGATTTCAGCATCGAGATCATCGATTCGACAGGTACGGTTGTCCGTAGTTTTGATTCCTATCGTGAGTATCAGAATGCAGATGAACTATTATTGAAGGAAGGTTTGTACACGGTCCGGGCTACATGGGGAAAACTATATGAAGCGGCTTTTGATGCTCCTTATTTTGTAGGTGATACGGTTTGCCGGATAGAGCCGGGAGTTGTCAGTTCGATCAAGACGGATTGCAGCCTTCAAAATGCAAAAGTAAATATCGATTATACGGAGGATTTTCTGAAAGTATTCAAAGATGACTATGCCGCAATCGTTACGAATGGGCTTGGTGCTCTCACCTTAGATAAAAAAGAACAGCGTGTGGCTTATTTTCGTTCCAATGATAATATTCGATTAACCGTTAATGCAACAACTGTCAAAGGTTTGGATGTCATATCCAAACACAAAATAGAGAAAGCTCAACCGAATGCCTTATATAATGTTGTTTTAGGCATTGATATGAGTGTAGATTCTGTTATAGACCAAATCTTGAAACCGGGTATTACTGTCGATATCACCATGCACGACCGGGATACCGTTATCGATATCGAAGCTCCCGCTTTACCTCCCGATCCGGATGAAGGAGAGGAAGAGCCGGGAGATGATAACGCAATTACGGTTACTGGTAATGGACTTGATTCTCCTGTTGAAATGACAGAGGCGGAAGCTTCTGACGGTAGTGTCCCTGTTAAAGTCGTTATAAAGGCTAAAGCCGGATTGTCAAAAGTATTGGTGAAAATTATTGCTCCTGAATTGGAAGCCATATTAGGCAAGGAGAATCCATTCGATCTGGTAACTCCTACGGATGCGATTAAAGAGATATTGGATGGTGTGGGATTAGTGCGCCCGGCAGCCGGTGATACCGAATATGCATTGGACGTAACAGGGTTTATGGGAATGATGGGTGGTCCGGGCACATATAAGTTTGAAGTTACCATTACGGAAGGAGAGGGCAATAGTTTGTCTAAAACATTGACTGTTATAATCAAGTGAGTGTAAGTATGAAATCATATATATATTATCTGTTTTTGATGTTGATAGTTCTTGCTTCTTGTGAAGAAAAAGAGAACATGATTGAAACGGGCTATCTATGCGTAAATCCGTCAATGGATTATTCATTGGTGACAAAAGCTGTTGAAAGCGATAGTTTGCAGATGAGTATTGCTATTTGTAAAGCGGCTACCGGAGATACTGTAAAGTATTTCGAAAACTATAAAACGGATCTGGGGAATGAAAAGATTACTCTGGCTGTGGGGAAATATCATGTAAAAGCAGGTTCGCCGCATTCGGGCAAGGCTGCTTTCGACAAGCCTTTCTATTTCGGGATAGATACGATAGATGTAGTGAAATATACGATAAAGGAATCGGAAGTAGTCTGTACATTGGCAAATGTCAAGGTGACAGTCAATTACTCGGATATGCTGAAAAAGTTTTTTACAGGATATCAAGCTACGATCAGTAATGCCAGTGGTGAACTGACCTTTGAAGAGGATGAAAAACGTGCGGGCTATTTTACACCCGGAAAATTGAATGTGACACTTAATCTCATTAATAATGATGGTACTGCTTATAAAATAGTAAAGGAGATACCGGATACAAAAGCCCGCGAACATTATCGTTTGACTTTCTCAGTCGGAGAAGAACCCGATGATCCTGAAGCAGGTGGAGATTTTGATATTACAGTCGACGAAGAAACTAACGATATAGAGTGCACATTGAATGTCCCGGTCTTTACGGATGATTACGGACGGAATGTGCCGAAGATCGCAATAGAACCCCAAAAGATTCTGAGCATAAAACAATCAAATCCGGGAGATGCTACGTTGGCAGTTAATATATCTTCTAAAGTCGGATTACAATTATTGGCATTGAAGTTTTCATCTCATTACTTCAATGAAGAGAAAGGATTACCGGAATATATTGACTTAGGGAATATGGATCCGGCTATCAGATCGAGCTTGGAACAGATTGGGATTGCAATGCCTACTGATATAAGTGGTGGTACGGATAAAGAAATAAATTTCAGCAATTTATTAAATAGTATACCATTATTAGAAGGTAAGAAAACAACACATTCTATAATTGTCCTTGCTCGTGATTTGTTGGGACAGCAAGTGGAGGATACGATTTCGATAGAAGTTCGTCCGAATGTAGCTGTTTTGGTAGAGGCAAATCCTTGGTCCCGCTTTGCATTCCTAACTATAACGGCAGGATCAAAGGAAAATATCAGTGTGACATATAGTGGTGATGGAAGTGAACAGACTATTAATATAGATCCAAGTACGGTATTTGTGAATGAAGACGGGGATTATCAGGTTGAATGCCTGATTCCTGATTTAGATAAGAATACATCTTATACTTATTCTGTCATTGTTGATGTGGAAACTCCGACAACAGGAAGTTTTGAAACAACGGATGAACCATTTGTCCCAAATTTGGATTTTGAAGATTGGAAGGATATTTATCCAAACAAGGAAGGTGAAAGTGGTTTTTGGGCGACAGGTAATAAGGGTGTGAAAACGGCAGGTAAAAGTCCGAATACAACTCAGGTAGACGATTGTCAGCATGGGGCGAAAGCAGTCAGGATGGAATCATTGGGTGATGTAATGCTTGCGGGGACTGCGGCGGGTAATTTGTTTGTTGGGTCTTTTAATATCAATATGTCTAATCCGGCCAGTAGCCCTTCATTTGGAAAATCTTACAAGGGGCGTCCAACAAAATTAACTGGATATTATAAGTATGATCCGGCTGATGCAACGTATGGTTCTTATACAGATGATGAAGACAAGGATATGACCAAAGATATTGCTGATATTTATATTTGGCTGAAGGATTCGTCTGGAAAGCAAATCGGTTATGGGCGATTTAATGAAAAGAAAAAGGTCGAAGAATATAAAAAGTTTGAGATCGATATAAAATATACAGATAAAGTATCTATTCCGGCAACTATGGCGATTGTAGCGACTTCCAGTAAATATGGAGGTGTATTTAGTGGTACAAAAGTCATTGGTAAAATGGGTATTGGAAGTGTTTTGTTCGTAGATAACTTCACACTCTCTTTTGAATATAATGAAAAATCGTTTAAGTAAAGAAAGCATGAAGAAAGCAGTCATAGCCTTTTTTTGTTGTTTGATCTCTTTTGTAGGACTTGCCAAAGACACTAAGTACGATCGTGGTATTGTGATGAAGACCTTTATCCCGAAAGGGCAGTGGATGGTGGGAACGACTTTTTCTTATTCCGAACATGTCGATGATAATTTTGAGTTCCTGTCGGTATTAAAGGATATAAACAGCGAAGGATATACATTCAAGGTTACACCTTTGGTAAGTTATGCGATCCGGGATAATATCAGTATAGGTGGCCGATTTGCTTATTCCCGTTCTTATACGAAGTTAGATAATATCGATTTGTCGTTGGGGGATGACCTGAGTTTTCAGGTAGAAGACTATCACGATGTTTCTAATACTTTTTCAGGAGCGGTCTTTTTGCGCACCTATTTGAACTTAGGAGATAGCAAACGCTTTGGATTATTTAATGAGGCAAGGGTGACGTATGGATACTCGACAAGCAAGTCTACGACGGGTACAGACATTGACCTGAGTGGCATGCATCAGTTAAAACATTCCTTGAATATAGGTGTGGCTCCCGGACTGACCGTCTTTATTAATGATTTTGCGGCGGTAGAGGCTTCTGTAAATGTTGCAGGGTTGGATTTCAAATGGTACGATCAAACAAAAGATCAGGTCTATAAAGGTTCCCGCCGGGCGAGTTCTGCCAACTTCAAGATCAACTTGTTGTCTATTGATTTAGGAATTGTCTTTTATCTGTGACGGAGTATGATGGATAGGAAAGAAATATGGATATGTCTGTTTGTCTGTTTGTCGGTTCTTTTCCAGAGCTGTATTGAAAATGATATTCCTTATCCCCGTATAAAGGCAGAAATACAAAAAATCGAAGTGGAAGGAATGGTCTCTGCAAAGATCAATAGCGAAATGAGTGTGGTGACAGTGAAGGTTGCGGATACGCTTGATTTGAGAAATGTACAGATCAAGACACTTGAAGTAACCAGCGGGGCTACGGTTATACCGGATTCATTGTCTTGTCTCGATTTTAACCATTTCCCGGATACAGGCTTTTCTTCAGTTGACAGTTTGCCGCAAACCATAAATACGCGAATGAATTTTAAGAAACCGGTTTCTTTCTTGCTTCGAATCTACCAGGACTATGTGTGGAACGTGTCGGTAGAGCATGATATTAATCGGGTTATCAAAGTGAAAAATCAGGTGGGGACACCTCTTGTCGACGAACATAACAAACAGATTGTTATTTATGTGGATGAAGTTGAGCAACCGGCATTTTCAAATATTGAAATAGAAAAGTTGCAGTTGGGCAGCTCGATCGCTATTACGGAACCATTGCCTGATACGATACACGATTTTCGTCGCCCTCAAGTGTTTACTGTTACGGCATTTGACGAAACCGAGACTTGGACAGTCAGTGTGCTGCATCCTGGTGATGATGTGCAGACTAATACGGTTTCAGTCTGGTCGAAGCGAGTTTATGTTGAGGGAACAACTAAAACAGGACAGGTTTCAGCGCGTTACCGTATCATTGAAACGCCGACAAAAACGGAGGATGGAGAGTGGGAAAATGTATTATCCAATGAAATCGAAATCCGTGAGGATGGTACATTCCTGTTGACTTTTACGCATTTAAAACCGGGTAGTACCTATGAATATGAGTTGATAGTAGATGGAAAGGCTGATGATATCCAAACGTTTACAACGGAGGCGGTGGAACTTGTTCCGAATCTTTCATTCGATGATTGGTATAAAGAGGGGAAAAGCTGGTATGCCAATAAGGATTTGACGGATGCTAATTATTTCTGGGATTCGGGAAACAAAGGGTCCAACTCTGTCGGTGAGGCAAATCCAACCTCTCCGGAGGCAAACGATGTAGTAAAAGGAAAAGCTGCCCGCCTCGAAAGTAAAACGGTTGCAGGGGTGTTTGCGGCAGGAAGTCTTTATACCGGAACATTCGGAAAGGTAGAAGGCTTGAGTGGCGCTTCGCTTAACTTCGGACGTCCGTACACTTCGCGTCCTTCCGCTTTGAAAGGATATTATAAATATAATGCCGGAACGATAGATAAGGCAAAGACGCCTTATGAAGGTTTGAAAGGTCTTCGGGACTCATGCCATATTTATGTCGGTTTGTTTACCTGGGATAAACCTTTCCCGGTGAATACAAATGAAGGTGTATTTGTGGATCGTACATGGAATAATGAAAAGATGGTCGCTTACGGTGAACTTGTTTCCGGGGAAACGATAAAAGACTATACCTCTTTTACAATCCCTTTGCAGTATCGGGATTATTCGACAAAGCCTACTTATATTCTGATTGTTGCTTCGGCAAGTAAATACGGCGATTATTTTACCGGTAGTACAAGTAGTGTCTTGTTGCTGGATGAATGTGAATTGGTTTTTGAATAATAGAACACAAACTCTATTAAATAGAACACTATATAGTGCTAAATCAGGCTGTTTGTTTTGACGGGATTATGTGATTTCTAAAAAAAAGAACACGTAATCGGATAAATAGACCTTGTGAGGATTTAAGAGTTGTTGTTATTTTGCAACGATTTTAAGGGTCATGTATTTAAGAAGATATTAGGGGTAATATCACGATTGATTGTGCTGTTTCAGATTGTATGTACTAAGGTAAAAAGAGTAACTATTTACTATACAAATGAAAGAGTATCAATTACGTCATAGTCTGGGAAGGACTATCGCATTTTCTTTTTGTTTATGGGCTTCGGTTGCAGGGTTCTTTTCCTGCGATTCGGACCGTTTGAATGGTGGCGGAAGTATAGGGATGTTGAGTTTAAATCTCGCCGCCGATACCGCAAACATCAAGGGAGGCACTTTGTCTACTAAAGCAGGAAATGTTTTAGAGGATTTTGAAGATGTGGATGGATATAGAGTCCAGATCTTCCAGGAAAGTGACACCCTTACAAGCGTTTTGTATAAAGATTTTCCTCAAGAGATGGAAATCAAGGAGGGATCTTATACTTTGCGTGCTTCTAAAGGCGAAATTCTGCCTGCTGCTTTTGATAATCCTTATTTTGAGGGAAGTACCGATTTTGTCATCAAGAAAGATATGAAAACTCCGTTGGAGGTGACGTGTACGATGGCAAATGCGCGTGTTTATGCGGAATATTCGGAAGATTTCCTGAAAGCCTATTCCGATTACAGCGTGTCATTGAAAACGTCTTATATGGACGATGTCTTTACGGTTGCGAAAGGCGAAACACGTGGTGCTTATCTGCAAGTGGCAAAAGAAGGAACGCCTCTGAGCATTGCCATCTCTTTGATGCGTGAAAATTGGGACGAAGCAAAAGTCTATACCGTAACAAATCCTTCTATAACACTGAATCCGAAAGAATCCGTAACATTGAAGTTTGCTACGGATGGAAAGACGGGGGACGGGTTGGATCTTTCTATCGAATTGGATGATTCTATGGAGGAAGCGGAACTTGAATTCGGTATTCCTGACTTTATGTGGAAACCGTTTACGGATTTGCGTATCTGGGCTTGCGGGTTTGAAAACAACGTACCTGTAGAAATGAATGTGACGGATGGATATCCAGGTGATTCCTGTATTATCAAAGCGGAAGTGCCGGGACGTATTAAGGAATGTTGGGTGGTTCGTTTGGATGGTGGAGAAAAGCTCGATAGTGTTGATATTGCAACAGCCGAAGGTTTGAAGACTGCCGAAGATGTTTGGGGATTGAGAGCTGTCTCTTCTCCGATTGCAGGAGTAAAAGGTCTTGAATTAGATTTAAAAGGAGCGTTCAATCAGTTATATGCTTCTGATGAAAACAAAATATGTGGTTTTAGCGTATATATTAATGATGCATTGAATGTGATGCATACATCGGATGTGATAACGGCTTCCGTAAATTTGAAAGCAGCTAAAGTGCCAACTGTCGGACAGTTTGAATTGGCAGTTCCTTCTAAACATGCTTTAGAAAAAGATACGGCTATTGCGGTTGTGGCAGAAGCGGGGATAAAAGCATTAACACTGAAGATTAGTAGTGATGGGGGTATGAACCAGTATAATGTGCTTTCTGATAATTTGCCGGCAGGTATCTCTTATGATAAACAAAATCGTAAGATTGTTTTCAAGAAGGACTTTTCAAGTGAATTAGAGTCGAAGGAAACAGAGGCTTCTACTTACTCCTATGAAGTATCGGTAACGGATAATTTGGATAAGATGGTTGTAAAGACTTCAAAATTGGAAGTAACACCTATCTTTACGATTGTTGTGCCGGAAGGTGAGATTTGGGCTAAAAGAGCTACTTTTTATATTAAAGAGGATGTCTCTAAATATGCTGCACCAGTTTTTCAAGTGTTTAAAGATGGACAATGGCAGGATGTAGAGGGAAATATGGCTACAGGATTATCCTCTGGTTCTAAATGTAAGGTTCGGGCCTTTGTAAATGGCTGGCCAACAGAAATTGCCGAGTTTATGACTGAGGAGGCATTACAAGTTCCAAATGGCAATATGGAACAATGGACGGATTGGACTTTGAATCTTTTTAATGGAGCAAATGTATTAGCTTCAAAAGTTGATGTAACAGCGAATCAACCGAGTGACTCTGAATTATATTGGGCTACTGTAAATCAGAAAACGTTTGGAAGTGATCCTAATATTTGGTCAACATTTAATTTGGTTCCTTCTACTCTAAAAGCAGTAGGTCGTTCTGGGAGTGGAGCTTTGATACGAACTGTAGGTTGGGATAATAATGCTGGTAACTCGTTTAAGGAGTATCTAGTTATTCCAGACGTATGTTATCATGTTGCTGCGGGAAGGCTATTTATAGGTTCATATAATTATGAACATAAAGATGGCCCTGATGAATATAATTATGGGAAGCCTTTTTCATCTCGTCCAACTGGGATTGTTTTTTGGAATAAATATGTTCCGGTAAAAGATGATCAATATAAGGTTTGGGCTATTGTTGAAAATCGGGCTAATGGAATTACTACAGTTTTAGCACGGGCTGAAGTAATAGGAGGAGCTGCCGCTGATTATACTAAACAAGAAATGAAATTTGAATATATTAATACTTCTTTAAAGGCTACACATTTAACAATAGTATTTACTTCTTCTTTCAAATGTAGTGATGATGAAGCAACTGAAACAAAGGAATTAAAAGGTGGAAATACTGGTAATTCAATAAAGAATACTTGGTATTTACAGAAGATAACGTCTGCTCCAAAGCATTATGAAGGTAGTAATCTTTACATCGACGACGTCGAACTAATCTACGAATAAAAGATGAAAACATTAAATAACATATCAATCTTACTGTTCAGCATACTCAGTATGCTGGCAGTCTCTTGTCAGAAGGACGAGATTGGGAATAATGATGTTCCTGAAAACTATGGACAGCTTTCTTTGCAGTCGGTTGGAATTGATGATGAGATACAGGTTATAGGAACGAAAGCGTTCGGTATGGATGCCGGTACTTTCAAAGTGGAACTGAAGAGTAATCCTACAAATGATTACCCGTTAGATACGACCATTGTATTCGACTCTTTTGCTGAAATGCAAAAAAAAGATTTTATTGTATTGCCGGTAGGAACTTATACAGTCAAAGCCTATTCGCGTGATAAAGTAGAAGGCGGTGTTTTCGATAGTCCGTATTTCTACGGTGAGAACAATAATGTTGTGATTTTGGAAAAGAAGATCACAACTGTTCCGGCTATTACTTGTACATTCCAGAGTGTAGCAGTAGATATTAAACTGACTACCAGTTTTAATCTGCTTTTTGAAGATAGCTATCTGATGAAAGTGATTAACGGAAAAGGTAAAGAATGTACGTTTACGAAAGAGAATAACGGTCAGGTTATCTATTTTGATGATGTGGATGGCGGCTTAAAACTGGAATATACAGTTAAGGCGAAAGATCTATCTAATGCTTATCCCACCCGGACAAAAGAGCTTACGAAAAAAGGTCAGGCTCCTGCCCCGAACGATTATTATATAGTGGAATTCACTGGTGAAAACCCTGATACAAAAGCACTTTAAGAAGAATGATTATGAAAAGAAATATACATATCCTTTATTTATTTGTATTTCTGATGACAGGATTTACATCCTGTGAAATGAAAGACGATTTGTTTGGAAAGAAGCCATCCCGGGAGGATCTGCCTAAAGAAGTCGGTTTGTTGGATTTGAAGTTGGATCCACAGATGGAAAAAACGATTACGGGAAATTCAACGAAAGCAACCGACGAAAGTCTGAATGTAAAGGATTTTTCGGTGAAGATCCTTGACGAGAATGGTGAGGTGGTGGAAGAATATGCTTCTTATGCCGATATCGACGAGGTTCTACTCGCAACCGGAAAATATCAGGTCGTTGCAACAAAAGGCGAGCTGAAAGATGCAGCTTACGATACTCCTTATTATGAAGGAAAAGATTCTTGTACGATTACTTCACAGGAGGTCTCTTCGCTGATTACCCCTTGTGTGCTGAGTAATAAGAAAATAACGATCGCTTATACTGAAAATTTCCAGGAGCGTTTTAAAGAAGATTATGAAGTGGTAATGACGAATGGTAATGGTGTTCTGACTTTAAAATCTGATGAAGAAAAGAAGCCTTTCTTCAAAACAACCGACCAATTGGATTTTGTTCTTCATGCTACCACTCGCTCCGGTCTGGAAACACAGTATTTTTGTGATCTCTATAACGATCCGACTGTGAAAGAGTATAATAACATCGTCGTATGGTTGGACGTCGCTGAACCGGACGAACCTGTTGATCCCGATGAGCCTATAGATCCGGACGAGCCGGTGAACCCGGATGAGCCGACAGAAGTACCTGATTCTTTGAAGCGTCCCATAATTAAAGTAGATATCCAGTTGGTGGAACGTGAATATACGATAACGATTCCGTCTGATTTTGTTTCAGGTGATGATAATGGAGGAGGTGGTAATTCCGGCGGTGATGGAGGTGGTTCTACTACTGCTAAAATCCAATGGGGAGGAACAGATATTAGTAGTCCTATTATCTTGAGTAGTAATGGTGGTAGCACACCGTCTGTGGTGGTCAATATCTCAATGCCGACAGGCGTTGATGCTATGACTGTAGACATTTCAACGACTAATCCGGATTTTGGAGAAGCTGTAGATTTGATTGGTAGTCATTTCAATATGTTGGCTTTGACCGAAAAACAATTAGTATTGTTGGATCAAGTTAGTAAAGGAAAGAAAAGTGTTAAGTTTGATGTAAGTAGCTTTATGCCTTTATTAGCAAATGAGCTATTTGCTGGAACTCATAAATTTAAGATTTACGTGAAAGATCAAAACGGTGTTTCCGATACAAAAACATTAACGGTTATAGTAAAGTAAGAAAATGGCAAAATATATATTATCAATAATATCCGTTTTATTATTAATTGGCTTTGTGTCATGTGATGATGAGAAAAAGGCAACCAATGGACAAGGATATCTGTACTTGGGTATAGAGAAGAACGTCACATTGCAGACGAAGGCTGTCGATCCTGTTTTGAGTGTCGCTATCCTGAATGCGGCAGAAGATACGGTTAAGTATATTGCCGATTTTGAGGCTGAAAAAGCAGATGAAGGAATTCTATTGGATGCCGGTTCCTATCAGGTAGTCGTTGCTTCCGGTAAGAAAGACTCTGCTGCCTGGGAGTTACCGAATTTCTACGGAAAGACGGAATGTGACATTAAGACGAACCAGGTTACTTCGGCAAAAGTAACTTGTAAGATCGCAAATACAAAAGTAACAGTCGATTATAGCGACGATTTTAAGAAATACTTTACCGATTACAGTACAACGGTAAGTAATATTTCGGGTTCTCTGACTTTCGTGAAAGGTGAAACACGAGGCGGCTATTTCGCTCCGGAAACATTATTGGCTTTATTGAAGCTGACGAATACGGACGGCGAACAGTTTGAATTGAAACGTGAATATGCCGATATCCAGGAACGTTATCACTATAAACTTTATTTCAAATTGAGTGGCGATCCGGAAACACCGGATGATAGCGGAGAAGCCGGAGGTAAGTTTGATGATATAACGATTGACGAGAGAGCTGATACGGTGATTGTTTCTATCCCTATTAAAGTGGAAGATCTGGAAAATATCAAGGCTCCGGAATTGAAGTTGGAAGGATTTGGAGAGAATAATAGTTTGGAAGCTAAAGAAGGTGAGTTTGCTGATAATATCTTGAAAGCTATTGCTTCTTGCGGTATCGAAAAGTTGTTGGTAACGATACAGTCTGATTCTTTGAATAATCGTGTGGGGATTCAATCTTTTGATTTAGCAAGTTTGGATGCTGCAACAAGAGAAAAATTGGAAAGTATTCACTTCCCGGTTCAGTCGGTTAAGAGTGAAACTGATACATTGACATTCGATTTGACTGCGATGAGTAATGCGTTGAAATCTTTCGACGAAAGCATCCAGACGCATAACTTTACCTTTACAATAACAGATGCGAAAACGCAGGAACAAAGTATATCATTTTCTTATTCAGTGAAGCCGAATGTCGCTGTTATCACCAAAGAGATTGCAACCATGAATATCTGGTCTACGTTTACTTTCTTTAGCGGTGAAAGTGATAGTGATGAAGGTTTCGGCTTTGAATATAAGAAAGTTTCTGATAGTGAATGGACTCCGGTAACTGTTGCTTCTAAGAATAAGGACGGAAAGACGTTCAGTGCTTTTGTCAAAGGTTTGGCTTCAAATACAGAATATGAATATCGAGCTGTAGGTCAGGATAATGATGGTAAGATTGAAGGAAATATAATTTCGTTTAAAACGGATTATGCAAATATAAAAGAAGGAAAAGAATGTGTTCCTAATTTGGATTTTGATGATTGGTATACCGATGATCCTAAGTCTGCATGGTTTTTAGGTGTAAATTCTGGCTCTCGTTTTTGGGATTCAGGAAATAAGGGTGCTAATACGATGACATCAATTAATCCTACATCAAAAGAGGCCTCTATAATAGCAGATGTAGAAGAAAATAAAGCTGCGGCAAAACTTGAATCTAAAAAGGTTGGAGCTGTTATTTTTGATGTTTTTGCGGCGGGAAATATATATACAGGCTCTTTCGTGAAAGCTGTTGTTGGACTTTCTGCGGCAAAGTCTGGTGCAGAATTAGACTTTGGGCAACCTTATGAAGGGGGACGACCTACAAAACTGATTGGATATTATAGGTATTCGCCTGTAAAAGTTAATTGGAATAGCTATAAAGAATTGAATAATGGCGACATGGACAAGTGTAGTGTTTATATAGCATTATGTGATTGGACTGCTCCATTTAGAGTGAATACAAAAGAACAAAAATTTGTGGATTTCAATGACAAAAGCATAATTGCTTATGGAGAGTTAGATGACGCGAAATATCAAGAAGCGAAAGTTGATAAAAATGGTTATAAACAGTTTGAAATTGATATTAAATATCGTGATCTGACAAGAAAGCCTACTTATATCTTAATCGTTGCTTCTGCCAGCAAATACGGCGATTACTTCACCGGTGGAGAAGGTAGTACATTATATATTGATGAATTCGAACTTCAATACGATTACAACCCTGCCTCCTTCGTCGGTACATCTTTAGAAGGTTTGGCCGAATAATGGCATCGTTATCTATTTCCGGCATCATCGTTATGAAATACAAAAGTGATAACGATGATGCCAACTATTCAAATTGAACAAATAATAAACAATGAAGCATATATTAATAATGCTATTGCTCGTATGCAGCATACCGGCAATGGCGAGAGGGAATAAGTTTGATCGTGGAATAGAGCAAAAGACATTCATCCCGAAAGGACAATGGATGGTGGGAGCTTCCTTCTCTTATTCCGAACATACGGACGATAATTTTAAATGGCTGGTGATGGATGATGTTTCCAGTACAGGATATACTTTTAAAGTATCTCCGGTTGTCAGCTATTTTATCCGCGACAATATCGCAATTGGTGGACGTGTTGCTTATTCTCGTGGTCTGACGGACTTGGGAAATCTGTCTTTGAACTTGGGGGATGATCTGAGCTTCGATTTGTCCGACTATAAAGATAAATCGCACATGGTTTCGGGTTCGTTTTTTATCCGTACCTATCTGAACTTAGGCGATAGCAAGCGTTTTGGCTTGTTTAATGAAGCCCGTGTGACCTACGGATACGGACAGAGCAATGTGGAAGACGGTACAGGCGATGAACTGAAAGGAACACACCAGATCAAACAGAATCTGAATTTCGGTGTCGCGCCCGGAATCACTTGCTTTATCAACGATTATGTAGCGGTTGAGGCTGCAATAGATGTGTTAGGGTTGGACTTCAAATGGTACGATCAGAAAACAAATCAGGTAGAAACCGGTAAACGAACCAGTAGTGGTGCGAACTTTAAGATCAACCTGTTGTCTATCAATTTAGGTATTACCTTCTATTTATAAAAAAATGAAGTATAGAGTCTATATAAAAGGATGTCTTTTGTTGCTTATCTGCGCTTTGGCAGGATGTATAGAGAATGATATTCCCTATCCGGTCGTAAAAGCGGAGATACAGGAGATCGAGACGAATGGCTTTGTTTCTTCCACGATAGACAAGACGGAAAGAAATGTCACTATTCTGGTGGATGATACAGTCGATTTGCGAACGCTTCGTATTACGAAGTTTTTGGTAACATCCGGCACAGTGATTATTCCTGATTCGCTGGCATGTGAAGATGCCACCCATTTCCCGGATTCGGGATTTGTCTCTGTCGATAGTTTGCCTGCAACAGTTAACACGCAGATAAACCTGCTGTCACCTGCGACTTTTGTCTTGCGGATTTATCAGGATTATCCCTGGCAAATATCGGCTAAACGGAATATCCAGCGGAAATTCTCGATCAAGGCGGCTGACGGTAGTGATGTACAGGTCGGGACTCCTATTGTTGACGAAGAGAACCATAAGGTGATTATCTATGTGAGTAAAGATACGGATTTGGGTAATCTGAAGGTGCAAGAAATGACATTGGGAAGCTCTATTGCTTCCACTATTCCCGAACCGACAACGGTAACCGATTTCCGTCGTACCCGTAGATTCGAAGTGGCTGCTTTTGATGAAACTGAAACATGGTCTGTCAGCGTCGTTCATTACGAAGGGACAGGAGCAAGTCTTTCCGTATGGGCGAAACGTGCTTATCTGAGTGGGGTGGCAAAAGCAGGTACGACTATCGATATCCAATATCGACAAAAAGGTGAAGAGGTTTGGGATCAGGTATTCGAAGATGAGATAACGTTCAATGAAGACGGAACCTTCTCGGCTGCTATGCGTCATTTGATGCCGGCTACCGAGTATGAATACAAGGCTACTATCGGTACGCAAACTTACGATGTTACCTCTTTTGTGACGGATGAAGCGGCTCAGTTGCCGAACTCCGGTTTTGAGGATTGGTGGATGAATACCAAAAAGATATGGTTCGTGTATGCTGAAGGGGGCGAAATGTTCTGGGATACCGGAAATACGGGGTCCGCACTTGCCAATAAGAATGTGACGGTTTATGACGAGTCTAAACCTCATGGTGGTAAACGATCTATTAAGTTAGCTTCGGAAAATGTGATTATCAAGTTTGCTGCCGGAAACCTGTTTGCCGGCGAATATGTGAAAACGGATGGAACAGATGGTATCCTTGATTTCGGGCGTCCGTTCACCGCACGTCCGACCTCCTTGAAAGGATGGTTCAAATATACTTGTACACCGATCACTCAGGTTGCTGATGATCCGGGAGACCAGTTTGAGGATGCACAGAAAGGAATGAATGATAAAGCGCATATTTATATCGCTTTAGGAGATTGGAGTTCTCCTGTACGTATTCAGACAAAGAAGTCAAAACGTCAATTGTTTAATAAAAATGATGAACATATCATCGCTTACCAGGAAATGATTGTCGGCGAAACAGTCAGTGGCTGGACAGAGTTCAAGCTAAAACTGGACTACCGCTCTCTGACGCGTAAACCGACACATATTGTAGTTGTCGCCAGTGCCAGCAAGTACGGCGACTATTTCACTGGTGGTGACGGCAGTACCTTATGGCTGGATGATCTGGAGCTGATATATGAATAAAAAAGAAGTCGGCGGCTTTTAGTAAAAAGTCAGGCATTCTTTTGCCGTCTGCTTCAGCAGACGGATAGATGATTGTTCCGGCTTTGCCGGTTCCTCTGTGGGTTTTTAACCCCTTTAAATACAATAGATGAAAGGAACTGAAGTCCACAGAGGAAGAGGCTTAGCCTTCAGACCTTTTAAACCGTCTGCTGAAGCAGACGGCAAAAGAGAGGCGGATGGTGCTTTGGGGATGCCGATACTGATAGCTATACTTATATAACAGGGGGTATCGGCAATCCCAAGAGAAAGCGGAGCTTTTTAAGAAAGGCCTAAGCGGACGGGCGTCAAGCGGAGTCTTTGCCCGGAGTAGACCGGACGGTTAAGCCTTGATCTTTTGGTTACTTTTGGATCAAGCCAAAAGTAACAGATAAATGTTCAAATATTCTTAGATTATCCTCTAAATACCCTCTGGTTATTTTATTTAATTAGGGTTCACACTGTTCGGGAGACTCTATAGATCAGCATGTTGCTGTGAACCCTGTGAATGCAAGATAAAAAAAGACGGGATCGATCGATAGGATTGGATGATTGTAAACCGGTTTCACAGCCTTCACAACAAATCGCTGGCCATTAGCCTTTTACCGCCGTGAACCCTGTTTTTTAGTTTTGTCATATAAGGGATCGGATTGGTTCCTGTCCCGTAAAATATAGGCTATAGGCTAAAAAATACAGCCTTTAGCCTGTCCGGGAAAAGCCTATAGGGTAGCAGGAAAAAGGTCGGCATCTATCCGGCAACCGATGCCTGTCTTTTCGGGAAGCGACAGGCATCTATTGGAACAACTTCACATACGAGGTTTGAGTCTGATAGACGCAGATTAAAATAAATAAACAGGATTTTTTGACGCGGATTTCGCGGATAACGCGGATAAGAAATATGTATCAGGTGTTTAATTCGCGTTATTCGCTAAATCCGCGTCAAAATTATATTTGCGTCTATCAGACTCATATTCTGGAAGATTTGAACCACAAATGATGATTTACCGGTGTATAATATGGATGGTGTGCCGTAGGCTCTCTTTTGCCGTCTGCTTCAGCAGACGGACAGATGATTATTCCGGCTTTGCCGGTTCCTCTGTGGGTTTTTAACCCCTTTAAATATAATAATATGAAAAGGGACTGAAGTCCACAGAGGAAGAGGCTTTACCTCTAAATCTTTTAAACCGTCTGCTTCAGCAGACGGCAAAAGAGAGCCTACGGCATAAGGCGCAGCTTTGTCTGTTAGCTCATATATAAATCATTATTTGTGGTTCAAATCTTCTTACAATCGTTCTATTATTCTGCAAACATATTATTGATTGCGAAAACAACTGTCATACTATCATGATTCGCTTTTTTAGCCGTGAAACGGCTAAAATGATGGTTAAACAGGTGATTTATGATAGTTGAATGATGGTTGAAAAGGGAACTAATCTTTTCCATCTAACCAAATTATTCCTTACCTTTGTGCCTCAAAAAGAGAACACAAGGTATGGGAAAACAGTTTAAGAGAACGCTGATAACTACGGCGTTGCCGTATGCGAACGGGCCGGTGCATATCGGTCATTTGGCCGGGGTGTATGTGCCTGCTGATATTTATGCACGCTATCTTCGCCTGAAGGGGGAAGAGGTTTTGATGATTGGTGGATCGGATGAACATGGGGTGCCTATCACGTTGAGAGCGAAGAAAGAAGGGATTACGCCGCAGGATGTGGTGGACCGCTATCATGGTATTATCAAGAAGTCTTTTGAGGATTTCGGTATCACTTTTGATATTTATTCCCGCACTACTTCGGCTACGCATCGCCAGGTGGCGTCGGATTTCTTCCGTACCTTATATGATAAAGGTGAATTTATCGAGAAAACAAGCGAACAGTATTACGACGAGGAAGCAAAGCAGTTCCTTGCAGACCGCTATATAACCGGGACTTGCCCTCATTGCGGCAATGAAAAAGCCTATGGCGACCAGTGCGAAGCCTGCGGTACATCTTTGAGCCCGACGGACCTGATCGACCCGAAATCAGCTATCAGCGGCAGCCAGCCGGTGATGAAAGAGACCAAACACTGGTATCTGCCTTTGGACAAATGGGAACCGTTCCTGCGCCAGTGGATTTTGGAAGGGCATAAGGAATGGAAACCGAACGTATACGGACAGTGCAAGAGCTGGCTGGATATGGGATTGCAACCTCGCGCCGTAAGCCGCGACCTCGACTGGGGTATTCCTGTGCCGGTGGCAGGTGCGGAAGGAAAGGTGCTGTATGTCTGGTTTGATGCTCCTATCGGATATATCTCCAATACAAAAGAACTACTTCCCGAAAGTTGGGAAACATGGTGGAAAGATCCTGAAACCAAGATGGTGCATTTCATCGGTAAGGATAATATCGTGTTCCACTGTATCGTGTTCCCGGCCATGCTGAAAGCCGAAGGTTCTTACAACCTGCCGGAAAATGTACCGGCCAATGAGTTCCTGAACCTGGAAGGCGACAAGATCTCCACTTCCCGCAACTGGGCTGTCTGGTTGAACGAATATCTGGTGGATATGCCGGGTAAGCAGGATGTGCTACGCTATGTTTTGACAGCCAATGCTCCGGAAACAAAAGACAACGATTTCACCTGGAAAGATTTCCAGGCACGCAATAACAATGAACTGGTTGCCATCCTGGGTAACTTCGTCAACCGCGCCTTGGTGCTTACCGAAAAGTATTTCGAAGGCAAGGTGCCGGCTGCTGGCGAGCTGACCGATTATGATCGTCAGACATTGACCGATTTCGCGAATGTAAAGGCCGACGTGGAACGTCTGTTAGATACGTACCATTTCCGTGACGCCCAGAAAGAAGCGATGAACCTGGCGCGTATCGGTAACAAATATCTGGCTGACACCGAACCCTGGAAGTTGGCAAAGACCGACATGGCACGTGTCGCCACGATCATGAACATAGCTTTGCAGATCACGGCTAACCTGGCTATTGCATTCGAACCGTTCCTGCCGTTCAGCATGGAAAAATTGAACAAGATGCTGAATGTCGAACCGTTAGGCTGGAACCGCTTGGGGGCGACCGACCTGTTGGAAGCCGGTCACCAGTTGGGCAAATCCGAACTCTTGTTCGAGAAGATCGAAGACTCCGTGATCGAAGCGCAGGTGCAAAAGCTGCTTGACACCAAGAAAGCAAACGAAGAGGCCAGTTATAAGGCAAAACCGATCCGTGAAAATATCGCTTTCGATGATTTTACAAAGTTGGATATACGTGTCGGAACTATCTTGGAATGTACGAAAGTGCCTAAGGCGGACAAACTGTTGCAGTTCCGTATTGATGACGGCCTGGAAAAACGTACGATCGTTTCCGGTATCGCCCAGCATTACAAGCCGGAAGACCTTGTGGGCAAGCAGGTTTGCTTCATCGCTAATCTGGCTCCGCGCAAGCTGAAAGGTATCGTTTCCGAAGGGATGATCCTTTCCGCAGAAAACTTCGACGGCAAGCTGGCTGTCATCACTCCTGAAAAAGAGGTGAAACCGGGCAGCGAAGTGAAATAGATAATACAATGTTTGAAGAACAGATACAGATGGTCGACTTGCATGGACAATATCTCCGCTTCAAAGAGGAGATCGATGAGGCCATGCAGGCGGTGATCGACGGTTGTGCCTTTATCAATGGTCCGCAGGTGAAAACCTTTGCCGGGCATCTGGCCGGCTATCTTCAGGTTCCATACGTGATCCCTTGCGGTAACGGGACGGACGCTTTGCAGATCGCCCTGATGGCACTGGAACTTCAGCCCGGCGATGAGGTGATCCTACCGGCATTTACTTATATAGCGGCAGCCGAGGTTGTCGCTTTGTTAGGGCTGACGCCCGTGCTTGTGGATGTCGATCCCCGGACCTTCAATATCGATCCCCGGAAAATAGAAGCGGCTGTTTCGGGGCGGACAAAGGCGATCGTGGCCGTCCACCTGTTCGGACAATCCTGCGATATGGAGCCGATCATGGCTTTGGCAGATGCCTATCATCTGTATGTCGTGGAAGATAACGCCCAATCCATCGGCGCCGATTATACGTTTTCCGACGGGAGGGTACGAAAGGCCGGAACGATCGGACATATCGGGACGACTTCCTTTTTCCCGTCCAAGCCGTTGGCCTGCTATGGCGACGGAGGTGCGTTGATGACTTCCGACGAGGTGTTGGCTACCCGTATCCGCATGATTGCCAATCATGGCCAGGAATGCAAATACCATCATAAGCGGATCGGATGTAACTCCCGTCTGGATACCTTGCAAGCTGCCGTACTGGATGTGAAGTTGAAGCATTTGGAGGAGTTCACGGAAGTCCGCCGGCAGGTTGCCTCTCGGTACGATGAAGCCTTGTCTTCCTGTGATTCGTTGATTATTCCGGTAAGATCTACCTTCTCAACTCATGTGTATCATCAATATACGGTTCAGGTGAAAGACGGTTATCGGAATGCTCTTCAACATCTGTTGAAAGAACAGGGGATCCCGTCTATGATCTATTATCCTCTACCGGTACATCATCAGGAAGCCTATCGGCACATCTCCCGTATATCCGGCTGTTTGGACATCTCCGCCCGGTTGTGCGAATCCGTCCTTTCCCTACCCATCCATACGGAGATGTCATCCGAACAACAGCAATATATAACAGATACCCTCACTAAACTAAAGTGATTATGGATAAAAAGATAAAATTCGCAGTAATCGGTTGTGGTCATATCGGCAAACGTCATGCCGAGATGGTGACACGCGATCCGGGAGCCGAATTGGTGGCCCTTTGTGATATTCGTCCCCGTGAAGAATTGGGTATTGAGGCATACGATGTTCCGTTTTTCTCTTCCTTTACGGAATTATTGCGAAGCGGACTTTCCATAGATGTCGTAAATGTCTGTACTCCGAACGGCTTGCACGCGGCAATGGCCATCCAGGCTGTCGAAGCCGGTTGCAACGTCGTTATCGAGAAACCGATGGCACTGACGCTTGCCGATGCCGAGAAGGTGGTCTATGCTTCGCTGAAATACCGTAAACAAGTGTTCTGCGTCATGCAAAACCGTTATTCTCCTCCTTCCGTCTGGATCAAGGAGATGGTGGATTCCGGCAAGTTAGGCAAAATCTATATGGTCCAGTTGAATTGCTATTGGAACCGTGACGAGCGTTATTATAAGCCCGGAGGTTGGCATGGCGATGCTGCTTTGGATGGGGGGACGCTTTTCACCCAGTTCTCCCATTTCATCGACATTATGTACTGGCTCTTCGGGGATATCTGCAATATTCAGGCTCGCTTTGCCGATTTCAACCATGCCGGACTCACGGCTTTTGAAGATTCGGGTTTTGTGAATTTCAACTTCGTGAACGGGGGAATGGGGAGCCTGAGCTATTCCACTTCTGTCTGGAACAAGAACATGGAAAGCAGTATGCTGATTGTTGCGGAGAACGGCAGCGTGAAAATCGGCGGACAGTATATGAACGAAGTCGAATACTGCCATATCAAAGATTATGAGATGCCGGAACTGGCGCCGACGAATCCGGGAAATGATTACGGCCCTTATAAAGGGTCCGCCCAGAACCATAATTTCGTGATCCGTAATGTGGTTCGTGTCCTTTCCGGTGCAAGTTCGGAATGTATCACGACCAACGTACTGGAAGGCATGAAGGTCGTGGACATCATCCAGCGGATTTATGCCTTGAAGAAATAAATGCAAGATATGGGCGGGGCGGCGTGTTAAATATGGATTCCGTATTCATGCTTCACCTCGTCCATCACAAAAGTGCTTTCGAGCGAGCCGAGGCTGTCGATCGTGCCTAATACGTTCAGGATAAATTCCTGGTAATACTTCATATTTGGTGCATGGATCTTCAGCAGGTAGTCGTAACTCCCCGATATGTTGTAGCATTCCGTGACTTGCGGAATCTCCTGTATGATTCTTGTGAACTCCGCCGCAATCTCTTTGTTCAATCTTCTCAACTTGACACTGCAAAAGACCACGAAGCCCTGGTTTAGCTTTTCGGCGTCCAGCACAGCAATATACTTCTTTATATATCCTCCGTTTTCGAGGCGTTTCAGGCGTTCGAATACGGGTGTCGACGAGAGGTTGACACTTGCTGCGAGCTCTTTTGTGGTAAGCCGGGCATTCGTTTGCAGGGTACGGAGGATCTGCAAGTCTACTTTGTCTAATTTCTCAAGTGTGTTCATAAGAATAAAATTCTATCGGAATCCTTTTTTTGATCTTAATACAGTTTATGCGTTCTGTTGTTGGCTGTAAAAATAGCGTTATTTTCTGTATTTTCCGTATATCTTGTTTGATATTTCTGTCTGTTATAGTTTTGCTGGAAAATAAGCAAGAAGAACAATTTAAAATAATACGACTATGGCAACAAAGAAATTACATTTCGAGACATTACAGGTTCATGTAGGGCAGGAACAGGCCGATCCCGCAACAGATGCACGCGCCGTCCCTATTTATCAGACAACATCTTATGTATTTCATAATTCACAACATGCGGCAGACCGTTTTGGCCTTCGTGATGCAGGGAATATTTATGGCCGTCTTACCAATTCGACACAGGGTGTTTTCGAAGCGCGTGTCGCCGCTCTCGAAGGGGGAGTGGCTGGTCTGGCGGTGGCTTCCGGTGCGGCGGCTGTCACGTATGCCTTGCAAAATATATTTGGGGTGGGCGACCATATAGTGGCTGCCGACAATCTATATGGCGGTTCTTTCAATCTGATTACGCATACGTTAGCGGCTCAGGGCATTACTCATACGATTGTAAATGTCAATGACTTGCAGGCGTTGGAGGCTGCTATCCGGGAGAATACGAAAGCGGTGTATGTCGAAACGTTCGGCAATCCCAATTCTGATGTTACCAATATCGATGCTGTGGCGGAGGTGGCTCACCGTCATAATATCCCGTTGATCGTCGATAATACGTTCGGTACTCCGTACCTGATCCGTCCGATCGAGCATGGAGCTGATATTGTCGTCCATTCGGCTACCAAATTTATCGGCGGACATGGATCGAGCTTGGGAGGGGTGATTGTTGACAGTGGTAATTTCGACTGGAAAGCAAATGCCGATAAGTTCCCGACTTTGGGCAAACCGGACCCAAGCTATCATGGGGCGGTCTTTGCCGACGTGGCGGGTCCGGCAGCTTTCGTCACTCGCATCCGGGCTGTCATTCTGCGTGATACCGGGGCCGCGATCTCGCCTTTCAATGCTTTTATCCTGTTGCAAGGTCTGGAAACGTTGTCTCTCCGTGTGGAGCGTCATGTTGCCAATGCTCTGAAAGTCGTCGACTATTTATCCAAGCATCCGAAAGTAACCAAGGTGAACCATCCGGCTCTTCCGGACCATCCGGACCATGAACTTTATAAAAAGTATTTCCCGAAAGGCGCCGGAAGTATTTTCACTTTCGAGATCGAAGGCGGGCAGGAAGCGGCCTGGAAGTTTATCGATTCGCTCGAAATATTCTCCCTTCTTGCCAATGTGGCTGATGTGAAGAGTCTTGTGATCCATCCGTATACGACTACCCATTCTCAAATGACTCCGGAAGAGTTGGCCGGACAGCATATCACTCCTTCCACTGTGCGCCTGAGTGTCGGAACCGAATACATCGATGATATCATTGATGACCTGGATCAGGCTTTGGCACAGGTTTGATGTGAGATGCCAATGTGTTTTTGTTTAAATGCAAGTGTAATCTATTTTCTGTATTGTCGGGAATATATACGACATTGCTGGAAACAAATTACACTTGCATCTAAATGAAGAAGTATGGGGCGTCTTTTTATTTTATCCTGAATAGTTTGTTCTTGTAATCGATAATCACGGTATTCTCAAAGAAATAAGCATTTCCGGTTATTCCCCAGACATCAAAAGAACTATAAATACTATCCCAAAGCCCGTCTTTGGCGTAGTAAACTTTTGAATTGTTTAGAGCTTTTCCTCCGAACTTGATCGGCTTGTTTACATTAAAACCATAAAATGTTATTTCTTGTCCCCACCATAAAGGGCCACTTAAAGAGTCGGTAATAGTAAGGTCCGATATGCTCCAAGCCCTTTCTTGTGTCGTTATTAACTGGAAAGGACTTGAACCTGTGTCGAACAATACTTTACGTGTACTTCTCATAATCTCACTTTTTTAGTTACAAAATTACTTTGATTGATTGAAAATGAGATATTTGCAGAACGGACAAATTGGGACAACACTTAGCCAATTTCAGACATCCCGTGACCTATTTTTCCAAAGATTGGATTGGTCACGAATTGGTCATAAAAGTATGTCTTTTTGTGACCTTTTGGTATCTTTAGTCACGGACATTATACAAAGAAAAAACTCCTGCAATACCTTGATATTGTAGGAGTTGTCTTCTTAAAGTCTTGTTTTGACTTGTCTTTCAGTGATCCGCCTGGGATTCTCCTAAGAGAGTTATCACGCTGATATTTAAAACTTTATATTTTCAGTTTCAAGCATATCCCATGAATTATCCCACTAATTTTCTACGTGCTTTTGCGGTAGTTTGCTCATGGAGAATACTGAATACAAAGATAATTCTTTATTTTCGAATCTACAAAGATATAAACTTGTTTTATATAACTCTTAGTGCTGATAAGGGTATTTTTTTATAGTAATTTCTCATAGTTTTGCTTGCCATTTGAGTACTATTGTAACAAGAGATTGAAAAGAACATATATTTTTAAGTATTATACAGCCTCCTTGTATCTTTTCAACTTTTTCAATAAACTTTATGCTAAATATCAGTTGTTGGCGTTTTTTTTTAAATAAAGACGAAAATACTTGTTTATTTGCATAAAATGTCGTATGTTTGCATTAAAATTGAAAATAAAGACAGCTATGATACTGAGAGCAAAATTTGAAAATATACTATCTTTCAATAATGAAACCGAAATTAGTTTCATTGCAGGGAAAGGTACATCTCTTCCAGCACATGTATATAGAGCAGAAAAAAGAGATGATATATCGGTTCTGAGATCATCTATTATTTATGGAGCTAATGCTTCTGGTAAATCCAACATGATTCGCTGTGTGAATCTTTTAAAGAATATTGCATTAGGAAGATTTCCTAAAAATAGCTGGGATGTATTTAAGCTTGCACCAGAAAAAAGAGTGGATTCTAAATTGGAGATTGAGATTAAGGCAGATTCTTCGTATTACTCGTATGGAGTAATATTTAACATTAAGGGTATTAAGAAGGAATGGCTGTACCAAATTAGTAGCAGGACAAAGAAAAAAATATTTGAGCGTATACAAGAAGTAGATTATGCTAATTACTCCTTTGGAGAGATTGAAGGAAACGAAGAATCTAAGCAATTTGTGAAGTTTCTATCAGAAGGAACACCGATAGATAAAAGTTTTTTATCCGAATATCATAAAAGAAATGGGAAAGGTGTAACTGCAATCAGTAACGTTTATAACTGGTTTGATGATAATTTGAAGATTATTTTCCCAGAAACTCGTTTTCGTGGTTTGTCCTTTCGACTGGAAAAAGATGATGAGTTTTCAAATGTGACCAAAAGATTATTGCGTTTCTTTAATACTGGCATTTCTGACCTTAAAAAAGTAGCAACTAATAAGGAAGAAACAGATTTACCCAAAAAGCTAATATCACAAATACTATCAGAAGCTAAACCGGATGAAAACTGCTGTGTTGCTTCTTCTGATCAACAATCTGTATATTTTTTCGAAACGGATAAAGAGGGACAAACTAAGATATACAAGCAAATGACTGTACACAAAAATAGTCAAGATGAGGATGTCATTTTTGATATGGATGAAGAATCTGATGGCTCTATTCGATTGTTAGATTTTATTCCAATGCTTATTGACCTTCAATTCAATTCAGCAGTCTATTTAATTGATGAAATAGATCGCAGTATGCATCCAATAATGTCTCAAAAAATATTTGAATATTATTTCTCACAACTTTCTAATGATAATAATACTCAACTAATTTGTACGACACATGAGTCTCATTTACTAGATATAGATTTGATTCGTACAGATGAGGTTTGGTTTGTTGAAAAAGGAAGAGATGGCTCTACTCAACTAACATCATTGGCAAACTTTAAACCGCGAGTAGATATCCGTAAGAGCTATTTGCAAGGTAAATATGGTGCAATACCCTTCTTTGCTAATGTGAACACTTTAAACTGGAATAAACTAAAAGATAAAAATATGGTGTAGTAAATAGTAGTTAACGACTATAAAGAAGAAAAGAGAGCTACTTGGCGGCTGCTCTCTATTTCAGAAATTGTTTTTGTGGGTTGTAGCAACTTCCTTAGAAGGTAGTCACTTTTAAGAAATCCCGTTATTTCACGTGCAAAGCTAAAACAAAAATCGGCAAATCCAAAGTCCTTTTGATGTTTTTATGCTATAACAACCCTCGTTTATTTATTGTTTAGTAATAATTTTAATTTGATTTTTATGAATAAAAATCAACATGTCGTGCCTTCTGGTGATCAGTGGGCCGTGCGAGGTGAGGGTAATAGTAAAAAGACAAGAATTACCCAAACTCAAAAAGAAGCAATAGAAATTGCCCGTACGATTGCACGGAAAGAGCAGTCAGAGTTAGTAATTCACGGAAAAGATGGTCGTATTAGACAAAAAGATAGTTATGGTAACGATCCTTTTCCTCCAAGAGGTTAGAATATGATAGATAAAGTACGTATTAGGAATATTGATAGTTATCTGATTGGGATTCATGACAATGATAACTTTTTTGTATCAAAAAAAGCAAGTGAAATAAATGCCGATAAGTTAAATCTTCTAGGATTTTCTATTCCTCTCATTAGTGGAGAACAGATTTTACCTCGTGCTTTAGGTGCTGTTTCTCGGCTAAATGCTAATGGTAGTTTCATAAAAAGGAGAGACTTACCTATGGAAACTAAATATAGAGAAGTTTGTATAAAAGACTGGCATGGTGATTATCATTATGTAGATGTTCCTTATAAAAGGTATCAGAGAGAAGATATTCCAGCCCCTTCAATAGAGTTGAAAATCATAGATATTTCTGGTGACTTATATGTTACATCACCTTTATTGCATAAAGATGATTTGAGTGTATCTAAAATTAAGCATGTTATTAATTTGTTTTTAGAATTATTTGGCTCTTGTGAGATCCTTACTGAAAATTTGCTTCCAGCGATATCGTCAATTCCAACCACAAGGGTTAATTGGCGTATTCTTCCAGAAGGAGACTACCCTTGGACTAGATTAGCTCAGTTAGCTGGAGACTTGTCCAGTAATAGAACAGGAAAAGCAAAGGTTCAAGAACATAATATTGATACGATTCTCCGGTTTAGACCTTCTGGGCTAGTTTATGGAGCTGGTGGCTTTAGAGGATATTTGGTATTTAAGTTTCCATCTAAAAATCTGTTTATAATGGAGAATGTAATTTATGGAAATGCGACGTATGTTTTTGAGGATGATTGGGAACAATTTTCTCAGCTAACTAAAGCAGAGATAATTCAGAATAGTCTTGTTAAGAAACGAATCGAACATCGTTCTGGATGGGAAGCTGAAATAAGAAGGCTTTTATCTTAAATATTGAGTCCAAAGACTTTATTGCAAAAAAAGTCTTTGGACTTATTTAATAATTGAGGTTCAAGGTTACTCCATAAGGTAGCAGTCTATATCATGTCTTACTTCATCATATTCAATCATCGCCTTATCCCTTTTTTCTTTTTCTTCTTGTGTTTCTGTGCTTGTAATTCTTCTGCCAATGTAGTATTGTAATTGTTGCCATCTCCTAATGAAAAGATAGACAAAAGAGAATCACTACCGTTGCTATTTTGTTGATAGTAAGGGTGACTGTTATCCCCCTTACTATCAAGATTGCAAGAAATCTTGTTTTCTTTTTCACTGGATTGAAATGTTTCTTTTTTCTTTTCGCCAGCGATTTCTTGTTCCTGTAATTCAAGTTGTTCGGAGATAGAACCATTCTTCATAGTTTTGCAATAGTCAAATGATTCTACTAGTTGACGGTTGTAGCCAAACTGTTTATCAAAGCCTTGTTCCACTTGTTTGAACAGATTTGCACGGTCAAAACCGCCCATGACCGTCCCTTTCTTGGTATTCTTATGATTGGTAAGCGGTGATAGCTTTTTCTTATTGGTTTGGTCTTTCCGGCTCACAATCAAATGACAATGCATATTCAATTCATTATCTGAACGGCTACGGTTAAAATGAATTTTACCATAGAACTTTATATTCGATGCAGATAGTTCTTTATTAAAGTTCTTTGCATATGCAGGAATAAACACTTCCCGGATATAACTTTTCATTGCTTCGGCTTGTTCCTGCTCTGTATTACCCATAGCCCGGAGTTCTTTTTCCGATGGGCTAACATGAATAGCATAAAACTTAGCATCCGTTTTCAGCAGTTGTCCAATATTACTATTTATATCTTTTATGACGGTTGATTTATAGATGTTATCATCTGTCAGATTGAAAAAACCTTCGGTATAGATACCTTTCTCCATCCGTTCTAAATCTTCATGCTCCATGTAGTTAGCTAACTGTCGGCAGCCTCCTGAATTATTATATGTTCCATTTGATGGCGGGGCAAAATCTATGTGCATAACTCTATGTATTTGTCAGATTACCGATTTCTGCTTTCAGATTCTCTTTCCTTTTGCTATCCATCACACCGCAAGCAGATAGTTCCGAATAGAGTTGTATTAGGTGAAGTAGCTTCTTATAATCTCGCTGGTGTATCTGATAGAGTGCATTAATCTGTTTGGATTGATTGTTTATAACATCGGCATGATTACCAAACTGTTCACTTAACTTTTTAAGCACGGCTGTTTGTCTCTCCTGACTGGCTTCCAGTTGAGAGAGAATAAGAGTTTCCAATGTTTTGCCGATAGCGTCGAAACGCAAAGCGATAGAATTTGTTGCCCGTATCATGGGATTCAATTGTTCTTCCTCGTAGTGACGAATAAAGCGAATAATATCATCCTGTCTCTTATTTATTTTCGCTAGTTCTGATTTCGCAGATTCAGGCGCTTCGGATGGGTTGATATGTGCCTTATCAATATACCCGAACGCCAACTTTACAACTTCACTCTTTTTCAGTGAATAGCGTTTGCATATTTTCTCTACCAAAGCTGCCGTTTCCTTGTCTATGGAAATGGTAGTGAATATCGTTTTTCGACTGCTATTTGGCATGATAATTACTTTTTTATAGAAATATGAATAGATAAATACCTGATAATAAGCATTACAAAGAAAATGCTTATTACAGGTGTCATTACAGCGTGTTCTTGTAACACGCTAAAGCCGAAGGCTTTGCCCCGCAGGGCAAGAGGGAAGAACAGGACTTGTCCAGTTCCCTCTTGCTCGATTTAGCGAAACGGGCTGAACCGATAGGTGAAGCAGTTTGTGCTAAATCGGGGTGGTAGCACAAAGGAATAGCCTGAACACAGGCTTCTTTCCTCTGCTACTTTTTGCTATCAGGGCTGATTAGCCAACTGATTGGCTTTTTCAAACTGTTTGTAGGTTTGAGAATCGGCATATTCACGAACAAAAGCCCGGATGTCGCTGGCTCTATAGTACGTTTTTCGTCCAATGGTAAAGTAGGGAAGTACACCTTTTGCCCGATAGCGTTGCAAGGTTCTGAAAGATGCTTTCAACAGAAAGGCTAAGTCTTGATTATCCAGCAGTTTCTCATTTTTATCGAATACTGTGTCAGTATTGATAAGAGATTTGAGGTCTTGCCCGATTTCAGTTAGTTTCTTCGACAGTCGTTCCATCCACTTGTCGAAGTTTTCGTTGTCTATATACATTTTGCTTCATTTTTAAGTTTAACATTATTGTTCTCAATCGATTGATGAAGCAAAGTTCGGCAAATGAATGCAAATACGTTGAGGGTGTGTCAAAACCGACACATCCTCTTTTTATATCGTTTCCTCCTTTTCCCGATATAGTATTTTTCTATGCCGCAATTTTCCGAGTTGTATAAGTAATAATTGCCATTTTCGTTCTGCAATGGGTTCTCCGTCGGCTGTATAGGGTATAAATCAGCTTATAAAGGGTTGTATAACCTTCTTTAGCGAGTTTTGCACACATTTTCTTGATGTTAAAGGCTATAGCGAAGAAGGCAAAG
>NZ_JACOOJ010000007.1 GCF_014287585.1 Parabacteroides hominis | reverse complement strand
GTGCGCCGGTCGCCGGCAGGCATTGCTGCCCCCGCTGCCCCTCGACTTGCATGTGTTAAGCCTGTCGCTAGCGTTCATCCTGAGCCAGGATCAAACTCTTCGTTGTTAAATTGTTTTTTTGCCTTTTGCCCAGAATCTCGTTGTTTATTGTAGTTATTGACGGTATGTTTAGTATTCCTACTACGTCTCTTGTACTACTTGTTGATATGTAAATCTTTCAAAGAACTTTTCGCTTTCTTTCGATTGCGGCTGCAAAGGTAAGGACTTTTTTTAAATTGCCAAATTTTTTAGAGAAAAAATTTGAGGAGTTTTCCGAAAGCCGCCGGGCGGTTGGATATTCGCTTAGCTCCGCTAACCTCATCCTACTATCACCGGGCTACCCCCCTTTCATCATGTTGACGCTAATGCCGTTCTCTCTCGAATGCGGGTGCAAAAGTAGAGGTTTTATTTATTACATCCAAATATTTTAGACTCTTTTTTCGCCTTTTTTTGACGGACAAGAAATGATATTGTATGGTACGCATGTACGAGAAGTTTTATTTCTTTGTCCCAGCAAAAAGGGAAAATGATGACAAAACAAGGATAAAAAGATATCCTTATCGGGAAATGAAAAGATGAGAAGGAATGAGAAAAACAGAAACAATCTAAAAATAATATCCGGTTCTTGGTATGAACAAATACAACTACCAGTTGTTCCTAAAATGTATTTATGCGCTATACTAAACTAAATTTTACAATCATGGCAAAAGAAAGTGTTAAGATCCTTAAGGGCAAATTAGATGTAGACAATCTATTAGTACAAATGAATGCTGCATTATCCGAAGAATGGTTAGCTTACTACCAATATTGGATTGGCGCCTTTGTTGCAGAAGGAGCTATGCGAGCAAACGTGCAGGCTGAATTTGAAGAACACGCAAAAGAAGAACTTGGGCATGCCAAGCTGTTGGCAGACCGCATTATCGAGCTGGAAGGTGTTCCTGTTTTAGACCCGAAAAAATGGTCTGATCTTGCCAGATGCAAATACAGTATTCCTACTGACTTTGACGTAGTTAATCTGTTAAACCAAAATGTTGCATCCGAACGTTGTGCTATCGTACGTTACCAGGAAATCGCCGAATTCACAGATGGTAAAGACTTCACCACCTGCGATATCGCCAAACACATCCTGTCTATGGAAGAAGAACACGAACAAGATTTGCAGGATTACCTGCGTGACATTGCAAGAATGAAGCAATCACTCTTAGGCAAATAAACTTAAGAACTTTGCTGAAAAATAGCCCCGTCATTTTATTTATGAATTGGCGGGGCTATTTTGCTATTTGCCTCAACTGTTGCATACGATTGATCGTGATTGTCTTCCGGTCAATCGAGATAATCCCCTCCTGCTCCATTTCGGCAAATGCACGTGCCAGCGAAGGACGCGTAACCCCGAATCGATCGGCGATTTCCTGCTGAGTATCGGACAGTTTGACCGTCGAGGCATCCGGAGAAGAAAGATGATGCAATAAATAATCGGCAATTTTATTTTTAATATTTTTGAGTGACAGGAACATAATCTTATCTGTCAGGAAACTGGTACGACCAGAAATCAGCATCAGGAAATTTTGCAAAACCTGTTTATCCGATTGCATCCACTCGGTAAAATCGATCCTGGATATAAATAAGACTTCAGATGGTTCGACAGCTATGATATTGACAGGCAACTCATGTTTGGGAGCAAACAAAAAAGCTGGAGCCAACAAACGGGAAGGAGTAAGTTCTTCTATTACAACCAACTTCCCCGCATCGTTTACCATTTGCCCCTGTAAAAGTCCTTTCAGAACAACCATCAAATGATTACAAGGAGCACCTTGAAGAGCCACAACATCATGTTCCCGATAGCTTTCAACCCGATACGGGATTTTTTCCAGAAAGCCGGAAATAGCTTCGGAAGAAACATGCTGGAATAACGGAGCTTTCATTAATATATCTATCATACTGCATCTTACTACTTTCCACAAAAATACGAAAAAATCCGGTGCTTGTAACATTTGGTACAATTCAGGGAATGCAGTCTTCCTACATTTGCCTGTCGAAAGAAATAAAAAGGATTCAGTAATAATTAAACCAATCAAGACATGGAAGCTAAAATGTTTTGTTTTCAATGCCAGGAAGCGGCAAAAGGCACAGGATGTACCATAAAAGGAGTTTGCGGGAAAGACGATAAAACTGCAAACCGAATGGATTTACTGTTATTTGTAACAAAAGGCATCGCAACTGTCGCCGCCTTGCTCCACAATGCAGGGGTCGAAACCTCCATGCAGGTAAATCATTTTACAACAGACGCCCTATTCTCCACGATCACAAATGCCAATTTTGATATAGAAAGCATAACCGGACGGATCATCAAGGGGCTTAAGTTGCGCAACGAATTGATCGCCATCGCAAAAAAAGAAAATATCACACTTCCTATCATCGACGAACTGGTATGGAACGGCGATGAAAGCTCACTTGAAGGTAAGTCGCAGACAGTCGGCGTACTCCGGGAAGCAAACGAAGACATCCGCTCGCTGAAAGAACTGACCATTTACGGTCTGAAAGGTATGGCTGCTTATGTGGAACATGCCGCCAACCTCGGCTATGAAGAACCCGAATTATACAGGTTCATCCTGCGTGCACTCGCCGATACATTACGCAAGGACCTCTCCGCCGAACAGCTCACTGCTCTCGTCCTGGAAACCGGAAGTTTCGGAGTCAAAGCTATGGCGCTGCTCGATAAGGCCAACACCAACAGCTACGGCAACCCGGAAATAACCCGCGTCAACATCGGCGTACGCAACAATCCGGCCATCCTGATCAGCGGACACGATCTGAAAGACATGGAAGAATTGCTTGCCCAGACCGAAGGGACCGGGGTCGATGTCTATACACATAGCGAAATGTTGCCGGCCAACTACTATCCTGCATTCAAGAAATACAAGCATTTTGTAGGTAACTACGGTAACGCCTGGTGGAAACAGCGGGAAGAGTTTGAGAATTTCAACGGTCCGATCCTGTTCACAACCAACTGTATCGTTCCTCCGCTTGAAGGCGCCAGCTACCGGGACCGTGTCTACACCACCAATTCTACCGGATTCCCCGGATGGAAACATATCCCGGCACGCGGAGACGGCAAAACGAAAGATTTTTCCGAAATCATCACCCATGCCAAACGCTGTGCCGCTCCTACTGAAATCGAACATGGCGAAATCATCGGAGGATTTGCACACAATCAGGTGTTAGCATTGGCCGATAAGGTTGTCGATGCTGTGAAAAACGGGGCAATCCGCAAGTTTGTCGTCATGGCCGGATGCGACGGGCGCATGAAAAGCCGTAACTACTATACCGAATTTGCCGAACAATTGCCGGATGACTGCGTAATTCTGACAGCCGGTTGCGCCAAGTACCGGTACAACAAACTGCCGTTAGGAGATATCAACGGTATTCCCCGCGTACTGGATGCCGGACAATGCAACGACAGCTATTCACTGGCACTGATTGCCATGAAACTACAGGAAGTATTCGGATTGGAGGATATCAACCAATTGCCGATCGTCTACAACATCGCCTGGTACGAACAAAAAGCGGTAATCGTCTTGTTGGCCCTGTTAAGCCTGGGTGTCAAGAATATCCACCTGGGGCCGACATTGCCAGCATTCTTATCGCCGAATGTTGCAAAAGTCCTGGTCGAAAACTTCGGGATCGGCACCATACAAACGCCGGAAGAAGATATCGAACATCTCATCATAGCATAAGATTCTCAAATTGTTTTGGATATCCACAACTAAATGTATACTTTTGTAGTTATAACATAAAAAGGCTGAATTATGAAGAAGATTCTACAAGAGTTCAAACAATTCGCCATGCGCGGCAACGTGATCGACATGGCGGTGGGTATCATTATCGGCGGTGCTTTCGGTAAAATCGTATCATCTGTCGTCGGCGACATCATTATGCCTGCTATCGGTTTGCTGATCGGGGGCGTAAACTTCACCGATCTAAAAATCGTGCTGAAACAGGCTGTAATGGACGGTGACAAAGTTGTCTCACCAGCTGTTTCCATCAACTATGGAAACTTCTTGCAGGTGACTTTCGATTTCATCATTATCGCATTTTCCATTTTCATGTTAGTAAAAGGGATCAACTCCCTGAACAAGAAAAAAGAAGAAGCACCGGCAGCTCCGGCTCCCCCTCCTGCCGATATACAGTTGCTTACTGAGATACGGGATTTATTGAAAGACAAGAAATAGTCATTTCAAAAAGGCTTCAAGATTTCTAAAAACGGGCTTCACCATTGAAATGTCGTTTCAAGAAATCTTGAAGCCTTTTTTCACTATTAAAATGCCGTTCGAGGAGACTAATAAGAAAGTATTTCAAGCCCCGTTTCCGTCATCACGAACGTATGTTCCCATTGCGCGGAAGGCAGCTCGTCTTCGGTAACGACTGTCCATCCGTCTTCTTCGTCGATAAAGACCTGCCAGGTTCCCATGTTGATCATCGGTTCGATCGTGAATACCATGCCGGGAACCAGAAGCATCCCTGTCCCCTTCCGCCCGAAATGGCAGACCTCCGGTTCTTCATGAAATTCCAGCCCGACACCATGCCCGCATAAATCGCGGACGACAGAGTAACCGTTCTTCTCCGCATGGCGTTGGATGGCGTTGCCGATATCGCCGACAAAACCGAACGGTTTCGCAGCCTGCATGCCGATTTTGAGACACTCTTTCGTCACCCGCACCAGCTTTTCCTTTTCAGGAGTCGTTTTACCAATGATAAACATACGGGAAGCATCCGAATAATATCCGTCCAAGATAGTCGAAACATCTACATTGATAATATCTCCTTCTTCCAATATCTCATCTTCACTGGGAATGCCGTGGCAGACCACCTCGTTGACAGATGTACAGACGCTTTTCGGGAATCCTTCATAATTAAGAGGCGCCGGAATAGCTCCGTGCGAAACGGTATAACCATATACCAACTTATCGATCTCGGCGGTAGACATACCGGCTTTGATCTCTTTTGCGACCAAATCGAGCACCCCGGTATTCACCACGCTGCTCCGGCGGATGCCTTCGATCTGTTCTGCTGTTTTAATCAGTTTGCGGGACGGCACCAGGTGGCCTTTATTCTGAAAGTAAAGCACTTTTTTGTCTAATTCGGTAAGAGGCTGTCCTTTGATGATGTGCCAATTGTTTTTAATTCTTCTGCTATGCATGGCTTTGTTTATTTATCCACACAAAGGTAGCGGTTATCGGGCATTATCCAGATACTTTTCCTTGAATATATTGAAACAAAGTATAAAGATCGAGATCAGGAGCGGCCCGAAGATAATCCCCATAAAACCGAACAGAGACAAACCGATGATCACACCGAATATGGTAATGAGCGGATGAGTATCCGCCATCTTTTTCTGCAAGATAAAGCGAATCAGGTTATCCACATTCGTAATTATAATCAAGGCAAAAGCTGTCAGCCCGGCTGCATTCACCCAATCCCCGGTCAACGCCATATAAAGAGCCAGCGGCAACCAGACCAACGCAGTACCCACAACCGGAATGATCGTGGCAAAACAGGTAAGAAAGCCGAAAAGGAAAGGACTCGGCACATTGAATATCCAATATCCGAGCAAGGCGATCAACCCCTGGATGATCGCCAGCAACGGAATCCCGATCGCATTGGAAGTGACGATCATATTGATTTCGCCCAGGACATTTTTTTTATTTTCGTCGCTAAAAGGCAGAATGCTGTAAACATACTTTTCCATCTTGGCACCGCCGATCAGCATGAAATAGAGTATCAGCACCAGCACGGCCACATTGATGGCGAAACCACTGATTCCTCCCATCAGCACCTGCCCTATCTTTGGGAGGATGGAGACGGCAGACATTATATTGGAAGTGTCGAGCACGTCATATCCGGTCCGTTGCTCGATCAGGTTCGCAATATGTTCCGCCGACTTGACCAATTGGGTCGGGTCCAGGTTGAAATTTTGCAGTTTGTTGATAAACAGCCAGACAGCCAGCGAAAGCGGTATTAAAAAACAGAGGATCGTTTCCAGCAACAAAATTATAGCAACGAAGCTGCGCCGCCAATGTTTCTTTTCCGTCAGATACAACAGTTGTTTCCTTACCAATATATAAATGGTGCAAGCACCCAAGATACCTCCCAGAAAAGGGATGAATTCCACAAATAGAATTACACCCAGCACAATGATAATCGTAACCAGAGAGTATTTCCAGTATCGTTCCTTTACGTTCATTCTGTTATTTTGCATTATTATACAATGTACATATAAATAACAATACAGGAGAACGGTTGTTTATTCCCTCCCGTTAATACAGGCTGAAATCTGAAGGCTTAATAACGAAGCCTATCCTTATCATGCTTTTGAACTTATTATATTCCAGGAGATTTTCTCCAAAGCCATTGTAATATTGCAGGAAGAAATATTGATTTTCATTGTTGTTGAATTTATAGCTCAATTCGACCTGTGTGTTAAAGCTGGTCCAGGTCTTACGCTTGGTCAGGATCACGCCGCAATTAAAACGACGGTTATTGGTCCGGTAATTGGCAGCCACCTGGAAAATCCCGTTATACTTCAGCAAGTCTTTGTTATATTTGCCGTCCACAATGGGTATCCAAGTCTTGAACTGCGCCTCCCAATTCGGCGAAAGGGTAATCGCAACCGCAAAAGTGACTTTATTCCAACTGCGGGAAGCGGTACTGTCCTTTCCGTTCGATTCATGTTCGAGCATAAGATATCCTTTACCTATATATTTATTATGGTAGACGATCAGATGTCCCAGGCCGATACCGGGATTAAAATTAAGGTCTTTCATAGGCAACGATTCCTGAAAGACATTCCAAAAAGCCTTCTGAGTGTACTGGATAAACAGGTAAGTGTCGAACGGCAATTTACTTTTCGTCAACCGCTGGGCGATACTTAACTGGAATTTAACATCCGAATTGGCAGCGGTCGGTTTATGTCCGAGAGTCGTCCCTCCTACGAAGTAATTGTCTTTGAACAGGGTGAAATACGGCATCTTGTCCAAAATGGCGCGGATACTGTCGGCGTTATAAGCATTCGCCACGATTCTTTCCCCGATAGTTTCTCCCTTTTTTTCCTGTGCCGGCAAGGTACAGGCCATCACTGACAAAAGCAGGAGCATCACGATTCTTTTCATAAAATGCATCAAGTTTATTGAGTCGATAAAAAAATCTCAGCAAAGATATACGAATCAAAGGATGATAATTCGCCTGTTTAGCACCTATATTGGTCATTTCCTTATCATTCTTTTAAATAAAACCAATTACAGAATGGTTAGTTCATTTTTTCTATCTTTGCATGCATGGAAAAGATATATAACTATTACCAGGATATTGTCACGGCTTACACCCGCAGGGCCGATAGTCTGAAGAAAAAAATTCATTTGCTCGGAAGCATCCGTTTGTTGTTAGTTGCCGGTTTGATCGCCATGATCTGGTTTTTCAAATCCGAAGACTGGAAAGTGCTGGCCGGGATTGCCGTCTTGTTTATTATCCCGTTTATCGCTCTAATGGTTTGGCACACCAAACTGCTTGCCCGGAAATGTTATGCCGAAGCACTGGCAAGCCTTTGCCAAAACGAACTGAACGGATTGGATTATGATTTCAGCGCGTTCGACGGAGCACCGGAAAAAAGCTCCGCAGGACATTCGTTCAGCCTTGACCTGGATTTGTTCGGAGACCATTCGCTTTTCCAGTCCATCAACCGCACGGTTACTTTTATGGGGAAAGAGAAACTGGCCGGCTGGTTTATGCAACCGCTCACCGACAAGGCAATGATAGTAAGGCGCCAGGAAGCGATTCGCGAACTGGAATCATTCACACAGCTCCGGCAACATTTCTATGTGACAGGCATCTTGCATCCGGGAAACAAGGGCGATCAACAACTTATTTCCTTATTAGGTAAAGCGGCCTCCAACTTGATCAACAGCAAAATATGGAAACTGCTCATCTGTCTGATCCCTTCCGTCTGGGTATTGATCGCAATAGGATGCGCGCTGAACCTGCTCCCGATATCGATAGCCGGCCTATTCTTCGGATTGTCTTTCATCATCTCTTATATCAATGCAAAGCAGATCGCTACAATACACAATTCCCTGGACAAGATGGAGCAGATTCTGCATACTTATTCCGATCTGATCAAATGTATCGAGAAAGAAAATTTTCAATCTACCGAACTGACAGCTATTCATAACCAATTCACATCTAACGGACAGACATCCTCTTCGATTATCAAAAAGTTATCCCGTCACATAGGTGCGCTGAACCAACGTTTCAGTGCGATCGGCGTCGTGCTGAATATTTTCACCTTGCGCGATACCCGCATGGCGATGAAATTAGAAAAATGGAAAGAGGATTACGGACAGGATACGGAACGCTGGTTCGAAGCATTGGCTTTGTTCGATGCTTACTGTTCGCTGGGCGGATTTGCTTTCAATCACCCGGAATATATTTATCCTGAGATAGCAGACACGTATTTCAAAATGGAAGGCAAAGCGCTCGGACATCCGTTACTACGCCGGGACGTATGCGTAAAGAATGACATCGACATCCGGAAAAGTCCCTGGTTCCTGATTATTACGGGAGCAAATATGGCGGGGAAAAGTACTTACCTGCGCACCATCGGTGTCAACTATCTGCTCGGTTGTGTCGGTGCTCCGGTTTGTGCAGCGTCTTTGACCTTGTATCCGGCACGGATGGTGACCAGCCTGCGTACCTCCGATTCTCTTGTAAGCAACGAGTCCTATTTCTTTGCTGAACTGAAACGGTTGAAGATGATTATCGACCGTTTGCAACAGGGCGAAAAGTTGTTCATTATCTTAGATGAGATCCTGAAAGGGACCAATTCGATCGACAAACAAAAAGGTTCCCTCGCTTTGATGAAACAGTTAGTGGCGAATCAAGCTTGCGGTATCATTGCCACCCACGACCTGGCGTTAGGCGAACTTGAACAGGAATTTCCGAACCAGATCAAGAATTACCGTTTCGAAGCCGACATCCAAGACAACGAATTGACATTTTCCTACCAATTGCGGGAAGGGATAGCCCAGAATATGAATGCTTGCTTCTTGATGAAGAAGATGGGGATAACGGTATAAAACATAAACATCTGACAAACAGCACTCACCATTCACAAAGGCATGAGAACTTTTTCTCACAGGCATGTACCAAAACAGACAATAACCCTTATTGGGACGTTTTTCTATTTGGAATGAAATCCCAGACGATTCATGTTTGACGTTTTCCTCTTTCAGATCGGGATTAATAAGCAACTGGTAAAACGAGGTCGGCAAGAAATAGAAAAACAGAGTCCTTTTGTTACCGAAAAGCAAGAAATCCTGACATTGAGGAAAAACTAAACTCCCGGAGAATAGCCTGTAGCAAACGGATGTTGCCGCAGACCTGAATATCTCAAAAGAGATTTACCCCTTTGCCGGCATGACGACCGTCTTCATCGCTGCGACGACGGTTTTCGTTGCCCTGAAGACCGTCTTCATAGTTCATGACCCCGGCAACTCACGGTGATGGCAACCGTTTTCGTGGTGAAAAACCGCGCACCTCATGACAAAAAGCCCTTTTTCCCCGATAAAGAACCGGAATTCACAGCTATATATAAAGAATATATTTTGTTGTTAACGAAACAATATTATACAATAACCCCCTTCCCGGATCAGGATAAGAAGGGGTATTCGTGTTTAAGAAAAACCGAACCTATATTTTAGGCACGGATTTCACGGATTACACGGCAAGAAGTTTTTTTTCAAAACATATTTAAACCGTGAAATCTGTGTAATCCGTGCCTGAAATTGGTTCAAATTTGCCAAATAATGAATTTATTTATCCCTAATGATTATCAAGTGAGCCATTCTTGTACCAATAAGATAGTAACAAGAATCTTACAAATCAAACTTATAACCTAACGATAAATAAAAAGCTCGGTTTTGGAACCCTTCCACATTCTTATAAACGCTTGTCAATCCCAGTAAATATCTGAAATCAAAGAGAAGCCCGTTTTTCGCTTCATATCCAGCCCCGAAGGCAAGGCTGAGATCAAAAGGTTGTTTCTTTCCCAACAGCGCCTGCGACTGCACCTCTTCACCATATCTTAATCTTCTTTTCAACATAAAACCGACCTGCGGTCCAAGCTGGAGATTCAGCCCTGTCTTATGCGTAAATTTGGCCAAAAGAGGGATTTCCAGATAATGAAGGGCGACATCCATATCCGATGGAGCCTCTCCTATATTTTCATATTCATAAACCCAATCCTTCAACTTGTACCCACTTTTCATATACAACAATTCAGCCTGCAAACCGAAATAATGATTGAATTGATATTGGGTAAAGAAACCACCGTTCAACCCCATACAATATTTACTATCAAGTTCCACACCCCCACTGCCTGGAAAATGTACGGAAGAACCATTCAGCCCGACTTTCCCGCCGACAGACCATTGAGCATATAATGGAAAGAAAAGGAACAGGACAACTACTGAGGACAATAATTTTCTTATATTCTCACTCTTATCGGTAAAACGATTGGTCAAGACAGAACCAAAAGCAAATAACCAAATCATTTCTTCGCCCTATACTTCTCTATCTCCGGCAAATGCTGCTTAATCTCATTGATGCGGGTGGCATCGCTGGGATGCGTGCTCATAAATTCGGGGGTAGAGCCGGATTTGCCGGCGGACATTTTTTGCCAGAAGTTCACTGCGACTTCGGGGTTATAGCCGGCCATTGCCATAAAGACAAGTCCCATGTAATCAGCCTCGGATTCGTGTTTACGGGAGAAAGGCAACATGACACCATATTGCGCGCCCAAGCCATAAACAGAATTACCAATCTGCTGGACGGCAGCCGATTTATTGCTTAACGCCTGCCCCAATATCTGCGCACCGTATTGCGCCATCAATTGCTGGCTCATACGCTCGTTGCTGTGCTTGGCTACGGCATGCGCCACTTCATGGCCGATCACGACAGCCAGTTCGTCGTCCGACGAAACCAGTTGCATCAATCCTTCATAGACAACGATTTTACCTCCCGGCATACAGAACGCGTTGACCTGCGGATCGTTCACCAAATTAAACTCCCAGGCGAAATTCTTGATCTCACTCTCCATACCGTTGTTTTTCAGATATTGTTCGGTAGCGGTGGCTATCTTCTTGCCTACGCGTGTCACCATAGCGGCGCCATCTTTCGATGATGATTTCTTAGCCGATTTCATATAATCGGAATATTGGGTCAGGCTGGACGATAGCACTTCCTGATCCGAAACAAGCAGAACCTGTCTCCTACCCGTCAGCGGAACACTTCCGCAACTGCTCAGCAGCAGCAACATGGCGATGAATAAACCTGTAATCTTCTTCATTTTCTATTCTTTATTTATATACTATATTTATATACTATGCAAAAGTATAATTTCTCTTCATAAAATCCGGCTTTTGGTTTTATCAAAATGTCACTACCACCCCATCTAAATCGAATTTGTACCCCATATATTTGGAATTAGTATCACAGATAATATTTTTTAACGTTTCATAATGTACCGCTTTACCTGTGTAGAGATAACAAAATGAAAAAGCCATGTTTTTACCCAAGAGCAGGAGAATATGGTGGTTTATGCAAAAAAAAGAACGCCAAATCGTATAATTATTCAATTATACTCTTTATATTTGCAGCCTTGTTGCATAAATATACAAGTATGAGTACAAAAAAAGAACGATTGGATGCCATCTGCCGCATTATACAGACAGAGAGAATAGGTAATCAGGAAGAGCTGCTTAAACAATTGGAGAATAGCGGATTCCAGGTTACCCAAGCAACCCTGTCACGCGACATCAAGCAACTGAAAGTAGTCAAAGTACATGACGGAAACGGGAACTATGTATATCGCCTGCCCGACTATTCGGCACTTATGCAACCCGGAAAAGAGCAAACGCAGCATCATCCTAACATCGAGTTTTCGGGAAACCTGGCAGTCGTCAAGACCCGTCCGGGATATGCTATGGGAATCGCTTCGGATATCGATACGCATGCGCCTCACGAAATATTGGGAACCATTGCCGGCGACGATACGATCCTGATCATTCCGCGCGAAGGTATCAGCCGTGACAAGATCGTAAAAGCATTGGCGCATTTCATATAATATATTATAAGGTATAGGAAACCGATCGTTTGCTACCATTAACAACAGAAGATAAAAAGAACAAACATAAAATGGAACAAGAAAGAAAAATTGATGTGATGATTGCTGAAGCTTGCCATGAGGAATATGTCGATATCATCCTCGACACGATCGAGGCAGCCGCCAAAGTGCGCGGAACCGGTATCGCCAAGCGTACGCATGAATATGTTGCCCAGAAGATGAAGGAGGGAAAAGCCGTCATCGCCCTGGAAGGCGACAAATTTGCAGGTTTCAGCTATATCGAATCTTGGGGCAACAAACAGTATGTGACCACTTCCGGACTGATCGTGCATCCCGATTTCCGCGGACTGGGCATTGCCAAAAAGATCAAGGAGATGACATTCCAATTAGCACGTATGCGATGGCCGCACGCCAAGATTTTCAGCCTGACTTCAGGTGCAGCCGTTATGAAAATGAATACGGAATTAGGATATGTGCCGGTTACTTTTGCCGATCTGACGGACGACGAGGCTTTCTGGAGAGGTTGCGAAGGTTGTGTCAACCACGATGTCCTCGAACGTACCGGCCGCCGTTACTGCATCTGTACCGGAATGCTCTTCGATCCGGAAGATCCTCACCGGGCCGAAAGGGAGGCGAAAAAAATTGACAATTAAAAATGAAGAATTAAGAATTAATATAAACATACAAAAATGAAGAAAAAAGTAGTAGTCGCATTCAGCGGAGGATTGGATACATCTTTTACGGTTATGTATCTGGCCAAGGAAAAAGGATATGAAGTGTATGCAGCTTGTGCCAACACAGGCGGTTTCAGCGAAGAACAGTTGAAACAAAACGAAGAAAACGCCTATAAGTTAGGTGCAACCCAATATGTGACTATCGACGTTACCAAAGAATATTATGAAAAGAGCCTGAAATATATGGTCTTCGGAAATGTGCTCCGCAACGGCACTTATCCTATTTCCGTCAGCTCGGAACGTATTTTCCAGGCGCTGGCAATCGCCCGCTATGCAAACGAGATCGGCGCCGATGCGATCGCCCACGGTTCGACAGGCGCCGGAAACGACCAGATCCGTTTCGACATGACATTCTTAGTGTTGGCTCCGAATGTCGAGATCATCACGCTGACACGCGATATGGCATTGAGCCGCGACTACGAAATCAACTACCTGAAAGAACATGGCTTTGAAGCGGACTTCACAAAACTGAAATACTCCTATAATGTAGGTTTGTGGGGAACTTCCATCTGCGGTGGCGAAATTCTCGACTCCACACAAGGCCTGCCGGAAAGCGCTTACCTGAAACAGGTGAAAAAGACCGGCAGCGAAGAACTTCGTCTCGAATTCAAGAACGGTGAAATCCATGCCGTAAACGGTGAGGTATTCGAAGACAAGATTGCCGCCATCCAGAAGGTGGAAGAAATCGGTGCGGCATACGGTATCGGTCGCGACATGCATGTGGGAGACACGATCATCGGCATCAAGGGACGTGTAGGATTTGAGGCAGCCGCTCCGATGCTGATTATCGGCGCTCACCGTTTCCTCGAAAAATATACGCTGAGCAAATGGCAGCAATACTGGAAAGACCAGGTAGCCAACTGGTACGGAATGTTCCTTCACGAAAGCCAGTATCTCGAACCGGTCATGCGCGACATCGAAGCCATGTTGCAGGAATCGCAGCGCAATGTGAACGGAACGGTCATCCTGGAACTTCGCCCGCTTTCGTTCTCTACTGTCGGCGTCGATTCGAAAGACGACCTGGTAAAAACCAAGTTCGGCGAATACGGAGAAATGCAGAAAGGTTGGACAGCCGAAGATGCAAAAGGTTTCATCAAGGTCACTTCCACTCCGCTGCGTGTTTACTATACTAATCACAAGGACGAGGAGATATGATCAAGATAGGTATTATAGGGGGTGCGGGATATACGGCAGGCGAATTGATCCGCCTGCTGCTGAATCATCCGGACGCAGAAATTACATTTGTGAACAGTACGAGCAATGCCGGCAACAAGATCACGGACGTGCACAGCGGACTTTATGGCGAAACTGATTTGGTGTTTACCGACGAACTCCCGCTGGACCAGATCGACCTTCTTTTCTTCTGTACCGCTCACGGCGACACGAAGAAGTTTATGGAAAGCCATACCGTACCCGAAAACGTGAAGATCATCGACCTCAGCATGGACTACCGCATCGAAAGCCCTGAACACGATTTCGTTTACGGCCTGCCCGAACTGAACCGACGCCGTATCTGCAACGCGCAGCATATTGCAAACCCCGGATGTTTTGCCACCTGTATCCAATTAGGCGTCTTGCCGCTGGCCAAACATCTGATGCTGAACTCGGAATTGCATGTGAACGCAATCACGGGATCCACAGGAGCAGGCGTCAAACCGTCGTCGACCTCTCATTTCAGCTGGCGAAACGATAACATCTCGATTTATAAACCGTTCACGCACCAGCATCTGGCAGAGATCGGACAGAGTTTGCGGCAGTTGCAGAACAGCTTCAACAGTGCGATCAACTTTATCCCGGTAAGGGGGAATTTCTCACGAGGCATCTTTGCTACGACTTATCTGGATTGCAAGATCGAACTGGATGAGATCAAGCGTATTTATGAAGAATACTACAGTGATCATTCGTTCACCTTCGTCACAGACAAGAACCCTGATCTGAAGCAGGTGGTAAATACGAACAAGTGCCTGATCTATCTTCTGAAACAGGAAGACAAGCTGCTTATCGTTTCGATGATAGACAACCTCTTGAAGGGAGCGAGCGGACAGGCTGTCCACAACATGAACCTGTTGTTCGGCCTGGAAGAAACGGTAGGGTTGCACCTGAAACCGTCAGCGTTTTAATTTGAAAACAACACATTCACATTATGAATTTATTCGACGTATATCCATTATTCAATATAGAGATTGTAAAAGGCAAGGGATGCCATGTATGGGATGCAGAGGGAAACGAGTACCTCGACCTGTATGGCGGACATGCCGTGATCTCGGTCGGCCATAGCCATCCTGCTTATGTAAAGGCTATCACCGAACAGGTAAACAAGTTAGGATTCTACTCCAACTCCGTTATCAACAGCCTCCAACAGAAGTTGGCAGACAAATTGGGCAAGGCATCCGGTTATGACGACTATTCGCTCTTCCTGATAAACTCAGGAGCCGAAGCCAATGAAAATGCTTTGAAATTAGCTTCTTTCCACAATGGCAAGAAGCGTGTAATCGCTTTCAAGCATGCCTTCCACGGACGTACATCTGCTGCCGTACGCGTGACAGACAATCCGAAGATCATCGCTCCGGTGAATGAGGATCTCGCTGTGACCTATCTGCCTCTGAACGATGCGGCGGCAGTAGAAGCCGAATTGCAGAAGGGGGACGTATCTTCGGTTATCATCGAAGGTATTCAGGGCGTAGGTGGCATCCAGTTGCCGACCGATTCCTTTATGCAGGAACTGCGTGCTTTGTGTACGAAATATGAAGCCTGCCTGATCCTGGACGAAATCCAGTCGGGTTACGGACGTAGCGGTAAGTTCTTCGCCCACCAGTATGCCGGGATCAAGCCCGATCTGATTTCGGTGGCAAAAGGCATCGGCAACGGTTTTCCGATGGGCGGGTTGCTGATCAGTCCGATGTTCAAGCCGGTATACGGGATGTTAGGCACGACTTTCGGAGGTAATCATTTAGCTTGTGCGGCTGCCATTGCCGTGCTGGAGATCATGGAGAATGAAAAGCTGATCGACAATGCGCGGGAAGTAGGGGCTTATCTGTTGGACGAGCTGCATAAGTTACCGGGAATTAAGGAGATTCGCGGACGCGGCTTGATGATCGGTATCGAGTTTGAAGAGTCGATCAAGGAAGTGCGTAGCAAGTTGCTGTTCGAAGAGAAGGTATTTACGGGAGTGGCCGGAACCAACACGATCCGCCTGTTGCCGCCGCTCTGCCTGAGCATGGACGAGGCGAAAGAGTTCATCGCACGGTTCCGCAAGGTACTGAATGCTTAAAAAAAGAAGACGGTTCGCAGACCGTCGTTATGCAGCTTAATTGTTTCTTTATATAATAAGATCCACCATCGGAGCTTCCGGTTGGTGGATCTTTTATTTTTTTGGGGACAATAAATGCTAATTTATCTGTTACTTTTGGCTTGACCCAAAAGTAACCAAAAAGTCAAGGCTTAAGCTGCCTCACTACTCCGTTCCCTTCGTTCGCTGTCGCGTCTGAAACTCGCTTCGCTCAGACAGCAGACGCTCCGGACGCTCACTCCGGTCACTGCGCTTAACGCTCACCAGCTTAGGCCGGAAATAGAGCCTGACGGCTCTTTAAGGATTGCCGATACCGCCTGCTTCTTTACGCATCAAGTGAGGCAAGCCTCGTGCCCAGGTTCTCTTTTGCCGTCTGCTTCAGCAGACGGATAGATGATTATGCCGGCTTTGCCGGTTCCTCTGTGGGTTTTAACCCCTTTTGATACAATCAATGAAAGGGACTGAAGTCCACAGAGGAAGAGGCTGAGGGGGCTTTGGGGATTGCCGATATCGACACCTATATAACAGGCGGTATCGGCAATTCCAAGGGAAAGCGGGGCTTTCTAAGAAAAGCCTAAGCGGAAGGCGAAGACAAAGCGACCGGAGCCTGCGCTGTCTGAGCGAAGCGAGTTTCGCAGGCGACAGCGGAGTCTTTGCCCGGAGTAGACGGGACGGTCAATTGAACTTCTCTATCGTATAGGTGAAGACCAAGGTCGAACCGGCGGGAATGCCTCGATTATCATAATAACCATATCCCAAGTAGGCAGGGATAATCGCCTCGACCCGTTCGCCGACAGTATTATTCAGCAATATAGCTCCCAGCCCCGGCACAACATTTGCGGGTGTAAGGACCATTGTCATCTCCTTCTGGAAATTCTGGCCGCTGATAAAATCACCTTTCAAGGTCATTGTCACAGAGGTCTGGCTCGTCGGATATTTCGTTTCCTCTCCCTCCTTGCTCAACACACGATACAAAGCGGTGTCGCCACCTAAAATAACTTGCTTGTAAAGCAGCTCCCCATCCTCTCCCTTCAATACTTTCTTTTCGCGGATGAACTCAAGGTTCTTTTCGAAATAGGCAATCTGTTCGGCAGAGAAGCCGTTGTCGTCATCATCTCCACAGGCGGTAAAACCGACTACCATCACCATCATCAGGATGATCACTGCATAAATAGATCTCTTCATTTATTCTTCAGTCTTTTATTGTTTTGAAGGCGCAAAGATAGCATACAAAGCAATACAGTACAAACGGGACGGTCAATTCACCACAAAGGTATAGCTGCCGGAACCGATCTTCCCGGCATAGAGGAATGGCTCGCCCTTCACGCGGGAGACTTTCACCGGAGTGCCGTTATTCGTTACGGTGTATTTGCCGGACGGGAGCGGGAGATACACTTCGGCATCCATATTGGCAGGGATCGTCACCTTCAGGGTATAGGCATCCGCCTTATTCTCCACCTCCATGCGGATCGCGCCCCGGATCGTCGGAATCGTTGCCTCCGCCCATTCGAGCGAAGCAAGCTGCGGTTTGATGCGGGCAGTACCGAAACCTGGCGTAAGAGGCTCCACTCCCATCAGGCGACGCGGGATGATATTGGCAGGAGCCGCTCCCCAGGCATGGTTCCAGTCCTGGTTCGGTTTGTACTTGTTGTCCCAGGCTTCGAGCGAGATAGTCGAACCGACGCGGATCATATTATACCAACTGCGGTCGTCCGTCTTGGTCAGCATACGCAAGGCATATTCGGCATCATTCGCTTCATAGAGGGCATCCATCAGGAATTGAGAGCCGTAGACACTGCAAGCCATCCCGCGGGTTTGGATAAAATCGACGACATTTTGCTTCTTTCCGGCCGGAACCAGGTCGAACGCCAACGGGAACATATTGCCATGCAGGGAAGCATGGTCGGTATCGGCAGCAAGGCCATCCGTGAAACAACCCTTGCGGGCATTGAAGAACGAACGGATGAACCGTTTTTTGAAAGCGTCCGATTCGGAAGCATAGAAAGCGGCATCATCCTGCTTTCCCAATGCACCGGCAATATCTTCCATCTGCTTCAAAGCCTCGTAATGCCAGGCGTTCGTCACCACATTATAATCGGTAAAGGCAAATCCGTCGTCTTCTCCCCCTTGCTTCTTCCCCAAACCGAGTATTCCTGTATGCGGCCAGTCCACGATATCCCGTATCTGTCCCTTAAAACGGATCGAACGAAGGAAATCGTCCGTCTGCAATCCGGTCGTCGTGCTGATCAGCCCGTTCTTCTCGCGGAGAGCCATCAGGACGCGTGGTTTGAGCAATTCGTAGCTGGATTCGAGCGAACGGTTATCGCCTGTGTACTGATAATCGTACCAGGCAATCGACAATGCCTGCAAGATCCATTCGGTCGGCCATGTCGGATGTTGCAGCAGGTATTCATGCGAGCGGCGGGCAATCGCATATTCGCGGTCCACCCCATAATGGCAAAGCTGGTTGATCAGGGCATCCGCCTCATAAGGAATACGTTCGCGGTCGCCATCTACATAAATGCCTAAGAACGAAGTGGCCCGGACGGAATACTTGCAGAGATCCCAGACCTGATTCAAAATATCGTTGGAAGAACGGAAAGAAGAGGCCGTCTCGTCAAACGGATAATGCACCGTCTCGCGGACAACCGATGCAGGCGTGAGAGGCGCCTCATATCCTTCGATCTCGCAGTAGCGGAAAGGGACGACTTCGCCCACATAGGCTGGCATCAACACGGCAGCAGATCCGGTATTCCGTTTATCCTTTCCGATTTTGATCCGGTATGTGTTCGTTCCCTTCAGCAAAGCTAAAGGATAGCGGTGGTAACGGATTGTCGACTTGCCCGGATCGCGCAGGATGCGTCCGTCTTCGAGACATTCCCCTAAATGCACGACCACCGAATCGCGCGTGCCATCGGATGTTAACGTCAGCACCAACTGCCCGAAAGCATCTTTGCCGAAATCGACAAGACGCGTGCCGGGGCGGATTTCCTTTATCCCGGCCGGAAACTCCATCGTCTTCACCTGCGGGTAGTAAGCCGTTTCATATTCGGACAGGCGGTCGGCGGTGCGGAAAGCCTTCACTTCGGACCATTCGCTTTCTCCTTCGGTGTTGGTCACCGTCTTTACCCGCCAGAAATAGGACTTACCCGGCTTCAAGGCTTCGCCGGCGTAACGGACGGCTACGGACCGGTCGCTCCCGACCACCCCGCTGTCCCACAGGTTGCCTCTCCCGGAAGCGGCATCCTCGCGGTTGTCGGCCACGATCACGCGGTAAGCGGTCTGTCGCGTTCCCCCGGTTTCGCCGGGTACTATCCAGGAAAAGGCGGGATGCGTCGAGCGGATAGCGGCATATTGCAATGGTTCGATCGCCTCGTCGAGTTGCCAGACCGGCAGGTTCGACGCGTAGCCGTTCTGCCACGTCTGCCCGGTATGTTCGACGAGGTCGGTCATCAGCCCGGAGGGTTTCTTATCGGTAGCCTGCAGGCCAAAAGCCGAAAAGGCAAAGGAGACTAACAGGGTAAAGCGGTTCAGTAATGTACTCATGGTATTTTTCTTTTTTTGTGATTCGGGGATAAAGATAGAATGAGCAAGAGATTCATCCCTTCATATATCTGACATTTTTCTTTTGAAAAATGCACAAAAAAACGGAGTTTTGTACAGCTCCATCCCATACTCCGACCACGTACACTTTATTTCAGAACCTGATCACCCACTGGAACACCCGTATCGACCACTACCGCGTCAGCGTCTCCCAACGTCTCGGAGCCGGAAAGGGTGGCAGCACAGGTAAGGGCGACAATACGCCGACACCCACTCCTCCGTTAGGCGACGAGGAGGGAAGACCGGGGGAATTGTAGGATTATCTACACGCTTTTCTTGAAGCATTTATGGCCAGAAGGACCATCCGCTGCACGGAAGTGGCGGATTTTTCTTCTTTTTGTGCAATCTCGTAGATGCTTTCTCCTTTTAGGAAAGAAGAGACGATGCGACGGGTTTTCTCGCCGCGGACAGAAGCAACCAGTTCCTCCGTTATTTTTTCATACAAATGGTTCATACTGTTCAGAGAGCGGATGATGAAGAGGACCTGTTCATTCTTTTCGATCTCGGCGTAGAGTTGGCGTTGGACTTCGACATTTTCATTCATCAACCGGCCTTTCTGCCTGTCCATCTCGGCCAACTCGCTCTGCAACCATTTCTCTTCGCGTTTCAACGACTTCATCTTTTCCTTCAACCGACTTTCCCGCTGGTCGTATTTGAATTGCAGGCTCCTCAGCTTCTCAAAGTCATCCATTATTTTTTCACTGCCCTTGCTCTTCAGTTTCACTTCACATTTTTTCAGATAGTGGTACTGGGCCATGACTGATTTCCGGTTCCTTACCAAATATTTGAATTGGGGGTACATTTTTTCTACCGTTTCTTTTTCACTTTCCAGCTTCAATTCTTCTTTCTTCAGCCTCCGTTGAGCCCTCTCAGCGTTTTTACGCTTCACATCAAGCATTTCGTCCATGCGCTTGGCTTCCTCACGCATATTTACCAGGTTAGCCTTTTCTTCCCTGAACAACCTCGCCATAACCTCCAAACTGGGCTCGGTAAATTCGAATGTGGCCTGGAACGCGTTTTCGAGTTCCCTGACAATGCCGAGCACAGTGTTGAAAACATCATTTTCGCCTTCATGCAAGGAGCGGTAGACAGCAAGCCGTCTCTTAAGATGAATATTCATCCGGGAAGAAATCCTATTCTTTATTTTCAACAGGCGAATAGCCATCTCCTTTTTTTCCGACTCCTTCTTCAACAAGGATAATTCATTCTGCAACGATTCTATTTCCCGGCAGAGAGACTCCTTCGTTTTCTTTCCTTTTTTTCTCTGGCTTTCATATTGTTCTTTTATGCTCTCCAACTCTTTGTTTCTATCGAGGAGTTCCGAATGCTTCCGGCAATAATCTTCATTTTTTGCCTTTTCTTCATTATATGCCTTTTCCAAGTCTTTATATCTTCTTTTCCAGTCATCACACGTTTCAACCAGGGGATCTGCGCTTTGGCCCTTCGATTCCTGATTCTGGAGAAGCCTCTTGCCCTCATCCGAAGCAGGTTCGTGCTTTCCTCCTAATATTTTGTTCATTATCTTTCCAAACATAACAGCCGTTTTTTATTTTTCCACTAAAAGTTTTGCAATTTAACGATTTCTAAAAAAACGTCCATTTACTTTTTCATTTCTTTTGTTCATCTCACAAAACATTCCGTTCTTTGCAGGCAGCTAATTATTAAAACTAATATATATGAAACTAAACAAACTCATTCTTCCGGTAGCGTGCATCCTGCTGGCCGGAAACGTAAGCTTGGCACAGGTAATCATGCCGTGGGAAAACCGGACGGAGACGGACGGCGATCCGTTTACACAGAGCGAAGCGACCGCGGCAAAGGGCAAATTCCACCTCGAAGATGTCATCGGAGGACGGCTGGTGCAGACAAAAGGGATCGGCGCCATGACGTGGATGAAGGATGGCGAACGCTACAGCCGGATGGAACCGAACGCCGGGACCGGCGGCATGGACATTGTCGCCTACCGCGCCAAAGATAACCGACGGGAAGTCATCATTCCCTCCTCCATGTTTATCGACAAAGAGACTGGAAAACCGATTGCCATCCGCAGCATCTCCTGGAGCGCCGACAACGGGAAGGTTTTGATCTATAACAATACGAAACGGGTATGGCGTTACGACACGCGGGGCGACTACTGGGTGTTGACTCTGAAAGACGGGACTTTGCGCCAGTTAGGGAAGGGATTGCCCGAATCGTCGATGATGTTTGCCAAATTCTCGCCTGACGGGACACGCGTGGCTTTCGTCTCGAATAATAATATATATGTAGAAGATGTTGCCTCCGGCCAGATCACGCAGCTGACGCATGACGGGAGCCAGACGATCGTGAACGGTACATTCGATTGGGTATATGAAGAAGAATTCGCCTGCCGCGACGGTTTCCGCTGGAGCCCGGACGGACAGTATATCGCCTACTGGCAGAGCGACACGAAAGGGACGGGTGTGTTCGACATCATCAATAACGTGGATTCCATCTACCCGACGATCCTGCATTTCCCATATCCGAAGGCAGGTTGCACGAACTCGGCGGTCAAGGTCGGCTATCTTCCGGCAGCCGGGGGAGCGACCACCTGGATCGGGATTCCGGGTGATCCGCGCAACAACTACATTCCCCGCATGGAGTTTATCCCCGGAAGCAACGAACTGTTTATCCAGCAAATGAACCGTCCGCAGAATACGAACAAAGTCTGGATCGCCCGCATCGGCAGTGCTACGCCTCAAAATATCTTCACCGACACCGATGCGGCATGGCTGGACACGAACGACAATATCCAATGGCTGAAGGATAACACCTGGTTCACTTGGGAGAGCGAACGCGACGGATGGCGCCACCTCTATCGCATCAGCCGGGACGGAAAAGAAATCATTCCTATCACGAAGGGTAACTTCGATTATATCTCGCCGGTAGGGACGGACCTTCAGAAGGGATTGGTGTATTTTATCGCTTCACCGGAAAACTATACCCAACGTTACCTCTATAGCGCCGAGCTTTTCGGAGGAGGAGAAGTGAAACGCCTCAGTCCGGCGGACCAGCCGGGACAGCATCGTTATAATATGTCGCCTACCGGGAAATGGGCAGTCCACACCTATAGCAATGCGGCGACTCCTTCAGTGATCGACATGGTTTCCTTCCCCAAACATCAATCCGTACGGGTGATAGAGGACAATGCAAAAGCACGCGAACAATATGCCGCGCTGGGACTGAACCCGAAAGAGTTCGTCAAAGTGACCTCCGGCGACCTCGAACTGGATGCCTGGATGATCAAACCGGTCAATTTCGATCCGGCAAAGAAATACCCCGTTATCATAGAGGTCTATGGCGAACCGGCGAGTTCGACCGTACAGGACGTATGGGGCGGTGGCGACCTCTGGAACCAGTATGTCGCCAACCTCGGATATATCGTGGTCAGCATCGACAACCGGGGAGCCAATACGCCGCGCGGCCGTGAATGGCGCAAATGCATCTACGGCGAAGTCGGCACATTCGCATCCGAAGACCAGGCACGAGGCATCCAGGATATGGCACGCCGTTACCCGTTTATCGACGCGGACCGTATCGGCATTACCGGATGGAGCGGTGGCGGAAGCCAGACGCTGAACTCCATGTTCCGCTATCCGGAAGTCTTCCACACGGGTATCGCCATCGCTTTCGTTGCCGACCAGCGTACCTACGACACGATCTACCAGGAACGGTATATGAACACGCCGCAGAACAACCCGGAAGGTTACCGCAAAGGTTCTCCGATCACATACGCATCCGGCCTGAAAGGGAACCTGCTCCTGATACACGGGACGGGCGACGACAACGTCCATTATCAGAACTGCGAGATGCTGGTCGACGAGCTGGTGAAACATGGCAAGATGTTCAGCCAGGTCAGCTACCCGATGCGCAGCCACGGCATTTACGAACGTCCGGGCACGACCTTGCACTTGCGGATGACGATGGCTAAATACTGGCTGGACCACCTGCCCGCCGGTGGTAAATGATGAAACAGGATACCTAACAGATGTTCGACATGAAACAATTACCGGTTTATTTCCTGATCTTTATCGGGATATTTGCCACCAGTTTCCAGGCTAAGGCTCAATTGATCGAGAAAGCGGAACAACTGATCCAGACTGCGATCAGCGAGCCTCAGCCCGATTCTCTTCCGGTTGCCGCTGCCGACACGCTGACCGTCGAAGAACGGCACAGGCAGGATTCGATCCGCATCCAGGAGATGGCACTCCAGTTGCAGGAGATGAAGCTGAACGAGATCGTTCTCCGCACGGAACTTGACGATGTCCGTAACCTGAACCAGACGACCGACTCGCTGAAAAGAGCCGAACAACGCCGCAGCATCGATTCGTTGCGTGCGCTCACTCCGGGTGTCCCCGTCCTGGTGGGCGGCGACACGCTGTTCACGCTCTATGCAAAGAGAGGCGGGCATTCTGCCCTCGACCGTGCGGATATGATCAACGATATCCTGATGAAGATCGGCAAGGACAGAAGCCTGCACCGTGACTCCGTCCACACGCTGGAAAGCGAATACTACATAGATATCATGTACGGTAACAAGGTAATCGTCAGCATCACCGACCAGGATGCGCTCTGGCAAGGCACGTCACGGCGGGAACTGGCCGAACAGTATGCGCCTATCCTGGCCGCCAAGATCAAGGACCTGAAAGAGGAACACAGTTTGTTGCAGGTAGCCAAGCGGGCGGCTTTGTTCATGCTGGTGCTGGCGGTACAATACCTGCTGTTCCGGTTGACGAATATCCTGTTCCGCAAGCTGCGCCGACAGATCATACGTTTCAAGCAGCAACGGCTGAAACCGATCATCATCCGCGACTACGAGTTCCTGAACACGCATCGGCAGGGACGGATACTGATCTTCTTCAGCAACCTCCTGCGGTACATCGTGCTGCTGATACAGTTGATGTTCAGCGTCCCGATGCTGTTCGCCATCTTCCCGCAGACGGAAAAGCTGGCGCTGAAAATCTTCCTCTATATCATGGAACCGATCAAGATGGTGCTGAAGTCGATCGTGGAATACATACCGAACCTGTTCATTATCCTGGTGATCTGGTATTGTATCAAGTATATCATCAAAGGCATCCAGTATATCGCCAATGAGATCGAGAATGAGAAACTGAAGATCACCGGGTTCTATCCGGATTGGGCGCAGCCGACATTCAATATCATCCGCTTTCTGCTCTATGCTTTCATGATCGCGATGATTTATCCCTATCTGCCGGGCTCTAATTCCGGCGTGTTTCAGGGGATTTCGGTATTTGTCGGCCTGATTATCTCGCTCGGTTCCAGTACGGTGATCGGGAATATCATTGCCGGGCTTGTCATCACTTATATGCGTCCCTTCAAGCTCGGCGACCGCATCAAGTTGAACGATACGACCGGTAACGTGATCGAGAAGACTCCTTTCGTCACCCGCTTGCGTACTCCCAAAAACGAAGTCGTGACGATACCGAATGCTTTTATCATGTCGTCCCATACGGTCAACTACAGTGCTTCGGCACGCCAGTTCGGGCTGATCATCCATACCACGGTCACGATCGGCTACGATGTCCCCTGGCGGCAGGTTCACCAACTGCTGATCAACGCGGCACGCAACACACCCGGAGTCCTGAAACATCCGAAACCGTTTGTCCTGGAAACTGAACTTCAGGATTACTATCCTTGTTATCAAATCAATGCTTACATTAAAGATGCCGACCAACTGGCGCAAATCACTTCCGATTTACACCAAAACATCCAGGACATCTTTAACGAGGCAGGCGTAGAGATCATGTCGCCACACTACTTTGCCGGACGTGACGGAAGCGCCATCACGATCCCGGAAGACTACCTGAAAAGTAAATAAAAGTTCTTTTTATCTGAAATAGTTAAAAAGGCCCTCTGCAAAAACAAAATGCAGGGGTTTTTTTGTTATATCTCCAAAAGTCACTAAATCTCTAAATAAAAAGCACAAAATGAAAAAGTATTTTATCGCAGTAGCAGCACTGGCATTTTTGGCTGCATGTAGCGGGAAGGCAGCAAAAGACGCTCCCGTGTTAGTTGAAGAAGAAAGTATTGCCGTCGCCGAAGCAGCTCCTGACGCTCCTTCTTTGCCGGAGTTGCCGGTAGTTAAGGCTAAACCGGCAAAGCCGATCAATATGCGCGACTCTTTGAAGCTGGACCCGAAAAAGGGAGCAGTCGTACAGAAAAAATATAAGGGAACTATTCCGGCAGCCGACGGTCCCGGTATCGTCTACGACCTGACTTTGTTCTATCAGCAAGATAGTAACGACGGTGTTTACGAACTGGATGCCACTTACCTGGAAGCCGAAAACGGCAAAGACCAGACATTTACTTCCACCGGTAAACGCTTGGTGAAAAAAGGAACTCCCTCCGATGCAAGCGCAGTCGTATATGAACTGATTCCGAGTGATGGCAGCATGGTATTTTATTTCCAGGCAGAAGGGGATAGCCTGACAATGTTGAATCAGGACTTACAAAAAGCCGCCTCCGACCTTAATTATACGCTAAAACTCGTACAATAATTGATACATCTTCACAGCACATCTTTGTATAAATAGAAAAGAGGCACTCCGATTTCCACCGGAGGCCTCTTTTTTAATTCTTAATTCTTAATTTACTTGATTCCCAACTTAGCTTTGATTGCTTTAGGAAGCGCATCTTTGTGAACAACGATGTTCATGGTTTTGTAGCGGACGAATGCTTTGGATGCATACCAAACGCCTTCGTACTTATTGGAAGTACCCCAAGAGTTCTTTACCATGTAGTATTCGTTGCCTTCCTGGTCTTTAGCGATACCATAGATTTGCATGCCGTGGTCATCAGTCGTTTCGTAGTTGTCATAAGCCAACTGACGTTCTTCCTGCGTGCACCATTTCTGCGGTTGAGGCTTTGTATTCAGTTTCTTTTCTTCCGGTTTCAATTTCAACCAATGGGCCATATCGGAACCGCTCAGTTCCTGAACCTTGTCATTGTCAGGCATAACGGCTACACCGTCACGTGTAAAGCCGGATTCGCTCACGTCAGAACCCCAGGCAATCGTATAGCCGGTATTGATAGCATTGTCGAACACATCCATCAATTCGTCGATAGGCAAGTTGTAAGACATCCCATGACGCCAGTTATCCTGTACTTCGATCGGAAATTGAGTATAGAACGGACGATGCGTATAAGAAGTCAGGGACACATAGTCGGAAGGATTCAAACCGGTAGACTTATAGAAAGACTGCGGAGTATATTCTTTGCCTTTATAAGTAAACTTCTCAGGAGCCTTGCCTAAATAAATTTCATGAACGGCAGCAACCGCTTTTTTCCACAACATGGCGTTATTTTCGTCTGACTGCAATTTACGCAGTTTGCCTTTGGCTACAGCTGCTACCATTGCATCCGTAAGGGCGGAAAGCTCGGTATGGTTGCTCAATGTATCGCCATACATCACACCCGGACGCATTTCTTCTTCCGGAACCAGGCCGAAAGCCTCCATTCCGTAAATCACGTCATAGAAAGAACCGCCTTGCGAGAAGGAAACATCTCCGTGGGTACGCACAGCTGCATCTGCACGATCCAGATAAGTGTTGTAAACCGTAAACATTTCGGATAAATCATATTCACCCTTTCCCATACGGAGCAATTCCGATTCCAGGAATGCCATTGTAGAATAACACCAACAAGTTCCGGCGCGATTCTGGTTCTTAATCGAAGTGATCGGATTCTCCTTTACTGTCGTAAAAACAAACCCTTCTTCATTTTCTTTCTTCTCTGATTCTTGTGCATGGATTGTTGCAGACATCGTCATGGCGAACAGCATACCAACCGCAATAATTGTCTTTTTCATGTAAATCTATTTATATTATGTTATTAGATTAATTTTGAAGGGCAAAGATACTGTTTTAATTGGCAACAGACAAAACAATGGACAACAGACAATGGATTATTGACAATTATTTTGACAAAATGTCAACGTCCCGTTGTCAATTTAAGTAGTATCTTTGCCCGACATAATAACTGTAACATAAGAAAACATGAAGATCACAATTATCGGTGCCGGAAATATCGGCGGTGCCATAGCACGGGGATTAGCAAAAGGTCATATGTTTAAAGCATCCGACATCACTTGCACGGCACAATCAGAAGCGACTCTGGAAAAGATGAGGAATACAAATCCTGATTTTGTCCTGTCTCTGGACAATGTAGAAGCGGTCAAAGGTGCCGACATTATCGTCATTGCCGTAAAACCCTGGCGTGTGGAGGAAATTATCGACCAGATCAAAGGTGTACTCGACTACGACAAACAGATAATCGTTTCCGTTGCCGCAGGTATCACATTCGATCTGTTGAACACCTATCTGACTAAAAATACAGGGTTCGACGATTGCCTGGCTACCCCGACTATTTTCCGTATCATGCCGAATACGGCGATCGAAGTGCTTAGCAGCATGACTTTCGTAGCTGCCCGTAATGCTTCTAAGGAGCAAACGGACTTAATCATTAATATCTTCAACGAATTGGGTAATGCAATGTTGGTCGAGGAACGACTGATGTCTGCCGGAACGGCCCTGGCTTCCAGCGGGATTGCATTCGCCCTGCGCTATATCCGCGCTGCCATCGAAGGCGGTGTTGAATTAGGTTTTTACCCGAAACAGGCACAGGAAATCGTAGTCCACACGGTGAAAGGAGCTGTCGACCTCTTACTGGAAAACAAAAGCAATCCTGAAATGGAAATCGATAAGGTAACAACTCCGGGAGGTATCACCATCAAGGGCCTGAACGAAATGGAACTCTCCGGCTTCACCTCTTCCGTTATTCGGGGGTTGAAGGCAAGCAAATGATGATTTATCCGTTACTTTTGGCTTGATCCAAAAGTAACGGATAAAGTTCAAATCCGATCAGAAAGCACGGGCCGCTTTCCGGCGATCCAATTCTGCTTTCAGCATACGAAGTTCACGGCTGGTTTGTCCGGCAACCGAAGTGTTTTCCTCGGCACGGCGGATCAGATATGGCAATACATCCCGCACTTTTGCATACGGCACATATTTAGTTACGTTATACCCTTCATGGGCCAGGTTGAAAGAGATATTGTCGCTCATCCCCAACAACTGGGCGAAGAAGATACGGGAATCATCGCGCTTCAAGCCTTTTTCATCTATCAGCTTGGCTAATTTATAGTTGCTCTCTTCATTATGCGTCCCCATAAACATTTCGAAATGATCGAGATGATCCATTGTGAAACGGACAGCTTCGTCAAAGTTCTCGTCCGTCGCCTGTTTGTCCTTACAGATCGGATCGGGATATCCCAAAGCGGCTGCCCTGGCACGCTCGGCTTCCATATAGGCACCACGTACGAATTTCACACCGGCAATATATCCTTTCTCTTTCGCATCATCCAAAATACGGCGTAAATACGGCATACGGTCATGACGGTACATTTGCAAGGTAGCAAATACAATCGCACGTTTTTTGTTATATCTGCGCATCGCCTCATCGGTCAAAGCGTCGAGGGCATCCTGAAAACAATAGTCTTCAGCATCCACAATCAGGCGCACGTCATTGTCGTAGGCACGCTGGCAAAAAGCCATAAAGCGTTCCTTGAATTCGCGGTAGGCTTTTACTTCTTCGATGGTCAGTTCCTCATGTTTTTCGGAAGCTTTAGCGAGAAGTTCGTCCGTTATGATAGTGGAAGGCTTGAATACGGCATAAGCCAGATTATCATTTCCCTTTGCAAAATCGATCGAACGTATGGTCTCCTCAAAAGTAGCCTGTATTCCTTCGGGTGTTTGCTCGCCTTCGGCAGAAAAGTCCAGGGTGGAACGAACATTAAACTTCCTCAGATGGTCGATCGCTTTTGAACAGTCCTGCAAAGTTTCACCTCCGACAAATTGTTTGTATAAGGTCGGCTTGACCGCCCACCCCAACGGGAAATGAATATTCAAAGCGATATTACTTGCTACACTGGCACATTTTACCAGCCACGGATACTTGATTGTGTTGAACAGCAAATAAGCATTTTTCAGCTCAGACTGCGATTTGGCAGAGAAAGCAATTTCGGTGTTATTAAAATCTAACATGGTATTTGATTATTAGTTGACAGTTAACGTATAAATAATGAGCTGGCATGACATTTTACAAAATGTGCCAATCACCAATTCATAAGAAATACTCTTTCATTGGCATATTGGCACATTCTAATTATCGGCTCATTATTAAATTAATTACTTTTCTCCAAGAAACGGATAACCATAGCTTGTCGGTGGAACTAATGTTTCTTTGATACAACGGGCATTTGTCCAGCGAATCAAGTTCAACGGTCCTCCTGCCTTATCGTTCGTACCCGAAGCACGCGAGCCGCCAAACGGCTGCTGGGCAATAACGGCTCCTGTCGGTTTGTCGTTAATATAGAAGTTACCCGCTGCATAACGCAATTTATTAAATGCCATATCGATGGCATAACGATCGCGTGCAAAAATAGAACCGGTCAAACCGTACGGAGATGTGCGGTCGCAGAGTTCGAGTGTTTCTTCATATTTATTATCATCATATACATAAATCGTGATAACCGGACCGAAGATTTCTTCCACCATACTCTTGAACATCGGATCCGTAGTCTGTATAACAGTCGGTTCAACAAAATAACCAACGGACTTATCACCATTTCCACCGAAAACGATTTCTGCATCAGGAGACTGTTTTGCATAATTGATATAACTCATGATGTTGTCGAACGAAGCTTCATCGATAACCGCATTGACAAAGTTCGTGAAGTCCTGAACATCTCCCATTTTGATTTCTTTCAGCATATCGCCGACATAATCCTTCACTTCTTTCCAGAGTGAAGCAGGGATATAAGCACGTGAACCTGCCGAACATTTCTGTCCCTGGTATTCAAACGCACCACGTACAATAGCTGTTGCAACATCCAAAGCCGGAGCAGAAGGATGAACGAAGATAAAGTTCTTACCGCCTGTTTCACCGACAATCTTCGGATAAGATTTATAATGTCCTAAGTTCTCACCGATCTGACGCCAAAGAGTATTAAATGTGGAAGTGGAACCTGTGAAATGGAAACCACCTAAATCACGACTGGCCGTTACGACTTTGCCGATCACGCTTCCCTGCCCCGGAATGAAGTTGACAACTCCGTCAGGCAAACCGGCTTCCTGGAATACCTTCATCAGGAAATAGTTAGAGTGGATAGCAGTTGTCGACGGTTTCCAGACTGCCACATTTCCCATCATAGCAGGCGCCATATTCAAATTAGAGGCAATAGAGGTAAAGTTGAACGGCGTGAGCGAAAACACGAAACCTTCCAAAGCACGGTATTCCATCCGGTTCAGGATGCCTGTTTCCGAATAAGGCTGGTCGGCATATACCTGACTGGCATAGAAAGTACTGAAACGAAGGAAGTCGATCAATTCGCAAGGAGCATCGATTTCTGCCTGGAACGGATTCTTACTTTGTCCCAGCATGACAGATGCATTCAATATATAACGATATTTGGTGGAAAGCAATTCAGCTACACGTAACATGACGGAAGCACGTTCCACCCAGGGAAGTTCGGACCATTCCTTGTGCGCCTTCATGGCAGCATCGATAGCCATCTGCACTTCTTTCTCTCCGGCCTTATGATAAGTTGCCAATACATGATGGTGGTCATGAGGCATCACGACTTTGCCGGTATTGCCTGTACGGATTTCTTTACCTCCGATAACCAATGGTATATCCCATTCTTCTGAAGAAAGCTGTGCAAGAGCCTTTTTCAAGGATGATTTTTCACTCGAACCGGGAGCGTATGCTTTTACCGGCTCATTAATAGGTTTGGGGAAACTAAAAATTGCGTTGTCCATAGTATCTCTTAAATTTATTAAGTGTTCAATGACTGATTATTTCAGCGCTGTAAACATAATCAATAATTTTTTAAAATAAGAGACTGAAGCGTTAAATTAAATTTAAATCAAAATGTCAGGATATTCTCGTTCAGCATCAACAATTCAAGCCGCAGAGCTGTTATCTTAACATATTAATCATCTTAAATGTAAAGAATATGGCAATAAAGAGTGTTTGGATAGAAGAAGATTGTATCGCTTGCGGTACATGCGAAGGTATTTGTCCGGAAGTATTTCAGGTTACAGACCGCTCACGTGTAAATGAAGGTGTAAACTTCAACGATTATGAAGAAGGAATAAAGGAGGCTGCCGAAAGTTGCCCGGTCAGCGTTATCAAATACGATTAACAAACAGAGGGAGATTTCAATGTCTCCCTTCTTTATATAATTCCCGCTGGACGGATTGCTTCAGCAAATCTCCGTCAAGCTGATGTTTCCCTATGGCAAGCATGCGCAGAGCGCAACTTCGTATGACATTGGAAATGGATCCTCCGGAAAGTTCATGCCGGGAAATTTCCCTGATCAGATCACCCCTTCTTTCAGGCGGCAACCAGCTTGGCGGAAGCATATTCTCCCACAAGACATTTCTCTTTTCCTGATCGGGCATCGGGAAATAAATTTCAGACTGGAAACGGCGTGAAAAGGCTTCGTCTATATTGGAAATCAGGTTCGTTGCCAACAGAACTGTTCCGGGAAAGTCCTCAATCCGTTGCAGCAGATAGGCGATTTCCTGATTGGCATGGCGATCATTGGAAGAATCGGTTGAAGTACGTTTACCGAACAATGCGTCTGCCTCATCAAAAAACAGGATCCAGTTACGGTTCTCTGCCAAATCGAACACACGTGCCAGGTTTTTCTCGGTTTCCCCGATATATTTCGACACAAGCATGGAAAGATCCACACGGTAAACATCCATATGGTTCCGTTTTCCGATCAGAGTAGCAGCCAGTGTTTTGCCCGTCCCCGGAGGACCGTAAAAAAGACTTCTGTATCCGGCTTTCAGGAAACGTTTTAAATTCCAGGACTCCATAATGGTCTCATGTCCTGTAATCCAGGTATTGATTTCTTCTATTTCCATCAATACCCGATAGTCGAGAACCAGATCTTCCCAATCCAAAGAGGTCGTGATCCGTTTTGCCGGAAAGTTCACATTATAATCCGGCTTATACTCTTTATTCCATAGAACCTTACTGAGTACCTCATCGGATACCCGTAACTGTCCACTCAAAAAAGGCTCTCCTTCTCCTTTTCCTTCCAGAAAAAGTATATTACGGCTACAAAACCAATGTTCACGCCCGAATAAAGAGATAATATGCTTTCTTTTTCCCAGATTATCACCGGCCAGAATAAAAGAGGCCGTTTCACCGGTAGGCAGAAATCCACCGTGGGAAAGCCCTTTCCAACCGCCGAATTCAGTATAAGGACGGTCGAAATTCTTATTATTGACAAAAAAAATATCCAACGCCTGGGGACAAAGATGAGGCATGAGCGCCAGCATCAGCACCACCTTTTCTTCAAAAGATATTTGCTGTTCCGGCACACCGGTAATTTCCTCCAGTATTTTTCCGGACGGCTCACCGATTTCCTGCAAAGAGGCAAAATCACCTCCTTGCTGAAAATAGATTCGGATCGCTGCATCCAGAATTTGCTGAAACCAGGTTAACAGTTGCTCCATATCGCTTATCTGACAGCCCGACTGCCTAAAACATCTGCTTCATGTTCCAAATTTTCATTATTATTGACAGGCATTCCTGCTATTTCGGTAGTCGGTTGAACACGTCCTTCGGATTGCTGAATCACATGGGTCAATTCATGGCCCAACAGTTGCTGGCCGGCTGAAGTATCGGGCTTAAACTGCCCCGGAGCAAAATGGATATCCGATCCTTGCGTATAGGCCAAAGCGCCGACTTCCGGAGCTTTCGATGAATCCGGATGAATCCGTACAGAAGAAAAGTCCGTTTCAAACGATTCTTCCATCCGCTGTTTAACGGCATCCGGCATTCCTGTTTTATTCTCGAACTTTCCCTGGATCAAATCGTCTTCTTCCTCATCATCCAAGGACTGACACTGAATCGTGTCTTTCACCTTTGCCTGCAACAAGGCTGCGTCCCGGTTATCTTCCATTTGCATGGCATTTGACACTGCCGTTGATTGCCGTACATGGGAAACCGGCTCTGTTTGTCTAATTCTTTCCGTTCTCATATTTTAATTTCATCTCCATTTGACTTGTATAGCTTTAGGCATAAAAGGATATTTCACCATCGAGTAGCTCCAGGGAATCGAAGGCATTAACACATCCACAGCCCTTTCTTCCACTGTTAATGTCCAATATTGATCTTCTTCCACTAACTTTCCACGCCGACGTACAAATGTTTCACAAAATCCCCTGTAAGATGTATTTTTCATTTTACTCCAATTTTGCAAAATTGCCTGTTGTAATGAAAGCACTGTATCTTTTTCTTCCTCACTCAGCTCAAGACTTCGAGGCAACGGAGAGGAAAGCGGATATCCGGTCAGCAGTTTATTCAAGGATAAATCAATTTCTGAAAATTCCTTGCCTTCCGATACGATATACTGCAAGACAAATATGGCACGTCGCTGAAATTCTTCGTTTCTAAATGAAGATCTATCATCTGTTAAATACCCCAACACACTAAAAAGCCGGGGCAGAAACGGATTGAACAACACCAAGCCGGCATTCGCCACCTCCAAACTCACACTGTTACCCAGTTCCATAATTTCATTTATTTTGATTGTTAATAAACTATTTTCCTTCTCTGGAATTTGTTTTTCTTTTAAGTATTCCGATATTTCGATACAAGGTAAATCACTAACTGCATCGACTACCGGTTCGTCCAACTTTACCTCTTTCCTGATATCCGTCAAAATCAGAAAAAGTTCCGGTAGGAGGCTTTGTCCTTCCGACAATACTTTCACTTGACTCGATAAAAGATCTATCAAAGATAGCAAATGAATATTATATTTTCTGGACAAACCTGATATTGTTTGCCATACAAATTGCTTCCGATTAAAATAGCCTCTGTTCGGATAGAGCAAATAGGCAAAAACAAGATTCCGGACCACATCTCGAAAATCCTGTTGCCCTATTTCCGAATGGCCGGTGCGCGAATATAAAGATGTGAGCACACGCGAATAATTATTAATAAAATTGCCTTCTATCGGTTCAAGCAAAAGAATGACCGATTCCAGCATCTTATCGGATAGCTGCGTGACCAATCTTTGCCGGATCATCTCATTCACTCCGAACGAACGAATCAAATCACATAAAGGATCGGCATCAGTCTGTAACAATAGCTCTACCAAGCATTGAAAATCACTCAGTCCGCTTTCCGTTTCCCAATGAAAATAACCATGTTGCAAATAAAAAGCCAATGTCTCCAATTTGCTTTTACTGGCCGGAATAATCTGCAATTGCCGGGAATAAGCTTTCGGGTCCGATATAAATGCAGAAAAGAGGCTCTGAAGTTGTTCGGTCAGACGTTTAGGAAAAAGGTCATAAAATTCTGCCTCTTCCATCTTCCCTAAATCAATGATCAACGATTCTAACCGGATAATCTCGCCGGAAGTATCAAAACGTGACAGCACACGGTCAGTCGTAGTCTCAAAAGCAACCCGGCAAAAAGAATCCCAATTCCCATATAAGGCACGGGCGAAAGGTTCACCCTCCATATAAAACTCAAATGATACTTTATTAATCGTTATCATCCTGATTCCTTAACTTTATTAAAAGAGCCACCAACCGGGCCGATAGCCGATTTGCCACCTGATCGGATGAAGCAGATAAGGCTTCACGCCAAGCGAAATAAATTCGTTCAAACAAAGCCGTCTGTTCAGGTCGAAGCCATAAAAAACGGATCTCCAAATGGATCGGAAGCCGATCAAGCACCAACGACTCCATTTGTTTACGGAACAACGGATCTGCCATACGCAACGAGCCGCCGGCAAAAACTACACTAAGGGCAAAATCCAAAGGAAGCTCATCCGACCGGCTCAGGAAATCATCCTCCTCCGACACTTCCTCTGCGTCGAAATCATCCTCTTCTTCCTGCACGGCTGAATCAGGTCGGATCGGGCGCAATAACAAATGTTCGACAACATAAAACGTTTCGCTTTTCCGGTTCAGCATAAACAAGAAACTAATCAGGCTGTTTGTAATCCGAGTCAGCTTCTCTTCCGTATTAAAACGGCCCAAACATATCCAGTCCCGCTTTTCTTCATGAAAGAAAAGAAGCAAATGGGAACCTGCACCCGGTATATAAAAACGTTTGAAATTATCTTTTTTACACGCACCTTGCAAAAAGCTTTCAAAAAGGAATCCATGCCTTAAAAAAGGAATTTCTTCTCTTAATTCCGAATAATCCTGATCCGACCAAGGTTGTGTACGGACTTGGATATCCTGAAGTTCATCTCTTGCAAACCCGCGTCTCTCCGGCATTATCAGATGATAATCTATCAGCCATCCCAACTTACTTAAAAAAGTCGTATCATTCAATACGCTTACATTATAGCTTGCATACAAATTGGCAGTCGGATGCCCCGGAACTCCGGCAAAGCCCAGCAATGAATAGATATATTTTTCGATTCCACTCCGTCCCTTTGCTGAAATATCATATAAGTTAATACCTTTAAAGCGATCACGCCCCCATTCCGGAATATTTCTCAGGAAATCGGTTCGCCGGCCGATCATCTGTTCGGGAGTCTCATCATAATAATTAAAACCAGCCAGGAAAGCCGGGTTACTATCCTCTCCGTACAACTTGTCCAAGACATCCAGCCATTTATTTTTTTCTCCTTCAAGCGTACGTTTTCGAACTGCGTTATGTGCCGCTCTAATTTCTTTATCTACCAATACGTTCCATTTTAATAAAGGATCATTCGACAGATCGGGATTTTCATCTGCCGGCAAGGACCTATTCAACGTCATCCAATCCGGAAGTTCCTCCAATTCCTTTAATCCTTTGGCAAAAAGCAAATCGAACACCAGCAGATAAGCTTTCAACTGGTTTGCCTGCGCTTTTCTGAGAACCGGTTCATGGGGAGCAACGCCCCATTTATTAATGCCGTAACAATTCGGAAAGTCGTTCTGTACACTATAATAAGTATAAATATCACGATTTTTTCCTGTTGGCAACAGATTATCGTCATCAGCAACTACAAGGGGGTGATGTTTTCTATTTAAACTAATCCGGTATTGATAAAACAGCCGTGATACGACCTCCATGTCCGCCTGAACCCGTATTCCTCCTTTTATCAAAGCGATCTTTACCTCTTTCATCTTTTTAGGAAAACGGACGGTTGCATGCCGGTTACAAATTTCAGGTTCCGCTACTAACTTCAAAGAATAAATACATTTAACTTCCGGCAAATTCATTACCCGTTCATACAACCTGGATGTAAAGTAAGCCGAATTGGACATTTGTTGCAGACTCTTTTCACTGGAGAACAATTTGTTCCCTTCTATATAAATAGAAGCGAGCAAAGCAGAAGCATCCGCCTGTATATCAATTTCCAGTTCGGCTTCAATATCCAGTTGCTGCCAATCTACAAAGTCGATCCGGTTCAACGATTCGCATAAATTCCGGTTAGCATGAAACAGTGCTTTCACTCTATTCCGCACATATCTCTGCCGGATACTGTTATTACTCCACAGATTTAATTGTATTCTGATGTCATATAATCCGTTACAGGAATACGGATCAGTCAAATCCGCTTTATGTCTATCTATTTGTACATCTTCTATATCATCAAACTCTTCAAAAATAAGCCTGCGATAATCGTCTATAGTGACGGGAGATACGGAAAATACCTGTGACGACCTGAAAAGTCCATGTGCGTCCGGATTAAAGCGTCCGGTTATAGTTGTCAGATAATCTTCCAGATTAAAAGATAGTTGATAATCCAACTCCCAAAGAACATAATTCAACAAATCCAGAATTGTCACACCCGGATCGTGCTCATTATAGTCTGTCCAAATTTGACCAGACAGTTGCTGAACAATCTTCAACGCATTTTCCTGAAGAATGTTGTACAATTCCTCTTCCTGTTTTTTCAGAGTTATAGACATAAACGGTTCTTTTAAAGTATCCAGTTCATTTCAGTCTCTCCCCACAGTTCCGTCAGCTTTGCATAAATACTAACGCCATCCCCATAGTTATGCCTGGTACGAATCTGTAAAGTCCAGGCATTGTCATCAGAATACCAGCGTAGTTTCAACTTACTGGGGAAAAACAGATACCAACTTGTCATATATTTGATTTTGCGGGCATTCCCCATGCAATGCATGGCCACCGCATAAATCAAAGCAAACCGATCCTCCTTCGCAGAGCTACAACCAGCAACCAGCGAATAACAGCGGCAACGATCCGACGGAACGGTCAGTGAATGCCAATTGCCATCGGCCGGCACTTCAACCCGGAATTCTTTGGATAAAGGCGGATCCGGAGAAGGCGGCAGCGGTGGAGTCGGAACGACCGGTTGCTGATCATCCACCAGATTCAGCACCGAGTCGATCAAATCGCTAAAATGCTCCTCTTGTGGCATATTCCCGCATTTAAAATAGGATTTTAAAGTATTTCTGTCTCTTTTTGCCATATATCAGTCTATTATATCTATTATAAATGTATTACCAATTTTCAGTTCTCCTATTCCAACCGGTGAACCTTCTTTTTCATCCTTTGACATATAAATCAAATGTTTTTGTGCCGGGAACAGAATATTTCCGGCATAATATGCTTTTATACGCGCCGGTTTCTCATCACAATCATACACACACTCCAGATGGTAACGAAACATACCTACAGATGTGCGGTGCAAGACAACCAAGTCTGTTACCGACAGGATTAGAGGGCTGTTCGCTATTACATTCTTCATGTCATCTAATCCGAAAGAATGGCTAAAAAGAGGAGGAACATTCGTTTCCTGCCAAGGAGCAATACAGTGATTGATGCGCTGCACGAGTTCTCTTTCCACTTCTCCACGCGGAATATCCGAATTCATCAGTTTAATCCGGCAACGAACCGTAACTTCCTCATAAAAAGGGTTACGAACATAGAGTTTGACAAACGGACTGGTATGTCCCTTCATAAAATCCTCAACCCGCCACAAAAGAGAATTTTCACAAAGCGGATATTTCCCTTTCTCATAAACCAAAGGAATCACCACCAAAGAAACGGCTACGGCCCCAGCTTCTTCCGCTTCTCTTTCAACAAGACAATAAACTTTTCCGACTTCGCCAAAATTGGTCAGCACCAATTCTTCATAATCCCGCTTAGTAACAGCCCGGTCACGGTTACTGATCCGATTGGCAATCCTGACTTTCAGTTCATCTCCGGATTCTTCCAGCCCACCGCCAAAAGCGTCGACTATCTGCATGACTCCTGAAATTCCAGGCAACACATTCTCCACCTGACGGATAGTTCCGACCGGGAAACCGGAAGGAAGTTGTTTCTCATCAAATCCAGGCTGTCCGGTATCTAATGTCACTTGCAGCACATTCATATAAAAACCAGAAATGACAGGACTCAATTCTTCTTCCTTTTCCTTCGCATCCTTAAAGGCTGCACAAATCCAACACAATCCATTTTCATCCAACCATTCGTTAGACACCGGTTCCGTGAGTTGCAACTCGATCAGTCCCGTTTGCAAGAAACAGTCTGTCGTATCTGTACGAACCGTCTCTGGAGATAAACGTTCCCAATGCCACTGTTTCTTCTTGATAAACCACACTATCTGAAAATTATTCCGTCTGACAGCTCTCTCGAATGGAGCCAAATCAACCAGAAAGCGGATAAAAGTTTCCCCTATAGCCCCGGAAATCCCTAACAATAAATTACGCTTATTCGAAACGCCTTCATATAACAAGGGAGGAGCCGTCAACGTCACTTTCCTCAAACAATCATCAAGCAACGGATGCACATAATAAAAGGCAATTGATGAAGCCCCTCCGGCACATGTCGATATTTCTTCTTCTGCGGTATAACTGACGTACACACTATCTATCAAGGGAGTTATCGGAACTTCCGGAAGTTCTTCCTTCTTTTTTCTAAATGTATTACGAAGTACACACTCATTAAAGAGTTTCCGGAAGGCAACATGTCCGAATCCGATTGCCGGTTCTGCCAATACCAACCTGAATGATCCGTCAAATCCGGCATCTCCACCTGCCGACCAAGTAAAAGAACTTTCTCTTTCCACCTTTCCCTTAGCAGTAACAAATGAAAATAACGGGTCGTTTCCAACAGAAACCGGTATCCATTTATTTTGTGATAAATACTCTTTCCGTACCTTAAAAGAACTATTGTCCAATGGTGGAACATACTTTTTATAAACATCGTAAAAACCTAATTCGGAAGCCGGCAACTGCAACCAGCTACATTTCAGACAAACTTCCTTGACCTTTTTCCTGGCAATCTCTTCATTTTTCCAAACCAACCAGTCATTTTGTTCCGGCATCGCCCCAAAAGGGAAAAAAGGTTGCGAAGAATCTGCTTGTCCTAAAACACTTAAAACCTCCGAAGGAATAATCTCCGAGACATCTACACGTATATGTATCCGCTCGAAGCGGTTATCCGCCATCCATTTATACGGATAACAGGTTGCTTCCGCATTCATCAGCAACCGGATAGCCGGTGCCTGCGTAACGATTCCATGTATTTCACTACAAGGTTCGATAGCCGGATAGTCAAGTGGAAGCCGGAATTGGAAATTCAGACAATTCTTCTCCTTATCGTACAACAACGTATAATCTTCTATTGTATTCCAGCCAGCAAGTGTACTGATTTCAGGGAAAAAGGCATCGTTCAGGTTTTCCGGAATACATGTTTTTTCCGAGTCTTCCAAACCATTCTTTTCACACAAATCCAAGGTGACAAATATCTGACGCACTCCTTCTTTCATAAAGAGTAATGACGATTCCAGCATGATACCGACAGAAAAAACTTCTGCCCGAACATCATTCTGAAAAATGATTTTAGAATCTACCTTTGAAGGATCTTCGGGATTAATGTAATCCGACAGGTCGCTCCTCAACAGAACATCCTCAAAATAATAAGCCAATACTTTCTCTATTTGCATCCGGCTGGCATAACAATCCTTTTCATTCCTGAAAAGAATCGATATATCATCTTTCTGCTTGCCGGCAATAAAAGCCGTATGAGCCGGAATATGGACAGTATCGGTATTCTCCTCCATTTCCAGAACCAACCAGGTTGTCCACGGTAAAAAGCAGCGAGGAGTCACATGGAGGATTTTATCCAGATAATATTCAGGAAGTTGCTCCCATCTTTTATTATATTTTGAAACAACTTTCCTATAGTTCTTTATAAATGCAATAAGGATAGCGACCGAAGGATCGACTTCTCCGGTGACTTCGATATCATGAAAATACAACTCACTTTGATTCTGGATATCCCGTATAAAATCCAAAGCTTTATAATAATTTAATCGGATATATTCATTATCGTTAATATCGATCCCGCTATCTGTTGTATTTCCTTTTGTTAATGATTCCGATTGCGCCCAAATAGTTGTTTGAAGTCGTAAATGTGTTAATAACAAAGGCGTACGGGGCGTAAAAAAGTGACTTAACCGCTCTTCCCATTGTTCAAAAACAATCTGAAGTTCGTTATATAACAAACGACGGTCATTCACAAACTTCAGACCGTCAAAATCCCGTTCTCTCTTTACGGTATCGAAAAGGAGAATCTCCAGCAGTATGATTAACGGCTGGTTTTTATAAAGTTCTTCCCAATATCCGTCAGGAATATTCTTAGCATTAAAATAACGGATAAAAGAAGTATTGTCAAGGACACGCCCGGCCAGGTGGAAAAAATCATCTTCCATAACACGAAACGGTCGATCCGTACGGATTGCATCCAATCGTTCCTGTCTGCTTAAACCTTCTTTATCCCTGTCTCGAAACACGCGATTACCGATTTTCTAAATAATACGGATATACCAAATTCGACACCACATTCAATTTTCGGATCTGATATTCCAAATTGATCAAAATGACTCCACTCACTTCTTGGGTAGTATCAAATTTAACATTTATCAATTCAATCCGTGGTTCGTACAAAAGAACAGACCTCTGAATTTGCTCTTCCATCAATTGAAGGGTAGTAGGATTTATTTCTTCATGCAAAAAATCATTCAGATTACATCCATACTGCCGATTAAAACGTTCTCCTCTTGAAGTTGAAAGAAGGATTATCAGACTTTGTCTGATATCTTCCTCATCCACGACCATGTGTGTAACCTCATTGCTCCGTTCAAATTGCGGTGGAAAACTCCAGCCCTTACCTAAAAACGAATTATGATTCATATCTTCTATCCTCCTATTATTACAGTCGGGCATCCTAACGCAATCGTCCCGCCATGGGCAGTCGTATCTCCCATGCGGGCAGCTGGTTTTCCCCCTATCAATACGGTTGACGATCCTTTCATTATCGTGTCGGGCGGTCCGACACATACACACATGTCTCCTACTACTGCCGCCGGCAGTTTCCCTATTAAAACAGTCGCAACACCCGGTCCTATTACGGGTCCTCCCACATGCGGGATAGGAGAAGGGAAAGCGGGCGTTTGCATCGGACAAGTATGCATATCGGTTATTCTTGCAGCTGGTGGCATTTTATTTGCTTTTTAATTGTTCTTTTTATCCTAATTTATCATCACAATTCCCCCTTTGACAGTTGTTTGCCCGGAAGCAGAAAGTTCGGCAGTCGCATTTCCTTTCATAGAAACTCCCATTTTAGCAGCGACTTTCACATTCATTCCATTTATTCCGACATCCAATTTTGCGTTCATATCCATCTTCATTGCTTCCATCGAGATATTGCCTTTTGCTTTTAACACAATATCTTTAGACGAATTAAACAGGATGCCATTACGATCCATCACTATCTCATTTTTATGCTGGTCGCTTAACCGGATTCGACTTTTATCATCATTGATTTCAATTGAATTATTTCCGGGTGTAGAAATCGTTATGATCTTTTTCTCCTCATTAAACTCAATCTTCATTTTCTCCCGTGTGACAAAAGCTTTCATATCATTCCGTTGCCCCGGCTTATAAGGAGATACTTTTTTCTTGCTGAACAGGCTTCCTAAAATAACGGGCGAGCAAGGATCATCATTGAAAAAACCGACAACAACCTCATCGCCGGCTTCGGGCAGGAAAAAACTTCCGGCATTGGATGACGCATACAAAGTACTTAAACGGGCCCATACCGTATTTTTTACACCATTCAGTAATGGTAATTCTATCCATATGCGATTCTGAGAAAGCGGATCATCCTCCACTTTTTTTACCTTCCCTATATGCAAACCTTCAATCCCCGGCAAATAACCGGAAGCCGCAGGAGCCACTACATCCGGCAAGTCTGTCACGTTATCCGAAGGCAATCCCATAATAATGCGAGTGTGCCATAAATCCTTTTCAATCGTATGTTCTACTCCTCCGACATAGACATTCCCGTCAAACCGCTTTCCTAATTTAGACAAAACGACAATACAGCCCGGAAAAGGAGCCGCATTCCCAACAAAAGAAAAATCACCTTGATAGCGGGATAATCCATTTCGTAAAGAAATCGAATCGGCCCAGACTTTCAATGAACTTTTAACGATAAATGAATCTGTCTGGTAAACCATTTTGTCTCCACCTGCCTTTTGCAATTTACTTGCCGAAAGATCTCCCTGATTGTTCAGGGTTGGAGAAGAAGCTAAAGCTGAAATCACTTCCTGATTATCAAAGTCCCATGCATTCGTGACAACCTGACTATACTGATCGGTTGCTGACAGGGAACCATTAAAGCTGATCAAATCATTTCCATATTCCACATTTAAAACAGCTTTCTGGTTTACCTCCGGCTTTTTAACCGTCACATTTTTCCCTTTTACAGATATCACCAGACCATTCGCCTCGGCACGCGCACGTATAAAATCCCAATCCGAACAATAATACTGGATCAATGAATGATGATTCATCGTCGATTTTTCAACCGTACATGATAAACCGTATGGCTTCAATATTTTACAGATAATATCGCCATCGCACATTTCTTCAAATACAGCATTTTTCCGTCCTCGTGTAGCGGCAAAAGTATAATCCCGGCATTCGACGACCAATTGTGGACGGACAGTACCCTGTATTTCGAGACTCTGGCTGATGATAACCCCTTCGTAAATCAGTTCTTCCTTCCCTTTTGTATATCCTGCGTAAACCCGGATTTCGACACCCGGTTGAAACGTACTTCCGTCCGATTCGTCAAAAGACATTTTCTCTACACTACCGGTGTCGAACTTCAAGGTTGCTTTCCCTATATGGTTCAGCAGATTGCTTGAACAAAAATAGGAAAAACGAAAAGCTTTGTCGATCTCCTTACCGTTCGATTCGATTTTATAATATACGATCCTGTTACTGTTTTCTGCTGGTGATACATCCATATTTTTTTATTTTAATGCGGGAAACACTAATTGTGTCCCCGGTTCAATATTTCTAAAACGATCCAAATCATTCTCTTTGGCCACTTCCCTAGCTACCAGTTCATTATCATACATAGTATAGCACTTTTTGCTTACCGTGTCTCCTTCTTTAAATTCGACATTCACTTCCTCTATACTTGCATTTTCTCTCAATTTAACTGCGACTTCCTGACTGACCGCCCGGCTGAAAGCCATATCGATCTTTACGCGAAGCGGAACTCCTTCCGATGAAAACAGGGTATAATTCAGGCTATAAGTACTTAACTGCCCGCAAAAGACAAGTTTTCCCCAGGCGATCCTGACAAAGTTGGGCTGGTGAATTTTATTATTACAGTTATATACGACTTTTTCCAGTTCTTTCACTTTGTCTGTCACCGTATTCATATTCGTAGAAGGAATTACCCCTGTCCCATCAAAAACTACGCTGAAAGATAAATTCTCTTTCTCGTATTTATTAAAGTGGACGGTTGTATCTTTCTGCCCCTGCTCCTTGTTCTCGGAATGCCCGATATCTTTCGTCAACTTATAATTGTCAGGATTAACCGGAACCTCCACAGAAGCGACGGGAGATCCGGTCATAAGACTATTATCATAAGCCTCCAGCTTCATCTTCTGCAATTTTCCCATTTTACCTTTCTCCTTTTTGCCTGTTTTTCCTCCCGGCAGCACGAAGTTGCTCTTCTACCGTCTGTCGTATATATTCACGCCATTCGGCAGAAAGAGCCGGTTCCTTCGTCTTACCTCGTTCAACAGTTGTCCGCACTATTATTTCTTTGATAACAATTGCCATACATTACAATTTTCGCTGTAGTTTAGAATACGCAAACTCTAACTTCTCAAAGGAAAGTTCGTTTTTACTACTACCGAACGGCTCTACCTCCCACTTTACAGCATAAGCGTTAGAAATCAGCCAAGACCTCAGAGGATCACTATTCGCATCCATCAGGGAAACGGTTATCTCAAACAAATTCAGTGCACTTATCGGATCACCGTTCATTGCACGTCCTGTCAACCCTTCTAAGTAATCCCCCTTAATCGGAGCCAATGCCCTCTTCAATACCAAATTCGAATGTTTAATCCTTGTCGGTACATGATAAGTAAAGCTATTTTCTCCTCCTTCCCTTATTTCTTCAGTATCTATTTCAACGGTCAGACCACTAACCTCTTGAAAAGGAAGTTCTATACTAAAAGATCCTTTTTTAAACTCCACAGCAAAATAAAAGGCTACAGGGTATGGATTAGTTGTCAATTTAGTCATAAACCTACGCTTTAGTTGTTTTCAATCGTCAACCCTTCATGAGCCAGATCAAGCGTTTCAATAGCGGCTTCATTCCCGTCCGATTTCAGACTGACACCTGTAATCTTGGTCGGCCACGCATTAATCAACTTCCAGACCATTGTGGGAGCACCCGATTCGTCCAGCAAACTGATCGTAACGGAACGTCTTTTAATCGTATTGAGTTTAATCTCATTAAACCAGTCCCAGAATTTGTTATCCGATTTAAAAACGCCTTTTTTCAAACTTACATTGCTGGTCTTCTTTAATCCGGGCATCTTAATATTGGAAAACACCGGGCTGTTGCCATGCCGGTATTCGATCACCTGGGCTTCCATATCCATCCCTGAAACCTCTTTAAATGCCATCTCACCAATATCTTCTATTTCCACCTTAAAATAAAAAACGGGTAACGGCCATACATTGTCTTGTTTTTCTCCTGCCATGATATTCTATATTTTTAATGTTTAATAATCTACACTATTCATTACGACTTCTGCATCTGCTGCTGGAAAGTTATTTCTATAAATTCCGCCGGACGACTAATAGCTACCAAGATCGTGATCCGCAAGATTCCTTCAAGGATATCTTCTGGAGTCATCGTATCGCCCAGTCCTACATGCACGCTGTAAGCATCTTCGGGTGAAGCACCGGCCAAACCGCCTTGTTTCCAGACTCCCATCAAGAAATTTTCGATCATACTTTTCATATTTAACCAGGTAGAAGCCACATTCGGTTCGAAAACATATGCCTTAGCAGCATTTTTAATAGATTCTTCAAGAAAGATCATCGTACGACGGACATTTATATAACGCCAGTCCAGGGAATTACCATCCAATGTCCGTGCTCCCCATACTTTTATCCCGTCTCCTTTGAAATATCGTATTGCATTGATACACCTTCCTAACACATCGACATTCAGATTTTCCTGCATGCTGTCTGTTAAGTTCACGGTCGGCGAAACAGCCCTGCTTATAGAAACGTTTGCCGGAGCTTTCCAGACACCACGGGCATCATCTGTCCGGGCGTAAATTCCAGCCATAGCAGCGGCAACCGGCAAACGATTGATCTGTTGACAAATGACTTTCATAATTTCTTTTCCGCAAGTACTATTAGGAAGAAGCATATTCGCTAAATCTATTTGTTCCTTCGGAGACAAAACAGTCAGAGTTTCCTTAGCGGCTGCTTTTATATGATCATCAGAAATTGTTCCTGTTTTTGCCAGTTCCTGAGCCTTTTCCATCGTCAATTTGTCATCTTTCGCAATCTTCAACTGAAGAGGAGCTTTGGCAGCGTCCTTATCTGTAATAGAAGTATCTTTATCTATTAGCTGACAGCCCAAATAGAACTGAAAACAGTGCATCTTATTCGCAATTAGTCTATCTTTGCTCCAATCGATTTCCAACTTGAGTATATATAATAATTGATCCGGATTGGTAAGAGATGAAGCATCAATAGAACTTTCACTCACGACCGAAGTATCAAGCCAGGGATAATAAGCCGCTGCGAAATCAAGGTATTCAGATCCAACATTTTCACGGAAATAGGTAATAACATCCTTTCCATCATTCGGATCCTTATCCGATTTATATCCATTAAAAACATCCAGAATCGTAATCCTGTTTTTCATAAATTTCCCGCAATGCATCAAGGCCTCTTCCGTGATTGCTTTCCACATTGAGTTAAGACCATTCACTGCTTCCGGGACAACCACCATTGTCGGTTCCTGTTCATTCTTCAGGGCATTTATTCCGTCTGTAAAATTCTTTGCGTCAAATTGATCCGTATAACTGCCAACCGAAACGATATAACATGCACCACCACCATTGGCAAAATACAATATCATATTATAATATAAAGTATAGTTTGGATTCGGAGCAGTAACACTCCAAACAGGGGTACTCAAATTAAGAATTTCAATTTTTGCTTTTAAAATACTAAGCTCCAGTTCTTTTATTGAAGCTTCATTAGTAGCCAATGCAGTCTTCTTTTCTAAAAGTTCTGCTTTTTTGGTTTCGTCATTTTCAAGCGCGGCAATTTCTTTCTTTAAAGTCTCAGACTTATCTAATAAGTCTTCTAATTTTGCATTATCGTTTTGAAGTGCGCTCTTCTTATTTTCCGGTAACACTAATGTATATTTAGAATCAGGAGCTCCACCGAAATACGTTTCATATTCAAGCATCGAAGTAATGCGGAAAGGCTTTTTCTTCAAATCTTTTGTTCCATCCATAGCAAATCGGGTATGTCCGATAAAGGCTGGAACAGCTGTCGGTACGGCGACTACCGAATTAGGAAAAGCATTTTTTTCCACTATATATACGCCCGGAGTTTTCATTGCTGCCATATCTATATTCTTTTATGATTTTTGCATTTGTTGCTGGAACGTTATTTCAATAAATTCCGCCGGATGACTGACAGCCACTAAAACGGTTATCTTCAGGATTCCTTCAAGAATATCTTCCGGTGTCATAGTATCCCCCAAACCCACATGCACACTATAAGCATCTTCGGGTGAAGCCCCAGCAAGTCCGCCTCGTTTCCAGACACCCATCAGGAAATTTTCGATCATGCTTTTCATATTCAGCCACGTTGAAGCTACATTTGGTTCGAAAACATAGGCCAGAGCAGCATTCCGTATGGATTCTTCAAGGAAAATCATCGTTCGACGGACATTGATATAACGCCAATCGAGTGAATTGCCATCCAATGTACGAGCACCCCAAACCTTTATGCCGTCACCCGTAAAATAACGAATAGCATTGATACTCTTACCATTTAACGGCACGTTCAGATCTTCCTGCATTTCATTTGTTATCATCTCGGAAACAGAAACAACATTGTTCACCGAAACATTGGCCGGCGCTTTCCAGACTCCCCGGCTATCATCCACACGACAATAAATCCCTGCTATGGCTGCCACAGGAGATAGCTGATTGATTTGTCTCCGTATTTCCGTCATAACAGCCTTATACAAAGGGCTATTATTATACAGCAGATTGTGGAAAGACAATTGATCCGTATCGGAAGCATTAACGGAAGGTTTACTTACCTTTAACGATTCTATAATCGTGCTCAGGATTCCGCCGTCTTCATCTTTCAGGTTCAGATAAGTGACATCTTTTTCAGACAGAAGAGTCGTATTTAAGAATGGATAATAAGCCGCTCCGTAAGACAAATATTCTGAACCGATTCCTTCTCTGAACTCTTCAGCCGTACCCGGTACATCAAACAAAGCAATCCGATTCTTCATTACCGCACCGCAATGAACCAGCATCGCCGTATAAATATCCTGATAGGAAGACGTACCGGAAGCTTCGGGGATAACAAGCATGGTCGGTTCCCTCTCCGCCTCCAGATATTGAATGCCCTTCTGCAAAGTTACAGCATCTATCTCTGTGTTATTTGCATATAAGCCGACCGAAACGATATAACAAGGACCGCCTCCATTTGCAAAATACAGAAGCATATGGTAATACAAAGAAAAATTCACTTCACCGGTAGCAAGTCCGACTTTGTATCCGGTGATCTCTTCCTTTCCTGATTTATCCACACCTTTAAAATACAAATTCACACCGCTATCTGTTGAAGTCGTACAAGTAAACTTCAAGCGCTTGGCTCCCCCAAAGTATTTTTCAAATTCACTCATAGAGGTTATACGAAACGGTTTATTCAAAAGATCCTGGCTCCCATTGGCAGCCTTTTCGGTATAGCCGATAAAAGCAGGAACAGCCGTAGCCACTTCGACCACTGAGTTCGGAAAGGCATTTTTCTCAACGATATAAACGCCTGGAGTTTTCATGTTTCCCATGTGTATTTTATATTTATTATATGTATATTATTTGTTCTATCGTATCCGGTCGGTCTACAGGAAACCTCCCCGGCACAGGAGCTTGTATGTATTTTTGCAACACTCTCGTGCCATAAGTCAAACTTTCTTTCAGGCACAACCTTATCTCATAATTCTCCTGCATGGGAACCTTATCCGTCGAAATACAGCAATAGTCTAACCTACCCATAAATTGATCTGCATCCACTTTTTCAAAACGAACACTTCCCAAAGCATCTTCCAATAGTAAAAGGCCAAATTGTTGATCCGGATTCCGCGGGATCATAATAAACTTCCAATAATACTCCGCCACGGAAAAAATAAGATCCACTGATTCCAGCATCCCGTTTTCTTTCGGTTTCAACTTCATTTTCAATTGTTTATGCTCGAACAAATCAGCATTCCAATCTTCTTTCAAAGTATTATAAAGAAAAGCGGGATCGCAAACTTCAAGGAAAAACCAGAATTGATCATCCGGATTAAAAGAAGTCCCTTCTTCAGCCAATATTACATATTCAGATGGACTCCTCTGCCGCAGCAGACACCCTCTCCGCCTCATCAGTTGAACAGTTTGATTATCCTGATACAAACGAACGTCTTTACAATAACCATTACGATAATAATGATGTCTGAGCGTGATCTTTGCTATTTCCTTAAACATACTCATTCCACTTTTTTATGAATTTATTTCTACACCTGGTACTTTCACACTACGGGCTGTCGATTGTATAACATCGCTTTCAAATGCTAACATACGAACCCGACATAACACCGACGGATAATACCGCCCGCCGGACATACTCCATAGATTCGTCAGTTCTTGCATATCCAGAGTCACCATCTCGATCGTATAATGTGTTCCATCCGGCAAATCCAGAACGGAATACTGCTGCAAAAAGTAAATTACTTTTGACAAAACATCTAACCCTTCTGCATATCTCTTCTCATCAAATACCGAAGCAAACAAAACATCCATATTCAAATACCAAGCGGGTAAGCGCTCCACAAACTCTTGTGACTTGTCCATACGGTAAGCGGAACCGATCCCCATAGCAGTCTCACGTTCCAGATTCACGACCGACAGTGACAATTTATTAGGAGCATTATCACTTCCGACAGGAATACCTCCGATCTGCACATAGCCTTCAGGCGAGTTAAAATAAGCAGTCAGATATTCTTCCAATTTGTTTTTGAGAGTGTCCAGTATTTCACGAATCATTGATAATAGATTTTTACAAAAGAATGTAATTCTTCAATCAAAGGCAAGTAAAATAAGGTTTAAAAGATGACAACACAAAGATGTCACACGACAAAAAGTATTTGTCATCTAAAGAATCTGCTCTGTCAACATTCTGTCAACAATACGAACCGTGCCTATTCGTCCCAATATATCCTATTCGCTACTGGTCAGGAAACAAATTTCCGCCCAATACTATGTCTCAAATGTAATATCCGCTTCCAGAACAGCTCCCGCAGTCCAAGATTTCAGGCATAACCAATCCTGCCCACATTTACAATAATGTAGCCTCACATATATTGAGATGTTGTTTCAAGCAACTACTTATTCCAATTCAATTTACGATACTCGCTTGTTGAAATATTATATTTCGATTTAAACTGCCGTAGAAAGGTACGGGTAGTGTTGAATCCGGCTTCACCTGCGACGACTTCAACTGTCTTATTGGCAGGGTCAAGCAAAAGATTTCCGGCATATTCGATACGATAGCTGTTGACAAAGTCGAGAAGAGTCATGTTCTTTTTAGACACCAAAGCTTTATTAACGAGGTCTTTTCCGATATTACAATGACGAGCCACCTCGGATATGTCGATATCCTTATCCAAATAGTGTTTTTCGGTCACGACATACTGGTAAATAAGAGTGTAAATTGAATCCAGATGCTCTCTTTTCTCCGCAGAGACAGAAAGTAACGGAGGATTGTTGGTTGATTTCCGGTTCCTGAAACGGCAGATAAAAATTCCTATAACGACTACCATAACCAAAAAAACTATTAACAATATAATCAGGCAAGAACCAAGCATCCAGATTGTTTGTCGCTGTTCTACAATTATATTCTCATATTGAGGAAGAGAACGGGAATACAAAAAAAAGCCCATTTGCATAAAATCTAAGGGTAAAAGAGTGTGCATATACTATATTTTGTCTCAGGTTATTAGATGTCTACAAAAGTAGGTATAGTTTTAGAAGTTTCCAAAAAATAACTAAATTACATTATAGACGTTTTTTCGTAGACATTTTGCTTTTTATTCCTATATTTGGAGCATCATAAATATAATAATCAACGGAGATGAACGAACAGATAAAACAAATTGCGGAGCGTTTGGCCGGACTTCGGGATGCATTGGAAATCACACCTGAAGAAATGGCCGGGGTTTGTAACCTGACTCCCGAACAGTATATGAAGCTGGAAAGCGGTACTGTAGATATTTCAGTAAGTGTACTGCATCAGATTTCGCAGGCTTACGGCGTAGAGCTGACGACGCTGATGTTCGGCGACGAGCCAAAGATGAGCAGTTATTTCATTACCCGTAGGGGTAAAGGTATTGCCGTGGAACGGACCAAGGCCTATAAATACCAGTCGCTTGCCGCCGGTTTTGCCGGTCGGAAAGCAGACCCGTTCATGGTTACCGTCCACCCGACTCCTGACGGGACACCGATTTATCTGAACTCGCATCCCGGACAAGAGTATAATATGGTACTGAAAGGCCGCATGCTGTTACAGATCAACAATAAAGAACTGATACTGGAAGAAGGCGACAGTATCTATTTCAACTCCGAACTGCCTCATGGAATGAAGGCGCTCGACGGAGAAAAGGTCAGTTTTCTGGCTATCATCCTATAAATTGTCAATTTAATTATCATGTTAGAAAGATTCATAGACAAAACGACCTTTGAGTCGCAGGAAGATTTTATAAAGAATTTCAAGATAAAAGTCCCGGAGAACTTCAACTTCGGATATGACGTAGTAGACGCATGGGCGGAAGAAGAACCCGGCAAAAAAGCATTGTGCTGGACAAACGACCAGGGGGAACATATCGACTTCACCTTTGCCGACCTGAAGAAATATACCGACCAGACGGCCACTTATTTCCAGTCGTTGGGGATCGGCCACGGCGATATGGTCATGTTGATATTAAAACGCCGTTATGAATTCTGGTTCTCGATCATCGCGCTGCATAAATTGGGAGCGGTGGTGATCCCGGCTACTCACCTGCTGACAAAGAAAGATATCGTCTACCGGGCAAATGCCGCCGATATCAAGATGATTGTCTGTGCAGGCGAGGAAGTGATCACCAAACATATCATCGACTCATTGCCCGATTCACCATCTATCAAGAGCGTTGTTTCGGTAGGTCCCGAAATACCCGAAGGATTCGAGGATTTCCACAAAGGCATTGAAAGCGCCGCTCCGTTCGTACGTCCGGAACATCCGAACAGCAACGACGACATTTCACTGATGTATTTTACTTCCGGAACGACCGGCAACCCGAAGATGGTAGCGCATGATTTCACCTACCCGCTGGGCCATATCGTGACAGGAAGTTTCTGGCATAACCTGCATAAGGACAGCCTCCACCTGACTATTGCCGATACCGGCTGGGGAAAAGCCGTATGGGGAAAACTCTACGGGCAGTGGATTGCGGGAGCGACCGTATTCGTGTACGACCACGAGAAATTCACGCCAGCCGACATGTTGCAGATGATACAGGATTACCGCATCACATCTTTGTGCGCACCTCCTACGATCTTCCGTTTCCTGATACGCGAAGACCTGACGAAATACGACCTGTCTTCCCTCCAATACTGTACCATTGCCGGTGAAGCCTTGAACCCTGCCGTATTCGACACGTTCTACAAACTGACCGGCATCAAGCTGATGGAAGGTTTCGGGCAGACGGAAACGACTTTGACGGTCGCTACTTTCCCGTGGATGGAACCGAAACCCGGTTCGATGGGTGTCCCCAATCCGCAATACGATGTAGACCTGTTGCGCCCGGACGGTTCACGTGCGGAAGACGGGGAACAGGGGCAGATCGTGATCCACACGACAAACGGCAAGCCGATCGGCCTCTTCAAAGAGTATTACCGGGATGCCGAACGTACACGCGAAGCCTGGCACGACGGCCTGTATTACACGGGCGATGTCGCCTGGCGTGATGAAGACGGCTACCTCTGGTTCGTAGGCCGTGCCGACGATGTGATCAAGAGTTCCGGCTACCGCATCGGCCCGTTCGAGGTGGAAAGCGCCCTGATGACACACCCGGCGGTTGTCGAATGTGCAATCACAGGTGTTCCCGACGAAATCCGCGGACAAGTGGTAAAAGCGACCATTGTATTGGCGAAGGACTACAAGGATAAAGCCGGAGACGCTCTGGTCAAGGAATTGCAGGACCATGTCAAAAAGGTGACGGCTCCGTACAAATACCCGCGTGTCGTCGAGTTCGTAGACGAATTGCCCAAGACGATCAGCGGCAAGATACGTCGAGTCGAAATCCGTGACAAAGATAAAAAATGAAACGTATCGCCGTTAAAATAGGTAGCAACGTGCTCACCCGCAAGGATGGCACGTTGGATATTACCCGGATGTCCGCCTTGGTAGATCAGGTGGCCGAACTGCACCGCAAAGGCGTGGAGGTCGTCCTTATCTCTTCCGGTGCGGTCGCTTCGGGACGCAGTGAGATCAAGGCCGGCAAAAAGCTGGACTCCGTCTCCGCCCGCCAACTGTATTCCGCAGTCGGACAGGCCAAGCTGATCAACCGTTATTACGAACTCTTTCGTGAACATGGCATGACCTGCGGCCAGGTGCTCACAACAAAGGAGAACTTCGGCAGCCGCACGCATTACCTCAACCAGAAGCACTGCATGGAGGTGATGCTCGAAAATAAAGTGATTCCCATCGTGAACGAAAACGACACGATATCGGTTACAGAATTGATGTTCACGGACAACGACGAGCTATCCGGACTTATCGCCACCATGATGGGAATGGATGCTTTGATCATCCTGAGCAACATCGACGGAATATATAACGGTAACCCGTCCGACCCGTCCTCCACCGTCATCCGCGAAATAGACGGAGGCAAGGAAGACCTGTCGGAATATGTACAGACCAGCAAGTCCTCATTCGGCCGAGGCGGCATGCTGACCAAATGCACCATTGCGCAAAAGGTGGCGGACGAAGGCATCACGGTGATCATTGCCAACGGCAAGAAGGACAACATCCTGGTCGACCTGCTCGCCAAAGACAGCCGGGCCGTCTGCACACGCTTCATCCCTTCCGGCAAACCTGTCAGTAGCGTGAAGAAGTGGATCGCCCACTCCGAAGGCTTTGCCAAAGGCGAGATACACATCAACCGGGGAGCCGAAGAGGCATTATTAGGCCCTAAGGCAACCAGCATCCTGTTGGTCGGCGTGATCCGGATCATAGGCGACTTCGAGAAAGACGATATCGTCAAGATCATCAACGAGGAAGGCCTCCAGTTAGGAGTCGGATGTGCAGGTTACGACAGTACGGAAGCACGGGAGCTGATCGGCAGCCGGGATAAGAAGCCGTTGATACATTACGATTATTTGTATCTGGATTAATAAATAGAAGAGAGTATGAAAAAGTATTGGTTATCATTCGCATCAGTCCTGATGATTGTAGTAGGACTGCTTAGAGGCATGGGAGGCGTCACCCTCCTGACACAAGGGGATAAAGTGAACTTGGGACTGCCCGTCACAGCTTCGCCTGCCGAGTTGAAAATAGCAGCCTACAGCCTGATTGCGGTATGCCTCTTGCTTGTCATCTCAGCCGTCAGCCTGACGATACGCAGGCTTGTCTCGAACTACGCGTTCTGCTGGGCAAGCCTCCTGCTGTTCCTGGCAAGCGGCCTTGTCAACGGCTTCCTCCTGTTCGGCCATCCGTTAGGCAGCGGCCAGCTTATCAACTGGGGCGTGAGCTTCATCATCGGGCTTTGCCTCGTGTTAGGGAAAGATGCCGTCCATCCCAAGTATATTCAGGAATACGAAAAGTAACAACGATCATACGACCATGATTAACGAATTATTGCAACAAACCCTCGCCGCTTCGCGCCAGCTCGTCACGCTGGACGATGCCGCCATCAACCGCATCCTCACAGACACGGCTTCGGCTTTGCTCTCGCGCCAAGCGGAAGTCTTAGCGGCCAATGCCGAAGACCTCCGGCGCATGGACCCGGCAAATCCGAAATACGACCGCCTGAAACTGACGGAAGAACGTCTCGCTGGTATTGCCGGAGACATGAAGAACGTCGCTTCGTTGCCTTCCCCGCTTGGGAAACTGTTAAGTGAAACAACACGTCCCAACGGCATGGTGATCCGGAAAGTGACCGTTCCCTTCGGCGTGATCGGCGTCATATACGAAGCACGCCCGAACGTCACCTTCGACGTCTTCTCCCTCTGCTTCAAGAGTGGGAATGCCTGCGTGCTGAAAGGCGGTTCGGATGCCGACAGTTCCAACCGCGCCTTAGTGGCGATTATCCACGACGTACTGGCCGGACAGGGTATCGACCCGGCTGTCTGTACGCTCCTGCCGCCCGACCGGGAAGCGACGACCGAACTGTTGAACGCCGTCGGCCTGGTGGACCTAATCATTCCGCGGGGCAGCAGTTCGTTGATCAACTTTGTCCGCGATCATGCCCGCGTGCCGGTCATCGAGACGGGAGCCGGCATCTGCCACACCTATTTCGACAAGGACGGGGACAAAGAGAAAGGACGCGAGATCATCAACAATGCCAAGACACGTCGCGTCAGCGTCTGCAATGCCTTGGACTGCCTGATCGTCCATCGTGACCGGTTAGGCGACCTGCCTTATTTGTGCGGCAAGCTGTCCGGCAGCAACGTCGTTATCTATGCCGACGAACCCGCCTTTGCCGCCCTATCGGGCCACTATCCCGCCGCTTTGCTTCAGCCAGCTACGTCAGACAGTTTCGGGACTGAGTTCCTCGATTACAAGATGGCGATCCGCACGGTCTCCTCCCTGGATGAAGCCCTGCAACATATCGCCCGCTACAGCTCGAAACACAGCGAAAGCATCGTCAGCGAATCGCCGGAAGCCATCCGCCGTTTCCAGCAAATGGTCGATGCCGCCTGCGTCTACGCCAATGTATCTACGGCTTTCACCGACGGGGCGCAGTTCGGTTTCGGAGCGGAAATCGGCATCAGCACACAGAAGCTACATGCCCGCGGCCCGATGGCTTTGCCGGAACTGACGACCTACAAGTACATCATCGAAGGAGACGGACAAATACGAAAGTAGTTCCTGATACAGTGTTAGTATTATCGTCTGACACTGATAATACAGCTATAACGGTATTGCATAAATCTGAAATCATTGTTTACCTTTGCAGGCAGAACAATTTAAAATGAGACATGATATGAGAAACTTCACTTGTGTACAGGACTTGGGCGACCTCAAGCAGGCGCTCGCCGAGGCTTTCGAGATTAAGAAAGACCGTTACCAGTTTACCGAGCTGGGCAAGAACAAGACGTTATTGATGATATTCTTCAACTCCAGCCTCCGCACCCGCCTCTCGACACAGAAGGCCGCCATGAATTTAGGCATGAACACGATGGTGCTCGACGTGAACCAGGGCGCCTGGAAACTGGAAACCGAACGCGGCGTGATCATGGATGGCGACAAACCTGAACATCTCTTGGAAGCGGTTCCGGTCATGGGATGCTACTGCGACGTGATCGGCGTACGTTCCTTTGCCCGTTTCGAAAGCAAGGAAGACGATTACAACGAAAAGATATTGAACCAGTTCATCCAATACTCCGGTCGTCCGGTATTCAGCATGGAGGCGGCTACCCGCCACCCGTTGCAAAGTTTCGCCGACCTGATCACCATCGAGGAATACAAAAAGACAGCCCGCCCGAAGGTGGTCATGACCTGGGCTCCGCATCCGAAAGCGCTCCCGCAGGCGGTTCCGAACAGTTTTGCCGAATGGATGAATGCAACAGACTATGAGTTCGTGATCACCCACCCCGAAGGCTACGAACTGGACCCGCGTTTCGTCGGTAACGCCCGTGTGGAATACGACCAGAAGAAAGCATTCGAAGGCGCGGACTTCATCTACGCCAAGAACTGGGCTGCCTATGCCGACCCGAACTACGGCCAGGTGCTCAACATGGATCGCAACTGGACAGTCGATAGCGAAAAGATGGCGCTCACCAACAACGCCTACTTCATGCACTGCCTGCCCGTCCGCCGCAACATGATCGTAACGGACGACGTGATCGAAAGCCCGCAAAGCATCGTGATCCCCGAAGCTGCCAACCGCGAGATCTCGGCACAGACGGTGTTGAAGAAGATACTAATGGGATCTATCTAATCCCTGCATCGGTAAATACATAAACTGTTTTTACAAATTAGCTACAACATCTACCACTATCTACTACAACGCTTATTAATAAAGCGATTCCATAGTGGTGGTAGATGTTTTTTATCTATCACCATAGGCCTGTTACTACCACTATCAGCTCTATTTCTATCATACTTTTCGTCTATAAACTAAGGAACGATAGTAGACAAAGAGAGCATTCAAAATCAGTTTCCTCGGCAAGAAACGACAGTTTCCTCGGCAAGAAACGACAGTTTCCTCGGCAAGAAACGACAGTTTCCTCGGCAGGGAACGACAGTTTCCTCGGCAGGGAACGACAGTTTCCTCGGCAGGGAACGACAGTTTCCTCGGCAGGGAACGACAGTTTCCTCGGCAGGGAACGACAGTTTCCTCGGCAGGGAACGACAGTTCTCTCCTATTATATCCATATAATATTATCTACTCTTTCATATACTTCACAGAGCAATACCGCTCCAAACATTCGAGGTCGCCACCTCCGGCTAATCCTTAATCCGGAAACAACTTATTGCCGAATAGATTGTTTTATAAGAAACAATAAACACATAAGACATCATGGGATTCAATATCGCAGACACAGATAAGAAAAGAGTCGTTATCATTGGCGGGGGCTTCGGGGGATTAAAGCTTGCCAACAGACTTAAGGGTAGTAATTTCCAAATCGTATTGATTGACAAGAACAACTATCACCAGTTCCCGCCATTACTCTATCAGGTAGCCTCTTCCGGACTCGAATCGAGTTCCATCTCCTTCCCTTTCCGTAAGATATTCCAGAAGCGGAAAGACTTCTATTTCCGGCTGGCCGAAGTGAAAGCGGTCGTGCGGGAAAAGAACCTGATACTGACCTCGATCGGAGAACTGAAATATGATTACCTGATAATAGCTTCCGGCACAGTCACGAACTTCTTCGGCAACGAAGTGATCCAAAGCCGGGCATTGCCGATGAAAACCATCGAAGAAGCCCTTATCCTGCGTAACACGCTTCTCTCCAATTTCGAGAAAGCGACGATCTGCACCGATCCAAAAGAAAAGCAGGCATTGATGAATGTCGTCATCGTTGGCGGAGGTGCTACCGGTGTCGAAATATCGGGCGTACTGGCGGAGATGAAACATTTCGTCCTGCCTAAAGATTATCCAGACCTGAAACAGTCGGAGATGAATATTTACCTGGTGGAAGGTTCGCCCCACCTGCTTGCCGCCATGTCGGAAGAGGCGTCGGACAATGCAAAGCGGTTCCTCGAAGGGATGGGCGTCAAAGTCATGCTGCAAAAAAAGGTGGTCGATTACAAAGACGGCAAAGCCATACTGGACGACGGCAACTCCATCGAAACAAAAACAGTCGTCTGGGTAAGCGGCGTAACCGCTACCCGCTTCGAGCAGATCGACAATAAGGAATTAGGCCGGGGCGGACGTATCTTAGTCAACGAATACAACCAACTGCATGGTTCGGGAAATGTTTTCGCCATCGGCGATGTCTGCCTGCAAACGGAAACCGACTATCCGAACGGCCATCCACAGGTCGCCCAGGTTGCCATCCAACAGGGCCTCCTGCTTGCCGACAACCTGAAACGTCTCGAAAGCGGTGAACCGCTGAAGCCTTTCCATTACAAGAATCTCGGAACCCTGGCAACTGTCGGCCGCAACAAAGCGGTAGCTGACCTCCATAAAGTGAAACTGCACGGCTTCATCGCCTGGCTGGTCTGGATGGGCGTGCACCTCCGTTCCATCCTCGGCGTCAAGAACAAGATCATGGTCCTGATCGAATGGGTATGGAGCTATTTCACCTATGACCAGTCCATACGATTAATCCTGTTCATCCCGAAGAAAGAACGGGATAAACAGGAGGACTGATAAAATCAGCCTTACAGGTTATACGTCAACGTCAGCCACGTCACCTGTGCGTCGCGATTGCGGATCTGGGTCATTTGCAGGTCTTTTGTATCGACGATCGTTGTCTCTTCGAGACCATTGAAGATGTTGTTGATGCTCAGGTTGGCACGCAACTTGCGGTTCATGAAATATTGGGAGATACCGGCATTGACGCTGGAACGGTGCTTGATCTTTCCTTGTGGGGTAAGCTGGTCGGAGATGTAAAAGCCATCGAGCTGCAACTCCGTCGCCGGGGTGATGCTGATGTTGACAGAGCCTTTGATATCGCCGCAGACCATCGACTTCTTTTCATCATAACCGATCGTACGCCCGTCGATCTCGTCCCGGTAAATATCGCCTGACAAACCGAGCGTCAGGATACGGACCGGCTGCCAGGTTGCAGACAGTTCAAAACCGACCGTTTGCGAATGGCCGATGTTCTCTTTCGTCCAGATCGTGCCGTCCGTACCGGAATCTTTCACAACGTCCATGATACGATCCTTTTTATTCCGGTAATAAAGGCTTGGAGAGAGACGGAAAGAGGGAGTGGCGTATGAGTAGGCCAACTCGACGGAATGGACAAACTCGTCCTTCAAGTCGGGATTTCCCTTCCATATATGCGTCGCGTCGCTACGGTCGGTAAAGACATTCAGGTAGCTGCCGTAGGGACGGATCACGCGTTCGGCATAACTCAACGTGAACTCTCCCGCCCGTTCCGTTTGATAGCCCAACTTAAGACGGGGAAAGAGGTGAAAGCGGGAAGTGCTCTTGACCATCGGGAACTTTTCCTGCACATCGTCGGTCTGGTAGCGCGTGTCTATCTTTTGCCAGTTCAGTTCGCCCTGTACGCCCGCTTCGGCATAGAGAGCATTCCACTTCTTTTCCAAAGCGGCTACAAGCAGATTCGTGCGGCGGTTGAAATAATATTCGTTCTCCTTCTGCCAGTCAAAAGCCCATGTTTCGCCTGACAACTTACTGCCATTGGCATGATAACTCTCGTTCTTGAAGCGCCCGATATAGCCGACCCGCAAACGCAGGTCGTCAGCAAAGAGTTTGCGGAAGATGGCGGACAGGTAATAATTGTTCTTATCCTGACGGACATAATAGTTGTCCTCGGCGATGATCTTGCCTGTTTCCGGCTTCTCGTTCTTGTATTCGTTGCCTTCGTCGTACCCGAAATTATTGTAGTTGAACACGACGTCCAGGCGATCCTGGGGATTGTCGAAGGTATGGTTCCAGCGTGCTTCGGCAGCATACGCTTCCTGGCGCTGGTCATTATAACGATGGCGGAACATCACCGGTTGCAGGTTTCCATCCACCAACTTATTGTTATGGATCTTCCCGTAGCGGCTATAGTCCATCAGGCTGTACAGGCCGTAGACCGTGATCAGGTCATTCGCCGTCAGGTCGTATCCGACACTCAGATCAGCCAGATGCACATCGGGGCGGGCGGACGCATTATTGTTCATGACGGTCGTCCCGGCCTTATTCGTCGTCGACTTGCTGAACGTACGTTTACGAAATTCACGACGATAATTATACTTTCCGACAATATGAAACTTACCCGGATGCAAATTCAGGATCGCACCGGCATTATAACGTTCCTGGAATCCGGCTCCCAACGTCAGGATCAACGGCGAATCAGTAGCCGTATAAGCCGCGGACGACAAGTTCAAGATTCCCGCATCCCCATCCGGAACCAGTTCGATAGAAGGGGTCGCCGTCATCGAAACCCGGTCGAAGAACAACGCCGGAAGCTGGATCAGCATATCCCCGCTATACTCTTCCATCAGCCCGTAAGGCACTCCGTTGATCAGCAAGCCGGGATTGCCGGAACCACGGAAAGTGATCCCTCCCTCGATATCCGTAACAACGGACGGCAACTGGCGGAATACGTCGGCCGTCGTCCCGGCCAAACCACTCAGGTTGCTGTCCACCTGCAGGCGTTTCACATCCCCACCGGTCAGGCCGCCAAAACGTTTTCCCTGGATTTCAACACTCTGCAACAAGACGGTTTTATCTACGGGTGTCTGTGAAAAAGCAGGCAGGCCCAGACAGGCAATAGCAGAAAGAAGTAATAGCGTTCGTTTCATATACATATATTACATAGGTTTAAAAACAAAAAAAGTCTGTATGTTACACGCATACAGACTGTCCTCATCACTGATTGCCGAATGGTTATTCAGCAGGAGCAGCTTCAGTTTCAGCAGCCGGAGCTTCAACAGATGTTGAATCGCCTTCAGCAACTGTTGCTTCTTCTGTTGTAGCTTCTTCAACAGGAGCAACAACTTCTTCTACTGTAGCTTCTGTTTCAGTTTCTGCAACTTCAGTGTTTTCTGCTGATTTGTTGCCACAAGATGCGAATGATACAGCTGCGATAACGGCAGCAAATGCAACTAACTTTTTCATTTTGTTTTTTAATTTAAACGGTCTATAATATCTTCTTGTCTTAAAACGATGCAAATGTATGTATTAATCAAACATGTTGTACAACATAGTGCACTTTTTTTCAAAATATTTTCTACACAGGCGACAACAATCTGATTTACAGACCGAATAAATTGATTAATAGTTGCTATACAAGTAACGCTTAATACTCTTCTTAGGCGTCTTTTCAAATTCCGTCGGATACAATTGCAAGGCGGAAACAGCCTCGTAAGGTGCTAAAAGTTTGTTAAGTTCGATCCGGTTCTGCTCCATGATGATCGGAAGATCTTCGTGCGAAACCCCTGTGCCGTCCACCGTATCATAATCCGGATAAACAAGCCCCACCAGCTTACCGCTCTTCTCGATTATGATGCTTTCCATTACGAACGGCAGATTGTTCAGCTTCGATTCAATCTCTTCCGGATAAATATTCTGTCCGCTCGCCCCCAGGATCATAGTCTTGCTGCGGCCACGGATATAGATGCGGTTATCGGCGTCGATCGTTCCCAGGTCCCCCGTACGCAACCAACCGTCTTCGGTAAAGACATTGGCAGTCGCCTCTTCGTTCTTATAGTAACCTTTCATCACATTTTCACCGCTCACCTGAATTTCCCCTACCTTATTATATGGATCGTCCGAGTCGATGCGCACTTTCATGATACCCTTCAATACCTGGCCGCATGATCCGGGCACATATTCGTCATTATGGTCATAGCTGATCAGCGGCCCGCACTCCGTCATACCATAACCGATCGTGAACGGGAATTTGATCTTATAAAGGAAATTCGTCACCTCTTCATTCATGGCAGCCCCTCCCACGATCACTTCACGGAAACGTCCTCCGAACGAGTCGACCAGTTTCTTCCGTATCTGTGCATATATACGGGAATCCAGCAACGGGATATTCAGCGCCACCTTCATAGTTGTCTTGCTGAGTTGCGGCAAGATCATCTTCTTGTAAATCTTCTCCAGGATCAACGGAACCGTCAGGATCAGATTAGGCTTCACCTCTTCAAAGGCTTTCAGCAGGATTTTGGGAGAAGGGACTTTGCCCAACAGGTAAACATGCGCACCAACGGCCATCGGAACCAGGAAATTGAATGCACAGCTATAGGCATGCGCCAGCGGCAGGAAACAGAGTTCGCGTTCCCCTCTGTACAATACGCCAAGTTCGATGCCGTACATCACATTCCCCGCCAGATTGTTTCCGGTCAGCATCACCCCTTTACTGAAGCCGGTCGTACCGGAAGTATAGTTGATCTCCACCACCTTGTCGTTATCCAGTTCTGCATATTTGATATCGTCCCTGCCGAAACCGTTCGGATATTTCTCCTGCATCTTCCCGTCCATCCCTTTCAGGAGTTTCTGGATGCTCTCGCCATCACGCTGGTGCAGGCAACGGAAATCGGACAACGAGAACACGCCTCGCACATCCCCGATCATTTCCTCTTCCAGCGAGTCCCAGATACGGTCGCTGACAAAAAGGAAAACAGATTCTGAATGGTTGATTATATGATGCACATCATTCGGACTAAAGTCTTGCAAGATAGGCACGATAATCGCCCCGTATGTAACAGCGGCCATATAAACGATGCACCAGCGGGCACTGTCTTTTCCGATCAGAGCAATCTTATCTCCCCGCCGTATCTGGCATTCTTCAAACAAGATATGGATGCGGGCAATCTCCGTGGCTACGTCAGCGAAAGAAAAAGTCGTTCCTTTACTGTAATCCGTCAAGGCAGGCAGTTCCCAGTTCTTCTTGAAACTTTCCTCGTATATCTTGATAAAATTCTCTTGTATCATACTGCACACTGTATTATAATTTACGCAAAAATACAGACTATCCGACAAATACACAACAGATAGCCAGAGTTTAACCCTTACAGCCAGGGGGATATCCTCCTGAACATAACGGATCCGTCTATCCGCACTGGTTATTTGAATTTAATAATCCTGACAACCGGATTATCATCTTCTATAAGCCCCTTAGCCACCTTATTGCCATTTCCCTTCAACCGTTTCTTCTGATAAGCCTCTATCATAACAGGGGCTTGTACCAACTCGGCTGTCATGTTCTTAGCGATAGCAGGGAATGTACTAATATCCCATTCCCCTAATCCGTATGGCTTCACTGCAAACTCGGCATCCAAAATAGATATCCGGCTTATTTCACCGGTCTTAAAGTCATACATAAATACCGGTATCTTTCCTCCTCTCGCATTAAAATCCAGAAGAAACTTACCTATCTGCATAAATTTATCTGTTATCACAAGAGGCATCCATATATTCCGGGGTTCAGAAGCATGAACCGATGGCTTGCGGGTAAGCAAGGGGATCAATCCCTTCCCTGGAGATAACCGGTATATCGTATCGGATGAAATATCTGCAATGATCAGATCTGAACCATCATGCACATTCTTGGGATAAGACAGTACATAAGATCTCCACATATTGCCATCTAAATGTTGAGCGATTTTGTTGGAATATCTTTTTGGGAAATAAAGATCCAATGCTGAAATCAAGCTACCATCATTTTTTGAGACCAAGTGGTAAGGCTCTTTTTTAGTTTTATCTTCACGCCCCGGCTCTATAATTACACCTTCATAAATAAGCAAAGACTCATCGTCAAAATCAAAAATGCTCATTTCTTTGCCATAGGTGCGTATTTTTAATGTCCGTTTGTATTCTCCCTTCAACGAATAAACTTGAACAGACTGGGAACACACATAAATTTCCTCCTTCCTTTCATCCAAAATCGTACCTGCATTAATCCAATTATATTCCATGCCTCCCTGCCCTTTATGATTGAAATGAGAATAAAGTTTCCCGGTCGTGCGATCGAAAACAAATATATCACCCCGTATATACTCGTGTAAGAGAATATATTTGTCGGTAACGGCAGAAAGTACAGATTGGTCGCCCAGCAAAATATCGTCGCTTGTTTCCAACGGGATATATTCGATATCCGTTATATCCTGAAGGAGCATCTTTTTTTGAGGATAGTCTTTTGTAAAATCAAACACCGGCAAGCCACCTCCTTTTGTCTGGGGACTTATAGATTGGCTTCCCATTACAAGGAGGGCCGTCAGTAAGATGATATTTTTTGCTTTCATAATATTTTGTTTTAAACGTTACTACACTAAGCCCCTGTAAGCATCCACTCAAGTTTATTCCCATAGGAGGGTTCGCATCAAGCTGATTTTTAGGAAACAGAGTGGCAATGTATCAAGAAAACCTTGAATAAGCAAAATTTTCCCTATCTTTCGGCTGCCTAATAATATGATATATGAACAGATGGATACTGCTACTATGCGGAGTATTGGCCGGTTGCCAGTATTCTCATAAACAAGAAGGCGGACGCTACCGGTTGCAAGACCCGCGTAACAGCCTGTTCAAGGAGAAAATGGAAAGCGTCGAGTTGCCTTATCCCGGACATGATTTCGATTTTAAAGAAGGCAACACGTTCGTCCCCCGTTTTACCTCCGAAGACGGTCGTTACCTGATAGGCTATGAAGTACAAGAGAAGGACGAGAATCCGGTCATCATCTGGCAGAACATTAAGCAAGCAACAACATGAATTTGAAAGTTTTTATAATAATAGGAATGTGTTTACCGGGATGCACCCGTATATGTGCACAGGGGACAGGAACGACCGACTCCCTGTCCCGTCATCCGCTCACTCACGAGATCGGCATCGACTTCCGCCCCGTCTATCTCATCCCCACCAATGAGTTCTTTGCGGGCGAGAACGCGGCATGGCAGCCTTTGCGCAAATCTGTGTCGGCACACCTGAAATACTCTTTCCGGTTTCATCCGGAATCGCGTAATGGGAAATTATACCCACACACGTACCAAGGGATCGGCGTTTCATACCATTCTTTCTTTGACAAGGCCGAGATCGGGACTCCGGTTTCGGTATATGCATTCCAAGGTTCGCGCATAGCCCGGCTTTCCCCCCGCCTGTCGCTGGATTACGAATGGAACTTCGGCGCTTCCTTCGGATGGGAAAAGTACCATCCGGAAACCAATGCCTACAATTATGTCGTGGGTTCGAAGATCAATGCTTATATCAATTTGGGATTCCTGCTGAACTGGCAACTGGCAACAGGATGGCGGCTGACGGCGGGCATCGACCTGAGCCATTTCTCCAACGGGAACACCCAGTATCCCAATGCAGGCGTCAATACCGCCGGGGGCAGGATAGGATTGGTGCACACCTTCGGAGAAAATGCCGGGGCGGTGATGTCCGGCAGGCCGACCACCCAGCACATCCAACCGCACATCAGCTATGATATCGTCTTATACGGCGCCTCGAAACGGAAAGGGGTTATCAAGCCCGATGAAGCCTACTTGGCCCCCGGTTCGTTCGGCGTAGCAGGATTTAATTTCAATCCCATGTATAACTTCCACAAATATTTCCGTGCCGGGGCGTCGCTCGACGTGCAATTTGACGAAAGTGCGAACCTCAAGGAACACGAGGCCGATTATACCTACCAAGCCGAACACCGGTTTTACCGTCCGCCATTCAAGGAACAACTGGCTATCGGGTTATCCGCACGGGGCGAACTGGTCATGCCGATCTTCACGATCAACGTAGGCATAGGCTACAACGTTTACCACAAATGCACCGATACACAAGGGATGTACCAAATCCTGGCGCTGAAGACATCCGTCACCCGCAACCTGTTCCTGCACGTGGGATACCAGTTGAGCAAATTCAAAGATCCCAACAACTTGATGTTAGGGATAGGCTACCGGTTCCACAATAAACGATAAGAATATACTATGTCCAAACATTTTCGCTAAATTTGCGCGATAATTAAAAGACAATGATTGATAAGACTGTTTTTGAGAATAAGATAGCCGCATACTATACCTTAGGATGCAAGCTGAACTTCGCCGAAACTTCGACCATAGGGAAAGTCCTTGCCGAACAAGGCGTACGGAAAGCGCGTCCGGGTGAAAAGGCTGATATTTGCGTTGTCAACACCTGCTCTGTGACAGAGCTTGCCGACAAGAAATGCCGCCAGGCAATCCGCCGGATCGGCAAACAGCATCCGGGGTCGTTCATCGTCGTGACCGGTTGCTACGCCCAGTTGAAGCCGGAAGAGGTTTCCCATATCGAAGGAGTCGACCTCGTTTTAGGCGCCGAGCAGAAGCTGGACATACTCATGTATTTAGACGACTTGAAGAAGAAAGAAGAGGGAGGCGCCGTAATCGCTTCCCAAACAAAAGATATCCGTACCTTCTCCCCTTCCTGCTCGGCAGACGACCGTACGCGCCATTTCCTGAAAGTGCAGGACGGATGCGATTATTTCTGTTCCTATTGCACCATCCCGTTCGCCCGCGGACGTAGCCGCAACGGGACGATCGCCAGCATGGTGAAGCAGGCCGAAGAGGTTGCCGCGGGTGGGGGAAAAGAGATCGTGCTGACAGGTGTCAACATCGGCGACTTCGGGAAGAGCACCGGCGAGACGTTTATCGACCTGATCCGTGCGCTCGACGAGGTGGAAGGGATCGCGCGCTACCGCATCTCCTCGATCGAACCGAACCTGATCACGGACGAGGCGATCGATTTCGTGGCGCGTAGCAAACGTTTCGCTCCCCATTTCCATATCCCGTTGCAGAGCGGAAGCGACGACGTGCTGAAACTGATGCGCCGCCGTTACGACACGGCCCTGTTCCGGCATAAGATCGAAAAGATCAAAGAGATCATGCCGCACGCCTTTATCGGCGTCGATGTGATTGTAGGGACGCGGGGCGAAACGGATGCCTATTTCGAGGACGCCCGCGCCTTTATCGAAAGCTTGGACATCAGCCAACTGCATGTTTTCAGCTATTCGGAACGGCCGGGCACGCAGGCTCTCAAAATCGACCATGTAGTCGATCCGAAAACCAAGCATGCCCGTAGCCAGCAATTACTGGACATATCCGACCGCAAGCTCCATGCTTTCTATGAGGCCCATATCGGCCAAAAGGCGAATGTCTTGTTTGAACAAACACGCAAAGGGGGCATGATGCACGGTTTCACGGAGAATTATATCAAGGTAGAGATCCCGTACGACCACTCGTTGGTCAACGAAACCCGGCAGGTCATACTGGAAGGTTGGAACGAGGACAAAACGGCGTTAGTAGTAAAGATTATAGAATAAAGATAAATGCTGATTTACTGGTGAACAAACAGACAGGGCTGCGCCTTGTGCCGCAGGTTCTCTTTTGCCGTCTGCTAAAGCAGACGGCAAAAGATCTGGAGGCTTTGCCTCTTCCTCTGTGGACTTTAGTCCCTTTTCATATATTATATTTAAAGGGGTTAAAACCCACAGAGGAACCGGCAAAGCCGGAACAATCATCTATCCGTCTGCTGAAGCAGACGGCAAAAGAAAGCCTACGGCACAAGCCTGTTCCCGCACTTGATGCGGGATCGCAAAGGAGCAGGCAGCATCGGCAATCCCCGAAGAGCCGTCAGGCTCTATTTCCGGCCTAAGCTGGTGAGCGTTAAGCGCAGAGAGCGTCCGGAGCGTCTGCTGTCCCAAGCGAAGCGAGTTTCAGATGCGACAGCGAACGGAGGGAACGGAGTAGCGAAGCAGGTTCGGCCTTGAACTTTTGGTTACTTTTCTTTCAAGAGAAAAGTAACAGATAAATCAGCATTTACACAAATAAAAACTAATAAAACCATTATGTGGAATAAAATACAATATGCGCTTATCTATAGCTGGGTAAAGGTTCATGCCCTATTGCCGATGTGGGCGCTGTATATGTTATCGGATATCCTTTATGTGCTGGTCTATAAGGTTGTCAGATATAGGGTGAAGGTCGTCAGGCAAAATATGAAAGCCTCTTTCCCCGATAAATCGGACACCGAACTACGCCGGCTGGAACGCGAGTTCTACCACCATTTCGCCGACTACGTGGTCGAGACGATCAAGCTCGCCCACATCTCCCTCGAAGAGTTGCAACGCCGGGCTTTCCTGAAAAATCCCGAACTGGTAGACAAGCTGATGGAGAAAGGGCACACCTGTTTCATCCTCCTGATGGGACATTACGGCAACTGGGAATGGTTTTCCGGCTCGACCTCCCGTTTCAAGGACTCCCGTATCTACCAGATTTACCGGCCGCTCAGTAACCAGGCTTTCGACCGCCTGTTCATCAACCTGCGTACGAAATTCGGCTCCTTCGGGATCAAGAAACAGGACACCGTGCGCGATGTCATCACCCTGAAAAAAGACAAAACCCGTTGTGTCGTGATCTTTATCGCCGACCAGACGCCGAGCCGGAACAACCTGCACTACTGGACGAACTTCCTGAACCAGGATTCCTCCATCCTGACCGGCCCCGAACGCCTTGCCCGCAAACTGGATTTGCCTGTCATATTCCTCGATACGAAGCAGGTGAAACGCGGCTACTATACCGTAGATATGAAACTGATAACCGAGACTCCCAAAGAGACTCCCGAAAACTGGATCACCGAACAATATGCCCGCCTGATGGAAAAATGTATCTTACGCAATCCGTCGGGGTGGCTTTGGACGCATAAGAGATGGAAATATAAGAGAGTTGATAGTGGAGAGTTGAAAGTTGAAAGTTAAATTACACCAAAAAAAGAGCACACACAATATGAAAACAAACGAAAACTTTCAACTTTCAACTTTCAACTTTCAACCGAACAAACGTCTTGCCGTCGTTATCCTGAACTGGAACGGCCGGGCGTTGATGGAGGAGTTCCTGCCCTCCGTTGTCGCTTACACGCCCGGCGAATGGGCGGATGTAATCGTTGCCGACAACGGCTCTACGGACGATTCCATCGAGATGCTGAAGAGAAAGTTTCCGACGGTCGGCATCATCCGGTTGGATAAGAATTACGGCTTTGCCGAGGGATATAACCAGGCGTTGAAACACATCGGACACGAATACACGGTCTTGCTCAACAGCGATGTCGAAGTCACTCCGGGATGGCTGGATGCGCCTGTCGCCGCGATGGACGCCGACAAAACCATAGCCGGGGTCCAGCCCAAGATACGCGCCCAACGGAACAAGGAATATTTCGAGTATGCCGGAGCGGCAGGGGGATATATGGACCGGTACGGCTATCCGTATTGCCGCGGACGCGTCCTGCACGTCGTCGAGAAAGACGCCGGGCAATATGACACGCCGGCCGACCTGCTTTGGGCCACGGGAGCCTGCCTGTTCGTCCGTACGGCGGTCTACAAGGAGGCCGGCGGCCTCGATGCCGGTTTCTTTGCCCACCAGGAAGAAATCGATATGTGCTGGCGGCTACGTTCGCGCGGCTACCGGCTGGTCTGTACGCCGTCGTCGGTCGTGTACCACGTGGGAGGCGCGACGCTGAATGTCGAGAGTCCGCGCAAGACGTTCCTCAACTTCCGTAACAACCTGCTGATGCTATATAAGAATTTGCCGGAAAAGGATTTGAAACAGGTGATGCGTGCACGTTTCTGGCTGGACTATATTGCCGCAGCCAAATTTCTGCTGACCGGCCATTACCCGAACGCCCGCGCGGTGTATGAGGCCCGGAAGGCGTTCCACGAGCTAAAACCGTCTTACGAACCGGTCCGCCGTGAGAATCTCGCCAAAACAAAACTTTCCGACATTCCGGAGCTGCGAAAAGGAAGCCTGATCTTAGCGTTCTATTTACAGGGGAAAAAGAGATTTACGGAGCTATAAACAGAGAGAATTTTGCAGGCAAACGGACAAGTAAGGACAGAATGGACACCCGATATATAAAAATCCCGACATTTTACTAAAACGCTAATAATCAACAAAAAGTCCCTAAAACCCCTTCCAAAAACCGCTTTTGGGATGCATGTCTGATGCAAGTCGGATGTCCACAATTTCCAGGCTCCCCCAAGACCGGCTTTCATAAATAAGTGTATATTTACCATACATAAACCCATCCGCTTCCCAATAGGGCAGAGTCCTCTGCCCTATTGAGTAAAAAATATATCCTATAGGGTGTCATCATCTCTTTTGCCGGGGGATTAATCCCCCGGCAAGGGAGAAAAAAGAAAAGGGAAAAGAATTTATTTTTCTATTTTGCCGGGGAATTAATCCCCTGGCAAGGGAAAAAAGGAAAAGGGAAAAGGATTTATTTTTCTATTTTGCCGGGGAATTAATCCCCTGGCAAGGGAAAAAAGGAAAAGGAAAAGGATTTATTTTTCTATTTTGCCGGGGGATTAATCCCCCGGCAACGGGAAAAAAAGGAAAAGGGAAAAGGATTTTATTCTGCCATTTTGCAGAGGGATCAATCCCCCCTCGGAAAATTAATATATCGGGTGTCCATTCTGTCCACATTTGTCCGCTTTCTCTTCCTTTTAAACATAACAGCATGTTAAACAGGCAGATACAAAAAACAGCATTCTTTACCGGACTGTACCGGCAATTGCAAGGGAAAGCAATGCCTTCCCTCGTCTTTTTTACAGGTTCGAGTGCTGCAAAATGTCGATCATGATCGGCTTGAAACCGCTCACGAAACACTCTACGGCGATCACCATCAGGATCAATCCCATCAGGCGCATCATGACGTTATTGCCCGTCTCGCCCATGTAGCGGTTCAGACGGGTGGAGGCGCGGAGGATCAGGTAGGTGATAAAATAGATCAGTCCGATCGTCCCGATCAAGATACACTTCTTTGCCAATGTCACGGCATCGTCCATCAGCATCAGGGCATTGGCGATCGCACCGGGACCACAAAGCATCGGGATGGCAAGGGGCGTAATGGAAATATCGTTCACATACGTCTTCACCTCCTCTTCTTTCAGCTTGGCTTTCGCATAGCGCGCCTGCAACATGTCGAAGCCGATCGTGAAGATGATGATACCGCCAGCAATACGGAACCCGTTTGTCGAAATACCGAAGAACTTGAACAGGAATTGCCCGGAGAAAGTGAAAACCATCAGCGTCAGGAACGACACGATCGTGGCGCGGCGGACAATGGCACGACGCTGCTCCTCGCTCATGCCATTCGTCATAGTCAGAAAGACAGGCATCGTACCTAACGGATTTGTCAGCGTAAAAAACGAGGTAAAACATAATAGAAAGAAAGGCAACAATGAATCCATGGTAATACTCTATTTAATTAATAATTAATAAACTGCCAACGGGATAATATGCCAATGGGATACCTCAAGAGCATTCCTCTTCACCGGTATATTGGCATATTATACATATCGGCACATTTATGCTTCATTCCTCCCACACCAGATAAGCGGACACGAGCCAATGGTTCAGCTTGTTCCCGTCTATCCCGGCTGCTTCGGGAATGCTGACCGTGAAGGTATGCTTGCCCGGCGCGATATCCGTCAGGAGAACCTCTTCAGGCATCACATCCGAACCCGGACACCAGTTGGAACGTGACAGGTCGGACGATCCTAACGGTTCTTCCACCTTCTTTTCCGAATAACCGTCCTTGCCGATATAAGAGGCCAGGCGTTCTTTCAGCCACACGCCCGTTGCCGGGTTGAAACGGCGGAAAGAGGCGCAATCCGAACGCCAGGGGATGAAGTTCAGCACTTCTTTCCCATCGACCGAAACGATATTGCGTTTCTCGACAAATTCATCACCACCGGAATGGCCGCCATGACCGGTCACGATATATTTCAGCCGGACATTACGCGCACCGGCGGGAATCTCGAAATCCGTCGACACGTCCCGGCGGGCAAAGATATCGGGATAGGTCTGCCCTTCGTAATAGACCGTATTCATCAACGGCTCCACATGGCGGCGGGCCAGCGGATCATAAGCCAGGCCGGATTCATCCACATCGATGGTCATACTGGCGATATAGCCCTCCGTCGTCCAGGTGTCGATAAAGATGCCGACATAGGCTCCCCCCTCCAAAAGCGGATACAGGTCGGTTATATCCTGTTCCCAACTGACGCTATCTTCCCAATGGTCGATATAGACCGGCTTGCGGTTATGCGTCAGGCTGTCGTCGGGGGCGCTGAAATGCCCTACCCCGAAGGGGGTCATGAAGCGCATCAGCTCGACCGTCGGTTTATAATCTTCGCCGGCAACGATCCCGACCATGTGTTCCAGCTTCGTACTATCCACTTCCGGGAACTGCTTTTCTCCCTTAGCGATGTTCAGCAGGTTGATGCCCGAAGCCTTCGGCAGGACGAAACAGGAACCGGATTTATCCCAGCGGTCGCCGTTGGAGGCAATCGTCACCTTCAATTTGACAGACACATTGCGTTCGTATTCGGGCAACGTTATTTTCTTCAGGATGATACGCCCGTTCACCAGATGGTAGATGCTGTCCGGCCCCGGCGCATTATAAGCGCCCGGATAGATATCCGGTGCAAACCGTACGGGCGTATCGTCAAACACACGTACGGTAAAATCTCCTTTCGCAGGAATCTCCCGCGGTCCGCATGCCGTCAGAAGCAACGTCCCCGCCAGCGAAAAGAGTAAAACAATCTTCTTCATCATTTGCGTTTAATATTTAGTATTTAGTAAGCTCTTTAAGCAACTGCTTCTGCCCGGCAGCCCTGTCGCCATGCACACACGGGCCTGTCACACAACCGCCTTCGCAGGCCATCACCTCGATGAATTGTCCCGGAGCCTTGCCCGTCTTGGCGTATGCACGCAACAAAGCGACGTTCTTCTTCGTAAGGTTGGCCACCTGGATCGTGTTGAGGTTGGCGACCTGGTCTTCTTTCAGGTAAACCTTCACGGCGTTGATCACGCCGCCGGTCTGTGCAAAACCGTGTGCCTCGCGTACGGCATTGAACAGGACGGAGAACGGTTGTGCCTCTTCCACCTTGATATCCATACCGGTCAGCACCGAACCTATTTCTTCGAACGTGAGCGTAAAATCCACACACGGGTCCATCTTCACCTCTTTCCGCTTCGCCACGCACGGGCCGACGAACACGATCTTGGCATCCGGATATTTCTCCTTCACGATCCGGGCGGTGTAGTACATCGGCGAACCGGTAGTCGAAATATATTTCTTCAAGTCCGGGATATGTTTCTCGGCAAGCTGGATATAGGAAGGACAACAACTGGTCGTCATGAACGGTTGGCCTTCCGCCAACTTTTCTTTCAGCTCTTCGGCTTCGTGGCGGGTCGTCTCCATCGCTCCCTGCGCCACCTCGACGACTTCGAGGAAGCCCAGCGACTTGATGGCGCCGTAGACCTTCTCCACCGGAGCCGCAAACTGGGCCAGGATGGACGGGGCGACAATGGCCACCATCGGTTCCTTGTTGCGCAGGCGTTGCAGGATGTCGAACACCTGGGATATCTCGAAGATCGCTCCGAAAGGACAGGCGTTCACGCATTTGCCGCAATAGATACATTTGGATTCGTCGATATGTTCCACCCCGTACTCGTCCTTGCTGATCGCCTTCACCGGGCAGACCTCCTCGCAAGGGATCGGGATATACACGATGGCATGATAGGGGCAGTTCTGGTGGCATTTGCCGCAACTGATGCAGGTGTCGTGATCGATCTCCGCCTGCCCGTTCTTCTTGAAGCGGATCGCGTCTTTCGGGCAGTTCATGTAGCAACTGCGCGCTACGCAGCCACGGCAAAGGTTCGTAATCTCATAGTTCACCTGCACGCAGGACGAACAGGCTTCATCCACCACGCACATCAGGTTCTCTTTCTTGTTTTCCGAACGCAGCAACGCTTGTTTGGCGTATTCGGACAAAGGGGTCAGCTCGTCGACCTCGTCCTGCATATCGAATCCGAGCAGCGGCAGTGTCTTGTACTTCCATACGGCCCGCTCCTTGTGCACACAGCAACGGCCGATGACTTTCGACTTACGAGGACTCAACTCGATAGGCAACCGGTCTATCTCTTCGAGCAGACGGTTTTCCTTCCAAAGTTTCACTAACTTCGCCAGCAATCCGTGGCGGACAATCATTACGTTGTTGGTAAATGCCATGGTGAATTATATTATTTGTGCTTTATATGACACAAAGATACATCGCATAGCCCCTCTCGCAAAAAAACGAGGCTAACTAAGCAGTGAATATTTGTTAAACTATGCTTTGCCTCATACAAAACATAGTTTTCGTGCACAGAAAGCTATGTTTTCCTTGTTTTCGTGACAAATGACAATATTGTCATTTGTCACGATAAGGTGGTAGAAACGTCTCGCCAAGAAGGATCGACGCGCTATGGACATCGCCTCCGAAAGGAGGGTTTAACTTGCTAAATTTCAATTCGATACCGGTCAACTCAGGGAAGCGTTCTTTCAGGGCATACAAAATCCGTCCTGCCGCATGCTCGATCAGCTTGGAAGGGATATCCATCTGCTCTTTTACAACCGCATAGACGGTGGCATAGTTGATCGTATCGTCCAGTTCGTCACTCTTCACGGCCTGTTCCAACGGAGCCGTAAGGGTCAGATTCACAACGAAATTGTTCCCCACCTTCGCCTCCTGCGGCATTACGCCGTGGTAGGCATAGAATCTCATTTCCTCCAGTTCTATCTTTGTTGTCATAATTCGTTATTTTATCTGTAAATGTAAATAAAGTAAACCTTTCTGCCAAAAAATAGTCTTATATTTGCGATATGCAGAGACGTACGACCGTAGGTCTCTAACAAACAACACGAAATATGATGGGAATAAAGCAAAAAGAAGAAAACACGAATGGCGGCCTGCATAATACCCTCGCCGCCGGCACGACCGTTAAAGGCAATATCATGACAGAAACAGACTTCCGCCTGGATGGAAAGATCGAAGGGGATGTGAATTGTAGCGGCAAGATCGTGATCGGCCCGAAAGGGAACGTCACGGGAAACATCGTTTCCGCAAATGCCGAAATATTGGGAGAAGTGGAAGGTTCCGTACACGTCAGTGCCAAACTTGTCCTGAAAGCGACCGCCGTCATCAAAGGCGACATATTCGCCCAAACCCTGGAGATCGAACCGAACGCCCGCTTCAACGGGGTTTGCAAGATGTCAGGGGAGGAAAGCGCATCGAAATAAAATCCGACTTACTGATTGACATTATTTAAGGCAGGTGTGTCAAAATTCCGTTTTGTCCTGGCGGGCTTGACCACTCAAAGATCAAGTCCGGGATGGCGGCGAATGAATTTTGACACACCTTCTTGTTCTATTTTCTTCCTGAATTCTTAATCAGCTCCGTAATCTTGTTGTTCAGGCTGTCTGCCTCGATCAGTTTCTCCAATGTGATGTGCATCCTGTACCGCCAGTAGTGGTTCGAGACGGACGGGATGTTGATACGCTCCGCTTCGTAATCTTTCCGCTTGACGGAATCGTCCATTGCGAACCAGTCCTGCATGGGGATAATGGTCAGCATCGAAGCCGTTGCCAGATGGTTGGAGACGATCTGTTCCGCTATATCAGCCGTACATTCTTCCGGTGCATCCCCGGCACGCCCCAACACATTGTTGTAATAACGCTGAGTCTTGGCACGGTCCTCTTTCCACCAGCTACGGAGCGGCGTCATATCGTGGGTGGATGTCGTGCAAACCGAATGATAGGGCAGGTTGTACAGGTCCGTAAACTCGCGTTGCGGGGTCTTGGGCATACGTTCTATCTCCAGGCTGAATATCTGCAACTTGTTCATCACATCGGGCACGGACTCCGGAATCATCCCCAAGTCTTCGCCGCATACCAGCATATTCGTGCTGCCTACCAACGGGGTCAGGCGGCTAAAGGCGCGCGCCTTCCAGAACTCGTTATGGCGGTGATAGAAAAAGTTCCAATATAACTGGTCGAAAGCATACCGGTCGGTAGCGCTCAACTCGCGATACAGATAGGACTGGCTGGCCGAAATGCGCGGATGGAACTTATCCGGTTCACGCGGATCGCGCAGGAACAGCACTTCATTGGCTATGGCAAACAGTCCTTTCTTGATCCGAAGGGATGCCTCGTCCGTCTTCCCGGCAAACAGGGCCTCGACCTTGCGTTGCGTATCGCAGAAGGATTTCAACACGAAATGATGCGATGACGATTGCGCTAAGAACGTGCCGATGACCTCTTCCGTCTGGTCGCCAAACAGTTCGGGCAGAAACTCGCGGTTGATATGCGGGGTAGTCAGGCGGGCTTCGTTGAAACTCAATCCGTACTGTTCGATCTCGTTCGGTGTAAGCGGCAAAGCCGGGTTGAAATGCCCGCAAAGTCCCTGCACATAATCCAGCGGCACTTCCCAGATACGGAAAAAGCCTAAGATATGATCGATACGGAAACAATCGAAATAGTCTTCCAGCTTGCGGAAACGTTTCTTCCACCAGGAGAAATTATCTTTCTCCATCGTATCCCAATTATAGGTCGGGAATCCCCAGTTCTGGCCGTTCACGGAGAAATCGTCAGGCGGAGCGCCGGCCTGCCCGTTCATATTGAAGTATTTCGGTTCCATCCATGCCTCGACACTCGTACGGTTCACCCCTATAGGCAAATCGCCTTTCAGCACGATCCCGTTCTTGCGGGCATAATCGGAAACGCCTTTAAACTGGGTATGCAGGATATATTGCAGGAAATACAGGAAAGAGATTTCCGGGTATGCCTTGCCCGTCGCGGAACAAAGCTCACGGATGCTGTTCTTGTCGAATACGGAGTTTTCTTTCCATTGTGTAAAGTCGGAAGTCCGGTACGTGTCACGCAGGTAGCAATAGGCGGCGTAGGGCATCAGCCAAGGCTCGTTCTGCACGAAAAACTCCTTATATCCGCGGGTGGACAGGATCGCTTCCCCCTCCTGCCTGAAGTATTCCCGGCAATATTCTAATTTATATCGAACCGCCTGTTCGTAATCGACGGCGTCCAACCCATTCAACTCGGCCTGTTTCCGGGCGAAAAAGGCCGCCTTTTCAGGGTCCCGTAGAGACACGCGGCCGTGCGTCTCTACATCCAAATCGGACAGGCTGATATACATCGGGTGAAGGGCATAAATCGAAATGGCGCTATAGGGATACGAATCGGTACAGGTATGCGTCGTTGTCGTGTCGTTCATCGGGAGCACCTGGATGACACGTTGGCGCGTCTTCCTGGCCCAATCGACCAACATACGCAAATCCCCCAAGTCGCCGACCCCGAAGCTCTTTTCCGAACGTAAGGAAAAAACCGGGATGACCGAACCGGCACACCGCCACAGAGGCAGGTTATCCCGGAAATAAAGGCCCGAAACGATCGCCGTCTCTCCCACCTGTTGCGGAGGCAGGTTCAGGACACGGTTCTCATCTTCCTCCCAGTATAAAGGTTGCTGCTGGTCATCACAGATCAGAAACTTGTATTCCAACGGATAGGAAATGTCACCCGCATCCAGGTCTATATGCCAGACAGGGAAGGTGTCGCAACTCAATATTAACGCTTTATCGGGATGCCAGTTGCCCAGGCATTCCTGATTGCCGGTGATAGCCACGCGCTGGTTCTTTTCGACACGCGGGACGGATATCTTGATCGTAAGCCGTTTCCCGCTTTTTACCACCCGTTCGTGCGTATTGCACGGATGGGCGAACAAGCTTTTAGTAAATGCAGAGGAATAAAAGGCCAGATTGGCAGGACGAACCTGCCAATAATCATATAAGGTATATTGATCTGCCTGACCGATAAAGAATACCTGATGGTTCTTTTCCCATTCCTCGAATATCTGCTTGTCGTTTACACTCAGGAAATACCTGTATTCTATATCCCTGACGGGAGAGGTCACTTCCAGCTCAAGCTGCCAGTTCCCATCCCCCTTATAACTCATTTCCTTTGCCAAAGCCGGCTCCCAGGCCCCTAACTCAGGAATCGACCCGACAACACATAACTTCTGCCCCCAAACGGTATGGAAGTTGATATTAAAGGTGACTTTCATGGCATTTATATAGTAATGAAAATTTTCCAATCATCCGCATCTTGAAGCGCCGCAATTGGTACAAATCAGGCAACCTTCCTGGTAGACAAGTGTTTCATGTCCGCAATTCGGGCATTTCTGGCCTTTTGCTTCCATACCGTTCGGCAGGTATTTCTTCAATGCGCGTTCCACACCGTTCTTCCAGGTGTTGATCGATTCGTTATTCAGCTCCATGCCCTGAACCAGCTTGATCACCTGGTCGATCGGCATGCCGTAGCGCAAGACGCCGGAAATCAGCTTGGCATAGTTCCAGAACTCAGGGTCGAACTTGCCGTCCAGACCTTCGATCGTCATCTTGTAACCACGCTTGTTCTTGAACTGGAAGTCGTAATGCTTCTTACCGTCCTCGTCATAGCTCTTGATAATGCTACCCTTCGAAACGTTCTTCGGCAACATGATTCCTTCGTCGTCATCGGCAAGACCGGTGAAGATTTCGTACGGGCGGCCATTCAGCAAACCGACAAATGCGATCCACTTCTCGCGGTTGTTCTGGAATTTCACCACATCGGCTTCCAATTCGCGCGGACGGGTAGCCACGATAACCGGCGGCTCCATGCAATTGCAATCCTCTTTTTTCTTCTTCTTGTTATCCGTAGACAACAATACGCCTGAACGGGAACCGTCGCGATAGACCGTACAGCCCTTGCAACCGCACTTCCAGGCTTCCACATACAAAGAGTTCACAAGGTCTTCCGTCACATCGGCCGGCAGGTTGATCGTCACGCTGATGGAGTGGTCCACCCATTTCTGGATGCGTCCTTGCATACGGACTTTCTGCAACCAGTCTACGTCGTTGGAAGTTGCTTTATAGTAGGGAGACTTGGCAACCAACTCTTCCACCTCTTCCTGCGTATATTTCTTGGAAGCGGAGAAGCCGTTAGCCAACATCCAGGTTACGAACTTATGATGGAATACGATATATTCTTCGAAAGCGTCACCCGTTTCGTCTACGAAGTCGACGCGTGCCTCCGCATCGTTCGGGTTCACCTTGCGACGACGGCGGTATACGGGCAGGAATACCGGTTCGATGCCCGAAGTAGTCTGCGTCATCAAGCTGGTCGTCCCGGTCGGGGCGATTGTCAGACAAGCGATATTACGGCGGCCATATTTTACCATGTCGTCATATAGCTCCGGATCGGCTTCTCGCAGGCGGTTGACGAACGGATTCTTTTCTTCCCGCTTCGCATCGTAAATTTCGAATGCGCCACGCTCTTTGGCCATTTCCACCGAAGAGCGGTAAGCGGCCAAAGCCAACATCTTCTGCACCTTCTCGGCAAAATCCGTTGCTTCTTCCGTACCATAACGCAACCCTAAGGCGGCGACCATGTCGCCTTCGGCGGTGATACCCACACCGGTACGGCGTCCTTGCAAAGTCTTTTTCTGGATCTTCTCCCACAGGTGGCGTTCGCTCTGTTTTACCTCCAAAGATTCGGGATCGGCATCGATCTTCTCCAGAATCTTCTCAATCTTTTCAGATTCCAGGTCGATGATATCGTCCATGATACGTTGTGCCAGGATAACATGCTTGCGGAACAGGTCGAAATCGAAATAGGCATCCTTCGTGAACGGGTTAACGACATACGAATATAAGTTGATCGCCAACAGACGGCAACTATCGTACGGGCACAAAGGAATCTCACCGCAAGGGTTGGTCGAAACCGTACGGAATCCGAGATCAGCATACGAATCGGGCACTGACTCTTTCAGGATCGTATCCCAGAAAAGCACGCCCGGCTCGGCCGACTTCCATGCATTATGAATGATTTTCTTCCAGAGTCCGGCCGCATCGATCTCCTTCACGGTGGTGGGTTCAGACGAGTTGATCGGATATTGTTGTTTATAAGGAGTCCCGTTGACTACCGCCTGCATAAACTCGTCATCGATCTTCACAGAGACATTTGCCCCCGTCACCTTCCCTTCCGTCATCTTGGCATCGATAAACGACTCCGAATCCGGATGCTTGATGGAAACGCTAAGCATCAAGGCTCCACGACGACCGTCCTGGGCCACTTCGCGGGTTGAATTTGAATAACGTTCCATAAAAGGGACCAAACCAGTCGATGTCAACGCCGAGTTTTTAACAGGAGATCCTTTCGGACGAATATGTGATAAATCGTGACCAACACCGCCACGACGTTTCATCAACTGCACTTGTTCCTCATCAATTCGAATAATCGCACCATATGAATCGGCTTCTCCATCCAATCCGATTACAAAACAGTTAGAGAGTGAGGCAATTTGAAAATCATTGCCAATTCCCGTCATCGGGCTTCCCTGCGGCACGATGTAGCGGAAATGATCAAACAGGTTAAAGAGTTCCTCTTCCGACAACGGGTTAGGATACTTCTTTTCTACACGGGCAATTTCACTTGCCAGGCGGTGATGCATGTCTACGGGGGACTCCTCATAGATGTTCCCGAATGCATCCTTCAAGGCATACTTATTTACCCATACTTTTGCGGCCAATTCGTCGCCGGTAAAGTAGTCCAGTGAAGCTTTAAACGCTTCATCGAAGGTGTAAGTTTTACGATTCACGATTGTTTTAAGTTTAATGATGTGCAAGTTTAAGCATAGTTTATGGATTAGCCAAATTATTCAACAAAGAAAATATACATTGTTGACAAGTTTTCCCTTTCGCTTATAAACCACGTTATTTATCAACAGCTTATCCCTTTTCATTGGTTCTAAAAGTTTCCCAAAAAGAAAACCTGCCCTACAACAAGGTTTCCCAAAAACAGAAAAAGGACGCAGCCCGCAAGCGCATCCTTTCATATAAATATCGCATTAAATCAAGCTTTGAGCAAAGCCTCGATCTCTTCTACCGAAGAGCGGAAAGATTTATTCGTTTCGATCTGGTCCTTTACCGTCTTGCAGGCATGCAGGACAGTTGCATGGTCGCGCTTTCCGACGATCTTACCGATATGGGAGAAAGAGCTGTCGGTGTACTTCTTCGCCAAGTACATCGCAACCTGGCGTGCCTGTACGATTTCCCGCTTGCGCGAGTTGGTCTGGATAGCGGCCAGTTCCAGGTTATAATATTTACAGACTACATCCTGAATAGATTCCACGGACACCTGCTTCTTTTCCAACTTCACGACACGGCTCACCACCTGTTTGGTCAAAGGCAGGTCGATCATGCGGTTGAACGCCGTAGAATAGGCCAGCAAAGATGCAACGATACCTTCAACATCACGTACGTTCTCCGTCACGTTACTTGCAATAAAATTGAACACGTCGTCCGGAATCACCACTCCGTCGTGGCTGATCTTATTCTTTAGAATCTTCTTGCGCAAATCCAGATCAGGGCGTTCCAATTCCGCCGTCAATCCCCATTTTAAACGCGTAAACAAACGTTCCTCCATCCCATGCAGGTCTACAGGCGCCTTATCGGAAGTCATGATCAACTGCTTGCCTAACAAATGTAGATGATTAAATATATGGAAAAACGTATTTTGGGTTTTATCTTTTCCGATCAATTCTTGGATATCATCCAAAATCAGCACATCCACTCCTTGATAGAAGTACATGAAATCGTTTGTCGTATTTTTCCGGATAGCCTCCGTATATTGCACCGTAAAAAGATGAGCCGAAATATACAACACCCTCTTTTCCGGATGAATTTCCTGAATACGGTTACCTATAGCATGACACAAATGCGTCTTGCCTACTCCCGATGCGCCGTAAACAAACATCGGATTATAGGTCTTCCCCGGCGTTTTAGCAATCTCTTCACTGGCAGAACGAACCAGACGGTTGCTTGTTCCTTCAAAATAATTATCGAAGTTGTATTTAGGATTCAAATGCGAATCCCAGTCCTGGCGGGCTTTAGATTCGAATAAAGAAGGGATTTCCGCACTTTTCTTGCCGGTACGGGGAGCGTCATTACCGGTAGGCAAAGTAATCATGCCATCTTCTTTCACCTTATCAACGACCTTGATACGATAGTTTAATATCGTACCCTGCCCTATCACACGATATAGCGTAACTTTCAATACGTTCACATACTTCTCTTCCAGATACTCGTAAAAGAACTGGCTGGGTACTTGAATCGTAAATTTATTATCCTCGTATGATAATGGTATGATAGGCTTGAACCATGTGTTAAAAGCGGCCTCAGGGACGATGTCCTTAATGACTGCGAGGCATTTATTCCACAAAGTTTGATATTCAGTTTGCATGATTTTTGACTCTCCCAACTATACTTACAACTTCAATTTTTATTTTTACGACTACAAAGTTTAGAAATTAATTCCGAAAAAAAAAGTATCATTTTGTTTGGAACTTTTGATTGTTCAATATCCTGTTTATTGTCAAGCAGTTAATTCCAACAATCTGAATATCTTCGTTTTAAAACATTAGAATTACAAAAAGCCTTTGTTTAAGAGCATTCTTCAGCCCCTCGCTTTTCCGGGTAACCGACTTCAAAAAAGACCTTTCGATCAAGTTATATTTCTCTATCTAAAGGTCTTAGAGAAGCCAACCTTCTGTATTTTATATTTTTTCGTTTAATTGGAATAATTCTAAATAAACGGTTTGTACAAGAAATCTTACGCTATCTTAAAATACAGAAAAATGTACATACCTTTTGGGGTTCTGCCTCAAATCGAGCAAAAGCTTGGAGGCATTGTCCGCCGTACTATTCAAGTTATCGTAAAGAGCACGGTCGTTCAACAGAAGCCCCATACTATTATCCTTAGAGTTCAGCTTACGCGTCATCTGCTCCACGTTATCCAACGTTGCATTCACCGCATTCACGGTCGTTGCCAGATCCAGCTTCTTCAAATCCGTGCTGACATCGGCAAAGTTTCCGGTGATGACCTTCAGGTCACTCATAATGCCCGGTACATCCTTGCTCAGCATCTGGTTGAGCTGGCGGGAAGAAACAGCCAGGCTATTGGTCGTTTTCTCGATATTATTCAAAGACTGAGCCAATGCCGGATGATTGACCAGCGTTTGCAAGCCGCCCAGGATCGAATCGATCTTCGGCAATAACAACTCTACCTGCGGAAGAATCTTTTCCTGTACGGATTGCATCATATCCGTCTCCATCCGCCCTTCAATCGTTGCGCCGGGCTTCAGATAGTCGTCTACATACTTGTTCAGATGGATATGCAATTCACCACCACCGAGGAAACTGTTCACGATCGTAATATAGCTGCCTTTGTTAATCTTCATGTGATCTTCCAGGCTGATATCGATCGAAATTTTGTCGACGGCATCATAGTCATAAATGATCTCACGCACCAGACCGACCTTAAAACCTTCTACGAATACAGGACTCGAAACCGTCACTCCCTTTACATTCGTACAAGCCACCACATAATGGTTTGTCGGTTTAAACAGATTGATCCCTTTCAAGTAATTAATTCCTAAATATAGCAATGCCAGACTGACTATAGACACAAGTCCGATCTTTGCCTCTTTGGTGAATACATTTTTCATTTCTTCTCTGTATATAATATAAATTCTGTTACTATTAATATTTTACTTTCTTTCCATCCTTAAAGGCGACTATAAAAGCGTCTTTAAAATCTTTCGCTACCTGCCGGCGCAACTTACGGATAGAATCGAAACTCGTTGTTTCGCCATACGTGTACTTATAAATGCCTTTCTCGATAAAACAATCGACATTCTTATATCCTTTAAACAATTTAGAACCGGGAGAAAGTTTTTTATCCGAGGTAAGTATTTGTATTTTATAAACCGTTTGCCCCTTTTTAACTTGGCTCGCCTGCTTTGCTGAAGCTACCGGCTTGGACGCACGGCTCCGATTGGCTTCCTCTGTTTTGTTCTTTTGGCGAATATATTCTTCACTTCCCGGAGGCGCGGAAATAGCCTGATTATCACCGGCATCATCTGCAACTTCCAATATTGGAGCGACACTTGCATTTCCGGCCAGCGCACCGCGCTTGCGGTCATATTCCCACTTATACTTTGTAAAAGCATTATAGATAGCGGTAGCCAGCTTGCTTTGCCCTTCCTTCGTTTTCATGAAGCGCTCTTCCGCCGGATTCGAGATATACCCTAATTCCACAAGAATACTCGGCATACTCGTCTTACGCAACACAAGGAAACCCGCCTGCCGCACTCCCCTGTTATTACGCTTGACGGAAGTAAAGCATTTCTGCACCTCCGAAGCCAGGCTGATGCTCTGTTCCATGTGCTTATTCTGCATAAATTCGAAAATAATATACGATTCGGAAGAAGTCGGATCGAAACCTTCGTACTTCTGCAGATAATTATCTTCCAAAAGGATCGCGGAGTTCTCGCGCATAGCCACTTCCAGATTCTCGTCCGTACGGGCCAGACCTAACGTATAAGTTTCCGTTCCCGACACCGAACTTCCCCTCTTCACCGCATTCGTATGAATGGAGATAAAAAGATCCGCCTTATTCCGGTTGGCGATGTTCGCCCGCTCGTCCAATTCGATAAAGACATCCGTTTTGCGTGTATAAATGACTTTCACATCATTGTGCTTTTCCGATATCAGGCTACCGAGCTTGAGGGCTACCGCCAGGTTAATAGCTTTTTCATTGATGGACGAGCCACGCGCACCAGGGTCCTTCCCTCCATGCCCGGCATCGATCACCACCGTAAACGCCTTTTCCTTTGCCTGCGACACAGGTAAAACAAAAAACAAAGCTATTACCAAATTGATATATAGAAAAGTACTTTTTGCCACTTTAAAAATTTCTTGCAAATTCGAGACAAATGTAATGCTTTTTGATGAGTAAAATTAGGCTGATCTGAAATAAAAAAAGGGCAATTCGCAAGGAATCGCCCTTTTTATCTTTTATCCGGTATGGGATTACTCAGAAACTACTTCAAAAGGAATTTCTACCGATACTTCTTTGTGAAGTTTCAGGATAGCTTTGTAGCTACCGACTTCCTTAACAGATTCCTTGATGTAGATAATCTTGCGATCTACTTCAAAACCAGCTTTAGTCAATGCATCAGCTACCTGGATATTCGTTACAGAACCGAAGATTGTACCTGTTGAACTTGTCTTAGCACCGATTGTCAGGGCAACGCCTTCCAGCTTAGCAGCCAAAGCCTGAGCATCTTCTTTGATCTTAGCCAACTTGTGAGCACGCTGTCTCAAGTTTTCAGCCAATACTTTCTTTGCAGATTCAGACGCGATAACTGCTTTACCCGTGGGGATTAGAAAGTTACGTCCGTAACCGTCTTTAACTGTTACGATATCGTCCTTGTAACCTAAGTTGATTACATCTTCTTTCAAAATAACTTGCATATTCTGTCTCCTCTCTTTTTATTATTTCATTAAATCGGTTACATAAGGAAGCAACGCCAAGTGACGAGCTCTTTTAACAGCCTGAGCGATACGACGCTGGAATTTCAAAGAAGTACCAGTGATGCGACGCGGAAGAATCTTACCCTGTTCGTTCAGGAATTTCTTCAGGAATTCAGGATCTTTGTAATCGATATACTTGATACCGTTCTTTTTGAAACGGCAATATTTTTTCTTTTTAACGTCTACTGAAGGCGGAGTCAAATATCTGATTTCTGATTGAGTTGCTGCCATGATTAATTCTCCTTTACTGTTTCTTTAGATGATTTCAAACTTCTTCTCTTTGCGGCATATTCTGCTGCATATTTGTCCTGGCGGAAAGTCAGGAAGCGAATCACACGCTCGTCACGACGGAACTGGATTTCCAGAGTCGCGATAGTTTCCGGATTTGCTTTGAATTCAACCAACTGGTAGAAGCCTGTTGTTTTCTTGTCGATAGGATAAGCTAATTTGCGCAAACCCCAATTTTCTTCGTTCACGATTTCAGCACCCTGTTCTTTCAGGAGGTTCGTGAATTTTTCTACCGCTTCCTTCATCTGAGCGTCAGACAAAACGGGAGTCAAAATGAAAACGGTTTCGTAATTGTTCATAAAACGCTGTTTTGTATTGTTATTACTAATAATTTTTGCGGTGCAAAGGTAAGAAGTTTTTTTTACTGGCAAACCTTTCTCACCATTTTTATTTATACAAATACATTTTCGAGGGGGAAACAACACCAAATGGCGGCTTACCCCGTTACCACGGTTTTATATTCGCTCTCCTTCTTTCCTTTCCAAAGAGCCGAAGAGACATGTCCCTTTTCATCATCCAACAACTTGTACGTTTGTAGAAATAAATATAGCATTCTTCATTTCACTCCAATTCAAAAATAAATTCATTGTATGATTCACGATTCCAAGCCAAATGCCTAGTAGAAGGAGAAATCGCAAATAACGGTGAAAAAGTCTTTACCTTAACAGTTTTCCCATCAGGCAAAAACTCAAGAATACGAAGCCATCCATCTCCGCCATTTCCTCGCCATCCACCACCAAGTGCTTGTGTATTAAACATCATTTGAGGAACTATTTTACCTAACGAATTCCGATCTTTTCTGAAACCAACAGCACCATTCCAATCATCAGGAGCTGCAGTATGGCCACATAAAACAAGACTTATATTCTTAGATGGTTTCACTAATTTCTGCCAAATATCTTCTCCCCAATTTGGAGTTTCAAGTTTAGAACTTTCGCTAACAATACGCTCATTTTTACGATTTATATCATACATATAGGAATGAGTAAGAAGTATTACTTTATGATCAATATATTTTTGCTGCTTGATGATTTTTTCAGCCCAAGCAAGTGTAATATCACATGGAGCATACTCTAAAACCAATATCAAATACTTATTTTTTTGAGGTGTAATAATTTCATATGACGCATTTGCCAATGTTGGATATCCTTCCGCATCTGTTCCAACGTCACGCAAAACTCGTAAATTAAGCCGATTGCGATGCGATGGAAAATAATCATCAAAAAAAGTTTGCCTATTTCTATTGGGCAAAGATGTATAATCATGATTACCAGTAGCCAATGCATAAGGCACTATACCATCCAAACGTTCAAACGACTTAGAGACGGCCTCCCATTGCTGTACACTTGTCTGATTTGCATTTATCCCATCAGGATTCAAGTAATAATTATGATTTACCAAATCACCTGTACAAACCACCATATTTATATTTAACGAATCAACATGAGAGGCAATCCAAGTTATCATCAAATCAAATAAAGGTTGATTACGATCAAATGTAATATAAGCTTGTGGATCAGGAAGCATAATCATCGTCCACGAGTCAGGATTACTCAATTTTGGAGACTCAAAAGCATTCTTTCCTATTAACACACTCGGGAAACAGAATACAACGACTAATATAGACAATCGCAACATAATAATTTTTTTTAATCTATTAATATTATACATTTATTAAGAAGGGGAGCATAAATATTAACCTATGCTCCCGCAAATAGATCAGATCTAATCTATCCCATCATCCCAACCAGGATTCTGTGTTAAATTAGGATTTAACAATCGCTCTTGAATTGGTATTGGATAGAAATAATCTTTATCTTCATCCCATATTTTCTGAATATGAGGGTTGACCATAACATTACCGCTTTCACCACTTTCTAAAATGATATCTACACCAAGTTTGTAATATTGAATATCACCCGCATTTGGTTTTTCATCTTTATAAATACAAATATCAAACTTACCGTCATCATCCAAATCATATGATCCTGTAGCCGGAAAATACATGCCTTTAAATGGTTCAAGAAAACAAGCTGAAGCTTCTTTCCAACGCATTACATCATCCCAACGGAATGATTCCATCACCAATTCGATTCTTCTTTCACGACGTATTTCCAAAATTACCCCTTTATTTTCACCACAGACCGCTGGGTATAACTTCGCTATATAAGAATCAGGATCAGCATTGGCATTTACCAGATTCAATCCAGGCATACCCGCGCGACTACGAATCAAATTAATGGATTTATCCAAATCTTCTTGTGTAATAGTTCCACGTTCTGCCTTTGCTTCCGCATAATTTAATAGAATTTCTGCATATCGCATAAGAGGCATCGCATTGCATGATCGATCATACTGATCATATTTCGGTGATGTAAGATACTTAATGATTTGATATCCTGTCATACAAAGTGAAAAATCCGGAACTAAACGCGTTGTTTCTCCAATACGGGTATAACCGGGAGTACGAATTGTTTGCGACAAGCGAGGATCACGATTTTTCACCTCATCCACAAAAGTCATTTTTTCATATCCTGGAATATCCGTAAAACGATTTCCATCTAACATCAAATAACTATTTACCAATCTTTTTTCCAAACCATTTCTACCTTGTCCCGGAGAAGTCAAATAATAGTTTACATAATGGTATATTTGAAGAGCGTCACTATACAGTCGAGCTAAAATCACTTCCGTTTCAATAGGATCAATAGACGCAAACAAGTTTAAATAGTCTTTTCCAGGATTACCAGTGTTATACAATGCATAACCACTTCCTTTCATCAGTTGCTCTGACGCTTCTATTGCTAAATCCAACATACTCTCCCAGCCTGAAACAGCTAATTCTGTATGATATTTACGAAAAGTTCCCTCATATAAGCATATACGCGATTTCAATGCCAATGCTGTCCATTTACTTACCTGATCAACAGTCCGGTCAGCAGGCAAATGTTCAATAGCAAAATCGAGATCTTTTATCATATTATCAATAACCAAAGTTCGCGTATCTCTTTTCTTTTGAAGAGCTTCTGTATCTTTATCTGAAATGACTTTATCATACCAAGGTACATCTCCGAAACGTTTTACCATATTAAAGTAATAATACGCTCGAAAAAATCGAGCTACTCCATCATAACGTGCACGTACATTTTCGTCATCACACTTCACTGAATTTTCAAGATAAAAATTGATATTACGTAATGTACCCCAATCCCAGCCACCACCACTAGTAGGAACTGTTCGTTGGCCTGTCAATTCATCCGCCAAAGTATTTGACACAATATTATCGACTTTCTCTGAAAAAATCCCTACAGCACCAGGTAAAATATTATAGAATGAATTAGTATACAAACGCAGATCATTTTCATTTCTAAAATAAGTTTGCGGACTGATTTTATCTTGCGGATATTGCTCCAATTGGTCAGTACAAGCCATTAATACCAAACCTACGATAAATATAAATACTGTTCTTTTCATTTTTCCAAGTTTTAAAAAGTTATGTCTAATCCTACAGAAATAGTTTTTGACAAAGGATATAAGTCACCATCTTCATTAGCAATAGCTTCTTCCGGATCAATATAATCAGTTACTAAAGGAGACCAAGTAAATAGATTCTCACCACTAATATAAAAGCGACAATGCTGTACTCCTATCTTTTTCGTCCATTGCTCTGGTAATGTATATCCAATCATCAAATTTTTCAACCGCAAATATCCTATATTCTGCAAGTATCTGTCATTTTTAGCATTACTATTCAAACAGCCCGCTCCATCTGCTGCAATATAAGTCCTTAACACAGGGAAATAAGCATCTTTATTGTCTTCCGTCCAAACTAAGCTACTGAAATTTTCAGGTATAAAATTATTGTAAGGTCTTGATAATGGCCCCCAAAATTTACCAGAATTACTCCCAGGATACCAATCACGTTTTCCTATTCCTTGGAAAAATAATGATAAATCAATATTATTCCAATTTAGATCCAAATTCATACCATAATTATAACGAGGTTGCGAATTTCCTATTTTCACCAAATCGCCATGATCATCCAATGTATTTTTACCTTTATTGATTACTTTATCACCATTCATATCTACGAATTTAAGGTCTCCACCACGGAATCCTCGCCAATCACCCTGTCCATTATAAATATATGCACCCATAAGCCTCTGATCTATATCATAAGCAGCAGCTTCTTCATCCGAACGGAAAAGACCATCTGTTTTATATCCCCATATTTCTCCATATTCCTGTCCTACATAATAGGTAGAAAGCAAATTTGTTGGATTATTAAATTTTGTAATCTTTGATTTATAATCACCGAGCATAAAAGCAACATTATAAATAAAAGGTTTACCTGCCAACTTGAATTGGTCTTTCCAAGAAATAGATATTTCATATCCTTTTGTTCTTAATTCACCTGCATTTTGCTTAGGAGAATTTGCCCCAAACACTGCAGGAAGTAGTTCTCCATTTATCAGCATATCTTTCGTATCACGAATATAGGCATCCCCTGTAAATGATAAACGACTATTCAATAAGCTAAAATCGACTCCAATATTTTTAGTTATGACTTTTTCCCAAGTCAAATTTCCAGGAATAGGAGCAGGCGCACTAACTGTTTGAGTTTTCTCTGAGTTCATTATCCAATTACTCAAACTCATACCCATCGTGGATATATAAGGATAACTATTAGAATTCAATTGATTCCCAAGCTGACCATAAGAAGCACGTATTTTTAGATTATCAACTATTTTTTTTGCGGGCTGAAAGAATTGTTCTTCACTAATTCTCCATGCTCCAGAAAAAGAGGGGAAAAAGCCAAAACGACTCCCCTTTTCATATCGTGAAGTACCATCATAACGACCGTTTACTTCCAACAAATAACGGTCAGCATAACTATAATTCACACGAAAGAAAGTACCAAATAATACATATTGGCTGGCTCCTCCACCAACCGTCATGTCTCCAGTCCCCAAATTTAAATCATTCAAATCCTTAGACAATAAATTTTTACGACTAGCTGACAAATTCCTATACTTTTGGTTTTCGTAATTTATACCACCCATTATAGAAAAATCATGTTTACCTAAAGTATTAGAGTAGCTCACGTATATATCCATTATCTGTTTCGGATTAAACGATGTCATTTTTTTGTATTCATCCTTATTATAATTCGGGACATCCTGTAACACACCTGGTTGAATAGAATATTGAACTACTGTTGAACGATACCAATTATCATTCATATAAAAAGAATATGTATAATTAGCATTGAATAAAAGATTTTTAATCGGCTCAAAAGTCAAGCCTGTTGTAGTCGTCAGTTCGTGCAATCCTCTAACACCCTTATTATAAGGATCTGCCAGTAATGCTGTAACACCATTACCTATAGAATAACCGTTTTTTGAGGTTGTATAAGTAGAAGTTCCATCTGGGTTAAGCGGGGCATATGCAGGAATAGCATGATGTCTCAGATTTATAAAACTAGTATTAGCCCCTCCTTCCATACCATAATATAAATAATTACTATCGAAATATTGCGTATTATTTGTAATCTTTAAAAAAGGAAAAATCTGAGCACTAACTTTACTACGAAAAGAATATGACTTGAAATTATCCTTATTAATTTTCAGGATACCATCTTTACTATAAAACCTTCCTGAAAGCATATAATTCAACTTTTCACTTCCTCCTGTCACGTTTATACTATGTGAATGGGATAATTGATGATCAGTAAAAAAAGTATTCCACCAATCATAATTTCCATAATAATTATAAATATCTTTCCCGTTTACATTCTTCACAACTACCCAAGGTCGTGAAGGATCCTCCATCTTATCAAACTGACGAGCCTTTAGCTCTGCATAATCCTCCTCCGTATAGCGAGTATACGTATTTCCGGTGGAACGGCGCATTGCCTCATCATTTAACATAACAGATTCATAGCCATTTGTCATAAAATCTGTATTAGATATTGGACTAGAAGATGCTAAATATCCACTATAAGTTATTTTGGTTTTTCCTTCTTTAGCATTTTTAGTTGTTATCATAACAACACCAAAAGCACCACGAGCACCGTAAATAGCAGATGCAGCAGCATCTTTTAATACGGAAATAGACTCGATATCATTGGGATTAATACGATTTAAATCCCCAGGTATCCCATCAATCAACACTAAAGGTCCTCCACCATTTATGGATGTTAATCCACGCACATTAATTGATCCTCCTCCCCCTGGTTCTCCACTATTGAATGTTATATTCACATTTGGCATTTTTCCTTGTATTGCTTGCGAAACATTTGCTATCGGACGACTTTCTAATTCTTTCGCAGAAATATGCTCAACTGCACCCGTTAAATTCACTTTTTTCTGTGTTCCATATCCAATCACTACCACTTCTTCCAAAGCCTCTGCGTCTTCTTTTAATATAACATTATACGAAAGGCTATTTTCGACTTTGATTTCTTGGGACCTATAACCTATATAAGAAAAAACCAGTGTTGCATCAGGATTCACTTCTAAGGAGAAGTTGCCATATAAATCTGTTATTATGCCATTGGTTGTTCCTTTTTCAACGACATTCACACCGATGATCGGTTCGCCATTCCGATCCACCACCTTTCCTGATATTTTTTTCCCTTGTTGCTGAAGTTCAGGAATTGCATCGTTTTCTTTTCGCGTAAGTACAATGTTCACCCCTTCTACTGTAAATGTCAAGCCTGTATTTTTCAACACTGTGCTTAATACGTCCTGGACTGACTGTTTTTTTGCACGTACAGATACTTTCTGCTTCAAATCTACATCGCGATTTGAGACAAACAAATAATCCGTCTGCTTTTCAATCTCATCCAGGACTTCTCCCAGTTGAACCCGATTTTTATTCAAACTAACTTTCGCATTTTGAGAATTTGCCTGACCAGCAAACGCGAAACATGAACATAATAGTAAAGAACAGGTTGTTAACTTCATAACTCTACGTATTTGGTTCCACCCCGAATCTTTTTCTTTAAAAGACTCAGGTAAAAAATAATTTTTCATACCTTTGTGATTGATTTTAAATTAATAAGTATATTAAAAATGTACTGGAGAGCCGGTGGTTGTTGGAGCAACTGCCGGTTCTTTTTTGTGTGTTTCTCATGTGTCCTTCCTCATAGGCTAACTGATTTTATTAGTTAATATATATGATGTTTCTCTCTTCATCCCGCTTGTACTTGAAAGGGAAGTCGTTTTGCAAAACGCGTAAGGCATGGTCTACGCCATCGGATATCCGTAGCTTCCCGCGATAACACAGATCCTTTACAGCTTGGTTGTTGACTACGATCTGCACGTCATAGAACTTTTCAAACAGTTCCATGATCGCATTAAAAGACTTATCTTCGATATAGATCAAACCGTCTTTCCAGCGATAGCTGTTGGGGTCTGTTGTCGGTACGACCTGCAACGCCTCACCTATCAACTCTGCCGTTTGGCCCGGAGAGAGGTAAACGGCTTCCGGGTTCTTCGTATTGTAGAGTTTGACCTTACCTTCATAGAGCATTGTGCGAAAATCCGATTTGTCTTTATAGCTCTCTACATTGAAAGTAGTCCCCAGCACCTCCACGTCATATTTGCTCGTTTTGACAATAAAAGGCTTTTTATCTTTCGCCACTTCAAAATAACCTTCGCCATCCAATTGAATTTCGCGGCTCGTCTTTGAAAACGCCATCGGGTAGCGGAGAGATGTGTTGGCATTCAGCCAGACATTTGTGCCGTCCGGAAGCTGGATATTAGTACGGTTGCCCGCCGGGACATATACACACTGGAAAGTCTGCGCCAACTGATCTGCCCGGTAGCCATCATACAAATAAAAACTGCCCAGCAAAATCAAAACCGAAGCGGCCACTTTCAAGGACCATTCCCATACAGGATGCAGATGGAAACGTTTGCCGGAAGCAGTCTTTGCGGCAGGCTTAACCGCAGCTTCGTCTACGAGGATTGAAGCATCGAAGCGAATCCGTTCGCGGATAAAGCGTTGACGGTTGTCTTCGCTACTTTCAATCCATTGCCGTATTGCCTCCTTTTCTTCTTCCGAAGCCTGCTTCAGAAAGTAACGGACAAGTATATGTCGATCTATTAGCATTGTTCTTCTTTTTCCTGTTTCTATAGGTAGAGCAACTCAGCTATGAAAAATCCCAACCGTAACCGGACTTTTTTTGCGTAACGCAAGTATTTTTTGTCGGCAACCCCACACTACGAACTATTCGTTTGTTTTTCTCATCAATTCCAGACACTGTGAGAATAAATTCTCACCGGCATGAGAATTTATTCTCATCACGTTAGGAAAAGTTTCTCACAGGCATGGGAAAAAGTTCCCATAGCTATGAGAAAAACAAAACATATGCTTAATTCAGGAATAACAATACGAGGGGAATGTAATCTTTCAGTTTCAGGAGAAGATGGTCGTTGGCTTTATTGATATGGTAGTCCACCTTTTGTTGGGAAACGCCTAAGATCGCTGCAATTTCTTTCCTTGATTTATAGTCCAGGCGGTTCAACACGAATATCTGGCGAGTCTGCTCCGGCAATTCGGACAAAGACTCCATGACGATTTTCATTATATCTTTGGAAAAGATCGTGCCGTAGCTTTCGTCTTCCAATGTCTGGATACGGGTTGTGATTTCCCAGTCATGCAGTTCCGTACGGTTCTTGCTGTATTCGATTTCCACTTGGATATGCTTCAGGTAATTCAGGCATTTGTTCTTGACGGACTGTAGTATATATCCTAAGACGTCCGTATCGGCAGGCAACTTCTGTCTATTTTCCCAATAGTACAACAAGGCATCATGTGTCATGTCTTCGGCAGTCGGCAAATCATTTACATAATAGAAAGCATATCTTACAAAACGCTGGTAGTAGGCATTGTAAAAGACGCCGAAATTCATTTCCGAGTTAATGTCAAAAGGATTTATTATGTCTCTCCGATTCTCCAAGTGCAAGTGCATGTGTTATTAATTATGCAAAAATAGCTTCTCCTAACGAGATAACCCAAATTCCAACGGATTAATTTCGCTTGTTAACAACAAATGCACTTATTCCAAGATTTGGCGGAAACGGTTTGCCACCTTATTAACTATCGTTTCAGCCAACGGTTTAAATGGTTATTGGGAGTGACCAATACGAATTTATAAAAATCCGATTCAGGAAGGGATGTCAAATCGACCCGATACTTCCGGGTAGCGGCTGGCACGGCGGCCACCTTTATCCATTCGTCCGGCTGACCGGCCTTAAACTTGTTGTCGCACGCGGCATAAATCGCCACTTCTGCCTTTTCAGAAAGGCAATCCCAGGATAGCTCGACCGATTGGTCGTAGGGGGAAGTTTGTAATCCGCAAATATCGACATCCCCGATAAAAGGCATTCCATCTTGTTCCCACAAAACGTCCTGAGGGACCTGCAATCCCATAAAGCGGCAAACAGAAGGGGCGATATCCGTAATGGCAAGCCGTCCGCTTTTAAAATAATCGTTCACCGGAAGGTTTGTAGAAATCCAGGTAGTCCGCTCGCGCAGGGATTGCCCGCCATGCCCGTATCCGCTTTCCGTACGACCGTGATCTGTAGTTACCACCACCATCCATTCTTCGTCGAAATTGGCTTCCCTGTATTTTACGGCTTCCCATATACGGGCAACCTGCTCATCCGCCTTTCTTACATATTCGTCGAAGTAAGCGCCATTACCGGCCAGATGCCCGGCGTCGTCCGTGTACCACAGATACACCCAACTCAAATCGGGAGCGTCTTCACGGATGCTTTTGGATGCTTCGAGCGACACCTTCTCGTCATAATCGAAGACATGCAAATCTTTCTCTTTATGAGGGAAACGAATGGTGTCAAGGTCATAACCGTCTTTTACGATATCGATCTTCAGGCGGTTCGTTTCCTCTTTTCCCTCTCCTAACAATACCGTACGGTTGTCCGTCCAGCTTGAATAGATAGCTGTTTTACAGGGTTGCGGCTGTTCTTTGGCTATGCGGAACAGCGTCCAGTAATTGTAGTTCGGTTTCAGGTTCGAATTGCCTCCCACATTATGCTTGTTAAACCAAGTCGCGGTCAGCAGGTTGGTATATCCGATGGCGGAGATGGTCGGAGTCTGGGAATAACCGCCTATCTCGCCTCCCGTGTATGCCCGGCCGTAAGCTCCTTTCGAAGCGATATCGAAGATAGCCGGAGTATGTAAACGCTCGATCTGGTCTGCAGGCACTCCATCCACGATGACAAATACCGCTTTCCGGTTCTTTGCCGCCAAATGGATGCAGCAAAAACAAAATAAGAAAAAGTAACACAATGTTTTCATGATGATTATATATAAAAGAATGAATATCACACAGGAAAAATAACACTAAAAGTAGAACCTTCTCCCTGTTTGGAGCGAACTTCCATGCGACCGCCGAGCTTTGTCACCAGGGCTTTGGAGATAGCAAGCCCCAAACCGACACCGGTTGTCCATTCCGTCAGCTTGACAAAACGGTCGAACACGCGTTCCAACTGGTCTTCGGGTATTCCTTCACCCGTATCCGTTACATAAAAACAGATCTCGTCTGCCGCCACCTTGTAACCGAAACGGATATAGCCTTCGTGGGTGTGCTTGATGGCGTTGGTCAGTAAATTCGTAAGGACTTGCGTCAGCCGGTTCCGGTCCGTATGAAATGTAAAACGGGGACAATCGTCCAAGAGCAATTCTACGTTCTCCGGCATCCGCAAAGATATAACGCTATGGATATCTTTCATCAATGCCTGCAAATCCTGGTCCGTAAATACAAATGTAAGTGTATTCGACTCTATTTTCGAGATATCCAACACGTCTTCTATCAGGCGTTGCAGCAGTTCGTTGTTGTTTTGGATGATCTTGGCGAACTCCCGGCGCGTCTCTATGTCGCTTTCTTCGGCTATCACTTGCGAAAACCCGACTATTGCATTTAAGGGCGTACGTATCTCATGGTTCATGTTGGCAAGGAAGGCTGACTTCAAATGGTCCGCCTCTTCCGCCTTTTCTTTTGCTATTTTCAAACGGGCTCCATAGCGGTGGCGGGAGTAAGCCAGGAAACCCAACACGCCGCAGAGCAGGAGCAAGACAATGGCGCCGCCACCGAACACCCAGGATCTGGCACGTGACTTTTCGGCCTCCAGCTCCAGTTCCTTACTTTGCAATTCCAACTTGTCGACTTCCCGTTGTGTCCTTAATTTGGCCAGGTCTTCATAATATTGGGCCTGGATGACCGAATCATGCACGACTTTCGAATCCCTGTAGGCTTTGGCCGATTCCATTCCTTTCCCCATTTTATAGTAGATATCGGCTCTGATGTCTTCCACCTTGATCCAATCGTTAAAGCGTTTATTATCCGAAAGGGTCTGTTTCAACCAATCTATAATCGCCAATGCCTTATCATACTTTCCGACCAGGTTATAATAATGCATCCAAAGGAATGATTTCATAAGCCTTTCCGTATTCATATTATATTGTTGCTCCAACTCATCCAATTTTTGCAAATGAAAATAAGTAAGCGCAGGGTCTTTCTGATTGATATAATACTGGGCGGAATAAAGATGATAACTTTGTTTCAGAACAGGCAATGAGTGTTCTGTATCCAACTGGGTGATTCCTTCTTTTTCACAATTCTTGATGCAGGTATCCAGCTTGAACAGGTATTCCTGCTTCGATTCTTGATTCAATAACAGCCGCAAAAGATAATACCGGCGAATGCGAGAAACTCCTCGCTCTTCCATTCCCTGCAGGATTTCACGGCATAAACTGACACCTTCTTCTTTTAAACCGATATTGAAATAAAAGTTGGCCAAGGCTTGGTTTGCCATGTCGATACCTTCCTGATAATTAAAACGCGTAGCCAATTCTTTCAAACTCTCTACTTCTTTAATCACCTGGTCATGGGTTCCGGCATTTACCAAGGTATAAATGTTCCAGCCTTTCACACGGCATAAATCTACGATCCGGTTAGTGGCAAGATAAATAGGTTCGGCTTGTTTCAGGTAGAACCGAAGGCTGTCCGGATTTCTGGAATAGTAATAACGCATGATCGACAATAAGGCGTTCCCTTTGTAGTGGTCGTTCTTTTGCTTCTGGGCCTCTTCCAAAAGCATATCCGCATATGTCTTAAACACTATGTTTCGATTGTTTTGATAAAGTAATTCGTTAAGCCTTATCAACTTACTACTATCCGGCAAGTTTTTAAGTTCTTGTCGCAAATCATCAAGGTCATTTGCAACGGCCTTGCTTACAACAGAGATCTGTGTAAGGATAAAACATATAAAAAGTAGCGTATTTTTCATTCTATACTCCGAGTATCAACTCTTCTGTGTTTTGCCCTGCAAGTTAATCATAAGAAACAAAAGTTACAACAGATAACCCAAGATATATAAAGAAGATTGTATTTTTGTAGTCTTAATCTGCAACAAACTTCAGAATGAACGCGTTATAGTAAAGAAATAAAAACGGATATGGCACGGAAACTATATTTTACAATCTTATCACTGCTCTTCGTATTTGTACTTTATGCTCAATACGTTCCGGACGTGCTGGGCGACGGTTATCTGCGCCGGACCATCCAGATGCCGGATGATTACGAGGGAAAAGTTGTCTGCACGCTTGTCAAGAAACCGCAATTGCCGGAGACTAAACAGGCAATCCTGTATATACATGGCTACAACGACTATTTCTTCCAGAAGCAATTGGGCGACAGCGTGAATGCCCACGGTTATAACTTTTATGCTATGGATCTCCGCAAGTACGGACGCTCGATCCTGCCGAACCAGAATCCTTTCTTCTGCAAAAGCCTGAAGGAGTATTTCGCTGATCTCGATACGGCCCTGGCTATTATCAGGGAAGAAGGGAATGACAAAATATTGCTGATGGCACATTCTACGGGTGGATTGATCACGCCATATTATCTGAACAGCAAAAAAGGTAAACTTCCCGTCGACGGATTGATATTGAACAGCCCTTTTCTGGACTGGAATTTCGGATGGATGATGGAAAAGATCGTGATCCCTGTAGTTTCCTTTATCGGAAAGCTATTCCCGAACCTGACCGTACAGGGATACGGGGATGCTTCGTACGCCCACAGCCTGCTCAAACAGTTCAAAGGGGAATGGGAATATAATACGGACTGGAAGATGATTAACGGCCATCCGAAAAAAGCCGGATGGATAAACGCCATACAGGAGGCGCAGAAAACGGTGCAGAAAGGGATCGACTTGGACTGTCCGGTACTGGTGATGTCGTCAAACAAGTCGTTCCCGGAGACAAAGGAATGGAATAACGAATATCTGTCTTCCGACATCGTGCTGGACGTGCACGATATTCAAAAATATGGACAGAAACTGGGCAATTATGTTACGCGCGACACGATTCAGAACGGGATTCATGACCTGATACTCTCTGAAAAGGACTCGCGCGACCATGTATATCGCACGGTATTCGACTGGTTGCCGGGGAAATAAACATCGATTATTCTGATATTTGTATTTTCAGAATGCTTATACTTCTTTTCGAAATGAGATATCGGCCGGTAAGTTTTAATCCTTACCTTTGTCCGGTTAAAATAAATATGGAATGAAAGCCTTACAGACAATCATTGCAGTTGCCGCTCTTTTCTATTCTGCAGATACTTTTGCACAGACGGAAGAAGTGGAAGATGCAACCTCATATAAAGCGGAAGCTTTCGGATCGGTTAGCAGCGGATCGACCACTCCATTCTGGATGGTGAGCAACCGGTACGGGATAGTTCCCCTGGATGCCAACAACGGTTATCTCAATGCCGGAGTATTTCATCAGCAACATTTTGGAAAGGGATTTCGCTGGAGCGTAGGACTGGATCTGGTCGCTGCCGTACCCCGTTATCGTAATGTGTTTATCCAGCAGATATATGCCGAGTTGGGATATAAAAGCCTGCTTCTGAGTGTGGGGAGCAAAGAAAACCGGCATTCGCTTTGGGATCATTCCCTTAGTTCCGGCGACATGGTGATCTCTTCCAATGCACGCCCGATTCCGGAAATAAAGCTGAGTATGCCGGAGTTTACCGTCGTTCCGCTCACAAAGGGATGGATGCAGGTGAAGGGAGACTTTGCGGTAGGCAAGTCTTTCGATACCGGGTATCTGGAAGATTTCTCCAATGGCAAACAGACGTATGTGAAGAATGTCCTCTGGCATCATAAATCTGTTTATGTCCGCATTAAAGACACGAAAAACGATTTCCCGCTTTCCGGCATTATCGGCGTACAGCATTGGGCGCAGTGGGGCGGGACATCCAGTGATCCGAAAGTCGGCGTGCAACCTCATTCCCTGAAGGATTTTATCCGGGTGTTTTGTGGTAGCGAAGGTGGAGGCGATGCTACATTGTCGGATCAGATCAATGTGCTGGGCAATCATTTCGGTTCGTATGATTTCAAACTGGAATACACGATGCCGGACTGGAAACTGGCGGCTTATTACCAACATTATTTTGAAGATAAATCGGGTATGATATTCGTGAACGGGACTGATGGACTTTGGGGAGTACAGATGGATTTACCGCGTTTCCCTTGGTTGCGGAAGGTCGTAACGGAATATCTGGTTACCCGTAATCAGAGCGGACCGTTCCATTTTATTCTCTTCGATCATGATAAATATCAGGGCCCTGGTGGTGGTGGAGATGATTACTATAATAACGGGGAATATAAAACCGGTTCTTCTTATTTCGGACATGCAATAGGTTCTCCTCTTCTGACATCTCCCCAATATAATACGAACGGGGATGTGGATTTCAAGAATACGCGTGTCCGTGCCTGGCATCTGGCTTTTGAAGGAGATCTGTCGCCAATGGTTTCCTATCGCCTTAAATACACGCTCATGAATAGCTGGGGGAAACCTTACGCCCCGTTCCTGAATAACAAAAGAAGCAACTCCGGGCAGGTGGAAGTCAAATATCGCCATCCACGCCTGCAAGGTTGGGAATTTACGGGAGCCGTAGCCGCAGATGCGGGTTCACTCTATGGAGATAATGTCGGTTTAAGCCTGAGTGTTTGCAAACGCGGCATTTTAAAATCCTGGAAATAGACTATTTATACTGGTCCCATAAGGCTGACGCGATGATGTCCTGTGTTTTATCAGCCATCTGTTGCAAGCCCTTATGGGAAGCATCCATTCCTTCGGTCTGAATAGGCGGGTGAATGACCATTTCCATCTTGTGCCGGTGAATATTCAACGAACCGATCGGCAATACGTCAAAAGGTCCGTTCAGGGTGATCGGAACAATCGGCAAGTGCTGATCGGCTGCCATTTGGTAAGCCCCTTTCTTAAAACGGATCATCTTTCCGTCATACGTACGTGAACCTTCCGGGAATACAACCACCGATGCCCCGTTCTTCAGGCTGCGTTCGGCCTCCAGCACACTACGAGCAGCAGCTTTCGCTGTCGAATTATCGACGAAGATAAAACCGGCTGCCCGGCAAGCTGCTCCCACAAACGGGATTTTAGCGATACCGGCTTTCATCACCCACTTGATCGGGACACCTAAAAAACCATATATAAGAAAGATATCAAAAGCTCCCTGGTGATTGGCAACAAAGACGTACGATTTCTTCCGGTCTATATTCTCCCGGCCTTTTACTTTCACCGGACAGAGAACCAGATGACAAGTCAGCCATGACCAGATCATTCCCGGATAATAAGCAAATATCTTTTCCCCGCCTAACAGGCAACCAACAATAACCGTAAGGGCTGTCAGTATGGTCAATACCACAAAAACAGGAACCACAAACAGACATAAATAAAGTATATAAAGTATTCGTAGCATATATAACTGTATTATTTCACAAATATAAAAGCTAAATTCAATGGTTTCATCATTTTTGTCCCAAAATATTTTTGCAATCGGGTTATTATTGCTTTATTTGCGGTAGAAAAATAATAATATATAAACATATCTATCACCATGAACGAATTATTGAAAAATCTGGGGGTAATCATACTCCTTATCGGTGTTATCATTTTGGCTGTACCGGCTATTAACGGAGGATTGTCAAATACTATTCTTCTTACCGGTTTAGGAGTCATTATTCTGGGTTATATCGGTCATATCGTTATAAACAAGAGACTCGGATAATCACACACTTACAAATAAAAAAGGCCGCTCTTCCGAGTGGCCTTTTTTATTTTCTGTCCGGGAATCAGGCTTCCCCTTTCACTCCTCCGATGGGAGGAAGAAAATCTTCAAACTTAGCCGTCTTGCCATTGGCCTGTTCTTCAAACTTCGCCAGATTATCCTGCAAAGCGAACAAAAGGCGTTTAGCATTGTCCGGAGTCAGAATAACACGGCTTTTCACCTGCGCTTTCGGTGCCCCCGGCACAACGCGGATAAAATCCAATATAAACTCGGATGAAGAATGTGATATGATTGCCAGATTTGCATACGTCCCCTGAGCCATCTCTTCTGACAGCTCTACCTGAATTTCATTTGTCGGTTTGTTGTTTTCCATATTTCTATATTCGATTATAAATATTCTAAGACAAATATACATATTAAAATCGAAATGGCAGCAAATAAAAAGGGCTACCTTCACAGGCAGCCCTTTTTCAGTTGTGTTTTTAATTCTCAATTCTTTAGACCAATGTAAAAAAAATACCTTATTGTGTTTAATATTTTATAATCCCGACGCTTAAACTAAGGCTGTTCGTCTTAGTAATTTCATTGTTTATTCAACATTACAAAGATATGTCTCATGCAATTAACCACCAAATACTATTTTATCATTATATGATACTATTTCATCACAGATAATTCACCTACTCTGTAAATTAGTTTAAAATCATGTTTCAAACCCTAAAACGAGTACGTGCATATTTTTCACGATATTCGGTAGGAGTATTACCTTTTCGTCGCTTAAAAGCCCGATTGAAATTCGATAAGTTATTAAAACCGGATTTATAGCATATTTCTGCTATTGTATCACTTGTGTCTATCAAACGACAAACGGCTTCAGCTATACGAATGTCATTTAAATTATCTATAAAAGTTTTTCCCGTCCACTTTTTTAAAAACCGGGTAAGTGAGGCTTCACTCATATTTATTAACGATGCAAGTTCGGATAACAAAACCGGACGCTGATAATTTTCATGCAAAAACAACATGATCGTATCCAGACGATCATTATCTATATTGCTAAAGTTTTCTACGGTATTGGTAGCGTTTAACTTACGTGCCTCTTCATCCAACGATAGGATCTTGAGTATCTCTATTAAACGTAATAAATTGTGAAAAGAATCCGGCTCGTCACTCGATAGTTTTTTCAATTCAGGTTGGATACGCAAAATCATTTCACGACTAAAAACAAGACCGCATGAGGCTTTCTCAAACATATCTTTTATAGTCTTAAAATGACGTTTATTGATCAAACTGTCAAAAAGAGAAGCGTGAAACTGGATTGTTATTTCCAGAATATCCGTACTCAGGCATTTGTGGTTGGAATAAGCATGCTTAGCACCACCTGCAACCAGCAACAAATCAAGATCATCCATCTCCTCCACCGAATCTCCGACTATGCGGATCGCTCCGCCGGCATTCTCCAGATAGTTCAGTTCAAATTCCGGATGCACATGAAGCGGATAGGAAAAACTACGCTTAGGCCGCGACATCACCAGAAAACAATCTTCCGGTGAAAGCGGCGTAATTTCTCTTAATACATCTACGGAACTCATAATATTTACTGAATAAGTATGCTTGATATTACAGGACAATGGTCCGAAGGGTACAGATTATCCAGGCTTTCAGTCAAAACGCCATGGCGAAGCACTTTGATATTACCTTTCACAAAGATATAATCGATCCATACGCGTTCATCCACAGGAATACGCCCATAATCGTGGAAAGTCCACTCAGGGCCATAACGCAAAGGAGCTAATGTACGGGTATGTGTCAAATGGCGCGGATCTTTTTCATCTGTCAGCACTTTAATAGGGTCATCGGTAGGGACAGCGTTAAAATCGCCTGTAACAATCACCGGCAGATTTCCAGATAGTTGCTTTACTTGCTCTAAAACCAAAGAAGCTCCTTCATGGCGGGCCACCTGTCCTATGTGATCCAGATGAGTGTTCAAAAAGAAAAATTCTTTTTCGGATTCCTTGTCCTTAAATATTGCCCAAGTTGCAACACGTTCGCAAGCAGCATCCCAACCTTTTTTACCCACGGCATTCATATCTTCCGCCAACCAAAAATTGCCACTTTTGACAACGGAGAAACGATCCTTTCTGTAAAGGATAGGAGAATATTCACCTTTTGTCTTGCCATCTTCACGTCCAACCCCGACATAACCATAGTCTGGCAAACGATCCAATAAATCCGTCAACTGATTATGCAAGACTTCCTGCGCGCCAAACATATCGACATCATAAAACTTGATCACATTGGCAGCCAAATCTTTCCTGTATTCCCACCAGTTAGCACCGTCAGATTTTGTACTCATCCGGATATTAAAAGACATTACATTCATCTCTTTATCAGGTTGTTCAGCTAAAGCCACATTCGTTGAGATCAGAAGGGCGAATAAATAGAGTAGAACTTTTTTCATATATCATTTATTATAATTATCAAGATAATACACAAATATAAGGACTCTGATTTTATTAAACAAATAACAGAAAATAAAAAAGGGCTACCGAATTATCGGTAACCCTTCTCATTATTTATTCCGCATTTTACTCGTCGTCTCTGTCCATAGTATTGAAATCTACGACATTCTTACGATTTGCAAAGATACGTTCGAACTCATCTTTAGCACCGACAACCAATTTGTCGAAATCACGCTGGCCTGTACCGGCAGGGATTAAGTGACCGCAGATAACGTTTTCTTTCAAACCTTCCAAACGGTCCACTTTACCATTGATAGCAGCTTCGTTCAGCACTTTCGTTGTTTCCTGGAAAGATGCGGCCGACATAAAGCTGTTTGTCTGCAAAGCGGCACGAGTGATACCCTGAAGAATCTGGTTAGCCGTAGCAGGAACTGCATCACGAACTTCAACCAGCTTCAAGTCACGACGTTTCAGCATACTGTTCTCGTCTCTCAACTTACGAACAGTTACAATCTGACCAGCCTGCAATGTCTGAGAATCTCCCGGATCCGTCACAACCTTCTTGCCCCAGATACGATCGTTTTCATCCATTACTTCCAGTTTATCAACCACCTGCTGTTCCAGGAAGCGAGTGTCTCCCGGATCGATGATTTCAACCTTACGCATCATCTGACGGACGATTACCTCGAAATGCTTATCGTTAATTTTTACACCCTGCAGACGGTATACGTCCTGGATTTCATTTACGATATATTCCTGAACAGCCGTCGGTCCCATGATCGCCAGGATATCAGACGGAGTAGTCGCACCATCGGAAAGCGGCATACCGGCACGGATATAGTCATTTTCCTGAACAAGCAACTGCTTGGACAGAGGCACCATATATTTCTTTACTTCCCCTAATTTGGAAGTAACAGTAATTTCACGGTTACCACGCTTGATTTTACCGAAGCCTACTTCACCATCGATTTCAGAAACGACAGCCGGGTTAGACGGGTTACGAGCCTCGAACAATTCAGTTACACGAGGCAAACCACCAGTGATATCACCTGCTTTACTTACAGCACGCGGGATCTTAACCAAAACCTCACCGGCCTTAACCATATCGCCCTCGTCTTTTACAACGTGAGCACCCAACGGCAATGAATAATTCTTCAGATAGTTTCCGTTTTCATCCACGATGTGTGCAGCCGGAGCTTTTGTCTTATCTTTAGACTCGATAATGATCTTTTCTTTCAAGCCGGTCGTCTCGTCACTTTCAACATTGTAAGTAACATTTTCAACCAAACTTTCGAATTCGATCTTACCGGAAACTTCCGATACGATAACGGCATTGAACGGGTCCCATTCGATGATAACATCGCCCTTCTTGATTGTATCTCCATTCTTGAAGAACAATTTGGAACCGTAAGGAATATTGTGAGCCAACAATACAATCTTCGTTGTCGGATCGACAATACGAAGTTCTGCCAAACGGCTGACAACAACCTGGAACTTCTTACCATTCTCTTCGCTGTCTACAGCACGAAGTTCTTCGATTTCCAGAACACCGTCATATTTAGAAGTGATACTGTTTTCAGTTGCTACGTTAGATGCGATACCACCGACGTGGAATGTACGCAGTGTCAACTGAGTACCCGGTTCACCGATTGACTGTGCAGCGATAACACCCACAACCTCACCTTTCTGAACCATCCGGTTCGTAGCCAGGTTACGGCCATAACATTTCGCACAAACACCCTTCTTGGATTCACAAGTCAATACAGAACGGATTTCAACGCTTTCGATCGGAGAATCTTCGATCATTTTAGCAGCATCTTCACGAATTTCTTCACCGGAACGGACAATAACTTCGCCTGTCAACGGATGAATGACATCATGAACAGAAACACGCCCCAAGATACGTTCACCCAGGCTGGCGATTACTTCGTCATTGTTCTTCAACTCCGTACAAACCAGGCCACGCAATGTACCACAGTCTTCTTCGTTAATGATCACATCATGTGAAACGTCAACCAGACGACGAGTCAGGTAACCAGCATCGGCAGTCTTCAAAGCGGTATCGGCCAAACCTTTACGAGCACCGTGAGTAGAGATAAAGTATTCCAACACTGACAAACCTTCCTTAAAGTTAGAAAGGATCGGGTTTTCAATGATCTGACCACCTTCTGCACCACTCTTCTGCGGTTTTGCCATCAAACCACGCATACCGGACAACTGACGAATCTGTTCCTTAGAACCACGGGCTCCTGAATCCATCATCATATAGATAGAGTTGAAACCGTCGTTATCAGCAGTCAGCTGCTTCATCAATGTGTCGGACAACTTGCTGTTGACATGTGTCCAAGTATCGATAATCTGGTTGTAACGTTCGTTGTTGGTAATGAAACCCATGTTATAGTTGTTCATGATCTGCTCAACTTCGTCATAACCTTCTTTTACCAATTCCTCTTTTTGAGGCGGGATCAGAACGTCAGCCAGGTTGAAGGAAAGACCACCCTTGAAGGCCATATAATACCCCAGGTTCTTGATATCATCCAAGAACTGAGCCGTACGGGCAACACCACAAGCCTTAATCACCTTACCGATGATATCGCGAAGCGCTTTCTTACCCAATACTTCATTTATATAACCAACTTCTTCCGGAACAAATTCGTTAACCATCAAACGTCCGACAGAAGTCTCAACCATTTTTTTAACCGGATTACCTTCTTTGTCGATGTCGTTTACATATACTTTGATCGGAGCATGGATATCCACTTTCTTTTCATTATATGCAATCGTTGCTTCTTCCGGTCCGTAGAATACAAGACCTTCACCCTGTGTTCCCTTACGCATCTTTGTGATGTAGTACAAACCTAACACCATATCCTGGGAAGGAACGGTAATAGGTGCACCGTTAGCCGGGTTCAGAATGTTATGAGAAGCAAGCATCAACATCTGCGCTTCCAATACAGCTTCGTTTCCTAAAGGCAAGTGAACAGCCATCTGGTCACCGTCGAAGTCGGCGTTGAATGCCGTACATGCCAATGGGTGCAACTGGATAGCTTTACCTTCGATCAACTTCGGCTGGAATGCCTGGATACCCAGACGGTGCAGAGTCGGTGCACGGTTCAGCAATACCGGATGACCTTTCATTACATACTCCAAAATATCCCAAACCACCGGTTCCTTACGGTCGACGATCTTCTTCGCAGACTTAACCGTTTTTACGATACCGCGTTCGATCAATTTACGGATCACAAAAGGTTTATAAAGTTCGGCTGCCATATTCTTCGGCAGACCGCATTCATGCATTTTCAACTCAGGACCTACGACAATAACCGAACGAGCCGAATAGTCAACACGCTTACCCAACAGGTTCTGACGGAAACGACCTTGTTTACCTTTCAAACTGTCGGAGAGAGACTTCAACGGACGGTTAGCGTCTGTCTTAACAGCACTCGATTTACGAGAGTTGTCAAACAAAGAATCCACTGCTTCCTGAAGCATACGTTTTTCATTACGTAAAATAACTTCGGGAGCTTTAATATCGATTAATCGTTTCAGACGGTTATTACGGATAATAACACGACGATACAAATCATTCAAATCGGAAGTAGCGAAACGGCCACCATCCAACGGAACCAACGGACGCAGTTCTGGAGGGATAACAGGTACAACCTTCACGATCATCCATTCCGGTTTGTTACGCCCTCTGGATGCACGGAAGGACTCAACAACCTGTAAACGTTTCAATGCTTCGTTCTTACGCTGTTGCGAACCGTCTGTGCTTGCACGATGGCGCAATTCGTAAGACAAAGAATCTAGGTCCAGACGAGCCAACAAATCATAGATGGCTTCAGCACCGATCTTTGCGATGAACTTATTCGGATCCGTATCTTCCAACATCTGGTTTTCCTTTGGCAGGTTATCCAGAATCTGCAAATATTCTTCTTCCGAAAGCAAGTCCAATTCAGCAATAGTGTCTACACAACCCGGCTGAATCACGACATAACGTTCGTAATAGATAATAGAATCCAGTTTCTTGGTCGGCAAGCCTAACAAGTAACCGATTTTATTGGGCAGGGAACGAAAATACCAGATATGAGCAACAGGTACAACCAAATGAATGTGTCCCATACGTTCACGACGTACTTTTTTCTCTGTAACTTCTACCCCGCAACGATCGCAGACAATACCTTTATAACGAATACGCTTGTATTTACCGCAATGGCATTCATAGTCCTTGATAGGACCGAAAATACGCTCACAGAAAAGACCGTCACGCTCAGGTTTGTACGTACGATAATTAATCGTTTCCGGTTTTAAAACTTCACCACTAGAGTTCTCAAGAATCTCTTCAGGGGAAGCCAGACCGATGGTTATTTTTGAAAAGTTACTCTTTATTTTGTTTTCTTTTCTAAAGGCCATATTTTTTATTTATAAAGAGTTATCAATGAGTAAGTAGATGAGCCGAAACTCATCTACTTATATTGTTTTTGAATTAATCCAGAGTAAAGCTTAAACCAAGACCTCTCAGCTCGTGCAGCAATACGTTCAAAGATTCGGGGATACCCGGTTGTGGCATCGGATCACCTTTCACAATTGCTTCGTAAGCCTTAGAACGTCCAACAACGTCGTCAGATTTGATCGTAAGAATTTCCTGAAGAACATGTGCAGCACCGAAAGCTTCCAGTGCCCAAACTTCCATCTCTCCGAAACGCTGACCACCAAACTGTGCCTTACCACCCAGAGGCTGCTGAGTAATAAGAGAGTACGGACCGATTGAACGAGCATGCATCTTATCGTCAACCATGTGACCCAACTTCAGGAAGTAAGTAACACCCACTGTAGCCGGCTGGTCAAAACGTTCACCTGTTCCACCGTCATACAAGTAGCTCTTACCGTAACGGGGTAATCCGGCTTTGTCCGTCCATTCATTCATATCATCTAATGTTGCACCATCAAAGATAGGAGTAGCAAATTTAACCCCCATCGTCCGGCCTGCCCAACCTAACACAGCTTCAAAAATCTGTCCTAAGTTCATACGAGAAGGTACACCCAGCGGATTCAAACAGATATCAACCGGAGTTCCATCTTCAAGGAATGGCATATCTTCCTGACGGACGATCTTGGAAACAATACCCTTGTTACCATGACGACCGGCCATCTTATCCCCAACCTGGATCTTACGTTTCTTAGCAATGTAAACCTTAGCCATCTGAACAATACCAGTAGGCAGTTCATCGCCGATCGTAAGATCAAATTTCTTACGTCTCAACTCAGCATCCAGTTCCTTATATTTCTTCAAATAATTCAGAATCACCTGCTTGATAAGTTCGTTCTTATCAGCATCGGCAGTCCATTTACTTACTTGGATAGAATTATAATCCAATTCTTCCAGAGCCTTGCGAGAGAACTTAACTCCCTTCGCAATAATCTCTGTATTCATATAGTCTTTAACTCCCTGAGAAACCTTACCATTAGTCAAAACCAACAGTTTATCAACCAACAAGTTCTTCAGGTCAGCCATCTTCATTTCGTATTCCTCATCCAATTTAGGAAGAATAGCCTTGTCTGTCAGTCTGGACTTACGCTTCTTGATGGCTTTCGAGAATAAAGCAGTTTCAATAACTACACCACGAAGAGACGGGGTTGCTTTCAAAGAAGCATCTTTCACATCACCAGCCTTATCGCCGAAAATTGCACGAAGCAATTTTTCCTCTGGAGAAGGATCAGATTCACCCTTCGGAGTAATCTTACCAATTAAAATATCACCCGGTTCAATACGAGCACCCACACGGACAATACCTCTTTCATCCAAATCCTTAGTCGCTTCTTCGCTGACATTCGGGATATCGGAAGTCAACTCTTCCATACCACGTTTCGTTTCACGAACCTCCAAAATGTATTCGTCAACGTGAACTGAAGTAAAGAAGTCTTCACGGACCATACGTTCGTTCAAAACGATAGCATCCTCATAGTTGTAACCCTTCCACGGCATATATGCCACTTTCACGTTACGTCCCAAGGCCAACTCACCATTCTGAGTAGAATAACCTTCCGTCAGGATATCGCCAGCCTTCACACGCTGACCACGATGACAGATCGGACGCAGATCGACAGTCGTACTTTGGTTAGTCTTACGCCACTTCGGAATATTGTATGTCTTAACCGCATCTTCGAAACTTACGAATTCTTCATCTTCCGAGCGGTCATATTTGATCTTGATACAAGTTGCATCCACAAATACAACTTCTCCCTCACGTTCAGCCATGATCTGGGTACGTGAATCACGAGCAACCTGCGCTTCGATACCTGTACCAACGATTGGAGCATCCGTACGCAGCAAAGGAACAGCCTGGCGCATCATGTTAGATCCCATCAATGCACGGTTAGCATCGTCATGTTCCAAGAACGGAATCAAAGAAGCCGCAATAGAAGCAATCTGCTGTGGAGCAACGTCCATCAAATCGATCTCCGTAGGAGGCACGACCGGGAAATCAGCTTCAAAACGAGCTTTCACTCTATCACGAACAAACTTGCCGTTATCATCCAATGGAGCATTTCCTTGGGCAATCGTCAATTCTTCTTCTTCTTCTGCAGTATAATATTGTAAACCTTCCTCAGAAAAGTCCACCTTACCATCAACAACCTTACGGTACGGAGTAGAGATAAAACCAAGATCGTTAATCTTAGCATATACACACAAAGAAGAGATCAAACCGATGTTCGGTCCCTCAGGAGTTTCAATTGGACAAAGACGACCATAATGCGTATAGTGTACGTCACGAACCTCAAATCCAGCACGTTCACGAGACAGACCACCCGGTCCCAATGCAGACAAACGACGTTTATTCGTAATTTCAGCCAGTGGATTTGTCTGGTCCATAAACTGAGACAAAGCATTCGTTCCGAAGAATGAGTTAACGACAGAAGAAATAGTCTTCGCGTTAATCAAATCAATCGGAGTAAACACTTCATTATCGCGTACATTCATACGTTCACGAACCGTACGAGACATACGAGCCAAACCAATACCGAACTGGTTGTACAGCTGTTCGCCCACTGTACGCACACGACGGTTGCTCAAATGGTCGATATCATCAACGATCGCTTTCGAGTTGATCAACTCAATCAGATACTTGATGATCTCGATTATATCTTCTTTTGTCAAAACCTTAATATCATCGCTGGTAGTAAGGTTCAACTTCTTATTAATTCTGTAACGGCCAACTTCACCTAAATCATAACGCTTTTCAGAGAAGAACAGGTTCTGAATAACTTCACGGGCACTTGCTTCATCTGCAGGTTCTGCATTTCGCAACTGACGATAAATATACAGGACAGCTTCCTTTTCAGAGTTACTAGGGTCTTTCTGAAGCGTATTATAGATGATAGCATAATCTGAAAGATTCTGGTCCTCACGATGTAATAGAATGTTTTGCGTGCCAGATTCCAGAATAGCCTCAATATTGTCGCTATCGAGAACCGACTCACGGTCGATGATAACGTCATTACGTTCAATAGAAACAACCTCACCGGTATCTTCATCTACGAAATCTTCCACCCAAGTCTTCAAAACACGAGCAGCCAGTTTACGACCGATCAGCTTCTTCAGGTTAGCTTTCGAAACTTTTACTTCTTCAGCCAGATTAAAGATCTCGAGAATGTCTTTATCGCTTTCAAAACCAATAGCTCTTAAAAGGGTTGTTACAGGTAATTTCTTTTTACGGTCGATGTAAGCATACATCACATTGTTGATGTCAGTTGCAAACTCGATCCAGGAACCTTTAAAAGGAATGATACGCGCTGAATACAACTTCGTACCATTGGCATGTGTACTTTGTCCAAAGAATACACCCGGTGAACGGTGCAATTGTGAAACCACAACACGCTCCGCACCATTTATCACGAAAGTGCCCCTTTCCGTCATATACGGAATCGGGCCCAGATATACGTCCTGTATCACTGTATCGAAATCCTCGTGATCAGGGTCTGTACAATACAGTTTTAACTTCGCTTTTAAAGGCACACTATAGGTTAACCCGCGAGCAATACATTCGTCAATCGTATAGCGAGGCGGATCTATATAGTAATCTAAGAACTCCAACACAAAATTGTTACGCGTATCTGCTATCGGAAAATTCTCGGCAAATACCTTATACAATCCCTCCTTTTTTCTCTTTTCAGGAGGTGTGTCAAGTTGAAGAAAGTCTTGGAATGACTTCAATTGTACTTCGAGAAAGTCCGGATATGGGAACTGATTTTTGATCGAAGCAAAATTAACTCTTTGGTTTTCAGCTGTTGAAGACATCTAGTAAGGAATTTATTGAACTTATTGAAATTATAGACACAAAAAGGTTAAGAATCTCCTTTAAGGGAGACTCTTAACCAAATCACCTGATTACCAGGTTATAAATACTATTTAAGCTCAACTTCAGCTCCAGCTTCTTCCAACTGTTTCTTCAATGCTTCAGCATCAGCTTTAGCGATTCCTTCTTTGATAGCGCTAGGAGCACCGTCAACCATATCTTTAGCTTCTTTCAAACCAAGACCAGTTAATTCTTTTACTAACTTAACGATAGCCAGCTTGTTTGCACCAGCTGCTTTCAATACTACGTCAAAAGAAGTTTTTTCTTCTGCAGCGGCAGCAGCGCCACCAGCAGCAGGACCAGCAACAGCAACAGCTGCAGCTGCAGGTTCGATACCATATTCTTCTTTCAGGATTGTAGCCAGTTCGCTAACTTCTTTTACGGTCAGGTTTACTAATTGTTCTGCAAAAGCTTTCAAATCTGCCATTTTTGTATAATTTAAATGTTTGTTTATCTGTGTAAATTAAAAAAATTATCTTTCTTCCAGAGTCTTCAACAGACCATGGATAGTTTGTCCTGATGACTGAAGAGCAGAGATAACGTTCTTCGCCGGAGATTGCAACAACATGATAACATCTCCGATAAGTTCGTTTTTGCTCTTGATATTTACCAAGGCTTCGAGATTTTCTGCACCGATATAGAAACTTTCCTGTACATAGGCAGCTTTCAATTCCGGCTTAACAGGAGCATCCTTTTTAGCATCTTTAGTAAATTCCTTAATCAGACGAGCGGGAGCATTAGCAGTCTGTGAGAACATCACAGCTGTATTGCCTTTCATTGCAACCTGCAGAGGAGAGAAATCACCTTCTACATTTTCCAATGCCTTTTTAAGCAAGTTATTCTTTACAACAACCAACTTGATCTCTTTCTTGAAACATTCCCGTCTCAATTTGCTGGTTTTCTCAGCATCCAATGCTTCGATGTCAGTCAAATAAAAGTTAGGATATTCCTTTACGATCTCAGTCAGTTGACCTATAATTAAGCCTTTATCTTCCTTTTTCATTGTCCAATAATTTTAATTAGTTTTCTTCAACTGATTTGGGGTCAATTTTAATACCCGCACTCATTGTACTTGAAAGATAAATGCTCTTTATATATGTACCTTTAGCTGCAGACGGTTTCAACTTCAAAAGAGTTGAAATAAATTCCTTAGCATTGTCACGAATCTGATCGGAATTGAAAGAAATCTTACCGATTGAAGTGTGAACGATACCGGATTTGTCTACCTTAAAGTCGATCTTACCTTGCTTAACTTCTTTCACTGCGTTTCCAATTTCATTGGTAACCGTACCACTCTTCGGGTTAGGCATCAAACCACGCGGGCCTAATACTCTACCCAGAGCACCAATCTTACCCATGATAGAAGGCATAGTGATAATTACGTCAATATCAGTCCAACCGCCTTTAATCTTTTCAATATACTCGTCCAATCCAACATAGTCAGCACCTGCAGCAGTAGCTTCAGCTTCCTTGTCTGGTGTACATAATGCGAGAACCCGAACCTGCTTACCTGTTCCGTGAGGCAGTGAAACCACACCTCTCACCATTTGGTTAGCTTTACGAGGGTCAACACCTAAACGGACATCAACATCTACAGAGGCATCAAACTTAGTAGTAGTAATTTCTTTTACCAAAGCTGAAGCTTCTTTCAATGTATATGCTTTCCCAGCTTCAATCTTGCCCAAAGCCAACTTTTGATTTTTTGTAAGTTTACTCATCTCAATTGAAGTTTATTAATTATTACCCGGGAATGTCCCTTTAACAGTGATACCCATACTTCTTGCTGTTCCGGCAACCATTCTCATAGCTGACTCGACAGTGAAGCAGTTCAGATCGACCAACTTGTCCTCTGCAATAGTTTTTACCTGATCCCAAGAGATTTCTGCAATCTTCTTACGATTCGGCTCAGCAGAACCACTCTTCTGTTTGGAAGCTTCCAACAACTGGATAGCAACAGGAGGAGTTTTTACAACAAAGTCGAAAGACTTATCGGCATAGTAAGTGATTACAACAGGTAATATCTTACCGGCCTTGTCTTGGGTTCTGGCATTAAATTGCTTGCAAAACTCCATAATATTAATACCCTTAGAACCCAGAGCAGGTCCTACAGGGGGAGAAGGGTTTGCTGCTCCTCCTTTAATCTGCAATTTGATTTGTCCAGCAACTTCTTTAGCCATTGTTTCTAAAATTTTTTAGATATATAACATCGATAACTTTTAAAGAAAGACAGTACTTTTCGTAACAAAAGCACTTATTCCTTCTCCACTTGCATATAACCCAACTCAAGCGGTGTTTTACGTCCGAAAACTTTTACCATCACTTTAAGTTTCTTTTTCTCGGCATTGACCTCCTCAATCACACCAGTGAAGCCATTAAAGGGTCCAAAAGTGATTTTCACATTCTCACCAACATAAAACTGAATATCTAGGTCATCCTGCTGTTCCTGCAATTCATCAACCGTACCTAAAATACGACTAACTTCTGCCGGGCGCAAGGGAACGGGATTATCCGATCCACCCAAAAAACCGATTACGTTAGGAATGTTTCTCAATCGATGAGCGACTTCTCCAACCAAAGCGGCTTCTACCAAAACGTATCCAGGCAAGTAAGCGCGTTCTTTCATCACCTTCTTACCATTACGTACCGTAAAAGTCTTTTCAGTAGGAATCAAGACCTGTGACACATACTCACCTAAGTCAGTATTCTTCAACTCAGCCTCAAGATACTCTCTGACTTTATTCTCCTTGCCACTAATAGCACGCAGAACATAAAATTTCTTTTGAATATCAGACATACTTTAAACTGATTAAAAGATTTTCTCGTAGAAGAAACGCATCACGCCCTCAAAGCCTAAATCAATAACAAAGATTAATGCCGCAATTATAAGGGAAGCAAACATAACAACCACAGCACTATTGGAAAGCTCTGTTCTCGTAGGCCAAGAAACTTTATAAACAAGTTCGTTATAAGATTCCTTAATATAATTAATTATCTTTTTCATCGAATCTATAGATTTTTAGCACGGAACGAGAGGCTCGAACTCCCGACACCTGGTTTTGGAGACCAGTGCTCTACCAACTGAGCTAGTTCCGTAAAATAGCCAGCCCTAAAAAAGACTGGCTACATTTTATATGTTTGAATTAGTTTTCTAATTCTGTGATCTGACCAGCACCTACTGTACGACCACCTTCGCGGATAGCGAAACGAAGACCTACATTACAAGCTACCGGATAGATCAGCTCAACGTCAATTGTAACGTTATCACCTGGCATTACCATTTCAGTTCCTTCCGGAAGAGTGATTTCACCAGTTACGTCCAATGTACGGATATAGAACTGAGGACGATATTTGTTGTGGAACGGAGTGTGACGACCACCTTCTTCTTTCTTCAAGATATAAACCTCAGCTTTGAAACGAGAATGTTCTTTTACCTGACCCGGGTGGCAGATTACCATACCACGTTTGATTTCGTTCTTGTCGATACCGCGAAGCAACAAACCAACGTTATCACCAGCTTCACCCTGATCCAGTAACTTACGGAACATTTCAACACCTGTAACAACAGATTTCTTTCCGTCAGCACCCAAACCGATGATCTGAACTTCATCACCTACTTTTACAATACCAGTTTCGATACGACCAGTAGCAACTGTACCACGACCTGTGATAGAGAATACGTCTTCGATCGGCATCAAGAAAGGTTTGTCAACTTCACGCGGAGGCAGCGGAATCCAAGTATCGCAAGCTTCCATCAGTTCCATTACCTTATCTTCCCATTTCGGATCACCGTTCAAAGCACCCAGAGCAGAACCACGAATGATAGGAGTGTTATCACCGTCGAAATTGTAGAAAGAAAGAAGCTCTCTCATTTCCATTTCAACCAGTTCCAACATTTCTTCGTCGTCCACCATGTCACATTTGTTCATGAAAACAACCAATCTCGGAACGTTTACCTGACGAGCCAACAAGATGTGCTCGCGAGTCTGAGGCATAGGACCATCAGTAGCAGCAACTACGATGATAGCACCGTCCATCTGAGCAGCACCAGTTACCATGTTCTTTACGTAGTCGGCGTGACCCGGACAGTCTACGTGAGCATAGTGGCGATTTGCAGTCTGATACTCTACGTGAGAAGTGTTGATAGTGATACCTCTTTCTTTTTCTTCAGGAGCGTTGTCGATTGAGTCGAATGAACGCAATTCTGAAAGACCTTTCTTTGCCAATACTGTTGTGATAGCAGCTGTCAAAGTTGTTTTACCGTGGTCAACGTGACCAATCGTACCAATGTTCACATGTGGTTTCGATCTGTCAAATTTCTCTTTTGCCATAACTTAATTGTTCTTTATTTGATTAATGATCATGTTCTAAAATACCATTTTGAGCCGGTGCCGAGACTTGAACTCGGGACCTCTTCCTTACCAAGGAAGTGCTCTACCGCTGAGCTACACAGGCAATAAATAAGAGCGGAAGACGGGACTCAAACCCGCGACCCTCAGCTTGGAAGGCTAATGCTCTATCAACTGAGCTACTTCCGCAATTTCAAATAAACCAATTCTTTTATAAATTGTTTTATTTTGTGGGCAGTGATGGATTCGAACCACCGAAGTCGAAAGACAGCTGAGTTACAGTCAGCCCCATTTGGCCACTCTGGTAACTGCCCAATAAGTTGACAGTTGAAAATTGATAGTTGACAGATAAAACTGGAAAGTGACATAAACTGTCAACTGTCAACTTTCCACTATCAACTATTTTGAGCCTCTTGTCGGATTCGAACCAACGACCCCGAGATTACAAATCACGTGCTCTGGCCAACTGAGCTAAAGAGGCATACCTGCTTCAAAAAGCAGCCATTTCGTCACCAAGGCGAAACGGCTGCAAATTTAGGCATTATTTCTTATATACCAAATTTATCTACCGTTTTTTTATTTGGCTCTGATTTTTTCTTTGAATTTAACTAACTGTTTCTCCAATGCTTCTACGCATTCGTCAATTGATTCTTCAAAGGTATCATTTACCTTTTCGGCAAAACAATCTCCGTTTTTAATAATCAACCGAATAGCAGCTTCTTTATTCTTTGCAGATTCTGGTTTTACAACCTTTAAACTAACTTCTGCCGATATAATGCCGTCGAAATACTGTTCCAACTTAGCCACTTTCTTCTGAATAAACGCTTCTAATTGATCAGTTGCATCAAAATGGATTGCTTGAATTCTAATGTTCATAATAAACCTCCTTCTTTTTGTGCTCTTGGATGAGCATGATACACTTTTTTTAATTCCTCAAAGGTTGTATGTGTGTAAATGCTGGTGGAAGCCAGACTGCTGTGTCCGAGTAACTCTTTCACGGCGTTCAACTCCGCTCCATTATTCAACATACTTGTTGCAAACGAATGTCTTAATACGTGGGGACTGCATTTCGCCAATGTAGGAATGTCCGAAAGTTTCTTTTTTACTACCGTATAAAGAATATCCGTGGACAACTGTTCTCCGTTCTTACGAACAAAGAACCATCCGCTTCCTGCGCCAACTTCACGATTTCGAACTTCAGTGTATGCAAGCATCAAGTTTTTTAATCTTTCTGCAAAAGGAATCAACCGCTGCTTGTTACGCTTACCTGTCACCTTGACCTGCATGGCATCGTAGTCTATATCGGTATCTTGCAAACCGACCAACTCCGAGCGCCTCATTCCGGTATCATAAAGCATTTCAAGTATCAGGCGATCCCTCACCCCTTCAAAATCCTCACCAAACCCGTCTCCATCCAACAACTCTTCCATGTCCTTCTCTTTTACAAAAGTAGGTAACGGCTTCTTTGTTTTCGGACCGGTCACAAACCGTAACGGGTTTACAGAAACAAATCCCTGCTTCATAAGGAATTTAAAAAAAGATTTCAAAGAACTCAATTTCCGGTTGACAGACACGGGCGAAATCTTGTTATCCAACAGGGACATAATCCAATTCCGTACAATATCCGTATCAACTTCCTCCGGCACAAATATGCCTTCCTTCTTCTCTTTTACAAAATCTTCGAATTGCTGCAAATCGTTGGAATAAGCATCAATCGTATATTCGGAATAATTCCGCTCATACCGAAGATAATCTAAAAATGAATCAATCTGCACATTCACGTTGCATCAACTTTTATGCAACGAAAATAGGAATAAGAATCCAATAAAACAAGCCTGGCAGATAGATTTTGTATTTTTATTCTTCTACCTGCTGTAATTGCTGAACGTAAACAGCACGCATAGTTTGTTTTCTCTTTGATACAGAGGGTTTTTCGAAAGCCTGACGGTTTCTCAATTCTTTTACTACACCTGTTTTTTCAAACTTTCTTTTGAATTTCTTCAGCGCTTTTTCAATGTTTTCGCCTTCTTTTAATGGAACTACGATCATAATTTAATTTATTATATTGTTTAATTACTATATCCACAAATTGGGCAGCAAAATTACTGATTGTTTCGGTATTAGCAAAACTTTCCGTAAATATTTTTCATAAATCCTCCATACGGAAAGGTGGATAAGCAATCCCTTTTTCGGTTATAATCGCAGTTATCAAGTCATGAGGAGTCACATCAAAAGCCGGGTTATAGGCTTTCACCCCTTCGGGGGCCATCCGTGAAGCGTACCACATATCCGTAATTTCTTCGGGATGCCGTTCTTCGATCTCGATAGATTCGCCATCCGGACAATTCAGATCGATGGTGGATGTCGGACCCAACACATAAAAAGGAATCCCGTAGTGACGAGCCAGGATTGCCACTCCCGAAGTCCCGATCTTATTAGCCGTATCGCCATTTGCCGCCACCCGGTCGCAACCGACCACGACAGCCTGCACCCAACCTTTTCGCATGACGGCCGATGCCATATTGTCACAAATCAGGGTGACATCCACGCCTGCCTTCTGCAATTCGTAGGCCGTCAGGCGCGCTCCTTGCAACAGCGGGCGCGTTTCATCGGCAAACACCTTAAATCCATATCCGCGTTCTTCGCCCAAATAAACCGGAGCCAGAGCCGTCCCATATTCCGATACCGCCAAATGGCCGGCATTGCAATGTGTCAGGATTCCCATTCCCGGACGTAGCAAAGACAAGCAATTTTCCCCTATCCTGCGGCAAGCTGCCGCATCTTCCGTCCGGATCGCCTCTGATTCGGCACGCAGCAGTTGTACTATTTCCGGGACAGAACCCTCCGCATGGGTGGTCACGACTTTTTCCATCCGGTTCAAAGCGGCAATCAAGTTGACCGCAGTCGGGCGGGAAGAGGCCAGATAATCCTTTACCCGGAGGAACTCCCTGTAAAAAACATCGTAAGTATCCGCCGCAATCAGCCGACTACAAATATAAATACCATAGGCCGCTGCTATTCCGATAGCAGGCGCCCCGCGTACCTTTAATTTATATATAGCATCCCAAACGTCTTCTGCTGAAAAAAGAGAAATATAAACTTCGCTCCCCGGCAAGCGAGTCTGATCCAAAATAATCACAGCACTGCCATCTTGACTCAGACGGACTGTCTTTAAATCGGTTATATTCGTATTCATCTTTAGTATTTACTTATCAAAAATGACTCGGCATCTCCATGGATGGCTTGTGGGTGAAAATGAGAATCATGGAGGTAACCACAGCAATACCCGCAGCAGCATATCCTATAATCCAGCCCGTGTTCATTCCACGACGGTTGCAATAATAAGAAAAGTTTCCCGCCTGATCCTGCCCGATCCGGAATCCTGAAGGAGACATCTTTCCGGCATCGACCAGTTCTGAAATATAAAAAGAAGACTCATAAACAGATTTATGCTCTTCCATACCCGTATAAATTGTCAGATAACTCCTGAAATACAATGGGCTGTTCCTTACATTAAACTCCATCACCTTCAAGTTTGTCCGGCAACCATTAGCCTTTACAAAAGGACGTTTCGTAAAAGCCCCGTACGGGATATCATCCAGAAAATCACGTCCCAGACACAAGGTAGAAGCTTCGATCTTCGATCGGGGCGGAATAAATTCTATTCCTTTCGACATTTGCACTTCCCCGATAAAAGAACCGCGAGAATAACTGCTGACCGATCCATATTGCCGGGTAGAAGAAGAATAGGACTCAACATCTCCCTGAACCGGCATCACTTCCTTATAATAGCTAACCGCTTTGTCCCCTATGATCAGGGAAGACCGCTGCCAATCTATATACATCGGCTCATCCAGCTTATTAAAAACCGTAATTCTCACCGGAGCATCTTCTCCATAAAAATTATAGATGATACGAACACTGTCATTTTCCTGCACAAAATCATTATACTCGTTTACTCCCACAATTCCTTTATCGGAACTCAACATCGAGTAATAATAGGAAGAACAAGCGTTTAAACTGAAAAGCAAGCTCAACAAACAGGTAAAAACAATCAACTTCTTCATGGCTTCTCTATTTTTAATATGAATGACGCAAATATAAGTATTTATACAGTAGCCAATGCGTTACATTTAATAATTTATTAGGCTGTATGCAATAATTTCAAGCACCGGATACCGCTATTTACCCGGTGACTAATTTGATATTGATAATTATCAGCCAACAATACGATTACTATTAATATGCAAAATAATACCGACCGTTGTATCAAATAATACCGGTTAAGTTTTTCTGTTGTCCGAAGAAATTTAATAACTTTGCCAATAGTAATGTTGACATAAAACAAAATGCGATGAAAACAAACATTTCCGAACGCATTGCCGCCCTGAGGGAAGCAATGAAGCAGCATAAAATCGATGCTTATATCATTCCGACTTCCGACCCTCACATGAGTGAATATCCTGCCGACTGCTGGAAATACCGCGAATGGATTTCCGGATTTACTGGTTCGGCCGGAACAGTTGTAATCACAGCCGATAAAGCCGGGCTTTGGACCGACTCACGCTATTTCCTGCAAGCCTCCACCCAATTGGAAGGGACAGGTATCGAGCTTTTCAAAATGATGTTGCCCGAAACCCCGACAATCCCGGAGTTCTTAGCACACGAATTGGAAGAGGGACAGACAGTCGGACTGAACGGCGAGACATACAGCCTGGCAGATGCCCGCACACTGGAAAAGTCGCTGGCAGAAAAAGAGATCAAACTGAATACAAACGCTTCGCTGATCGATCCGATCTGGAAAGAACGTCCCGCCATCCCTGAAGCTCCTATGTTTGAAATGCCGGTCGAACTCAGCGGGAAATCAGTCGAAGACAAACTACTCGATATCAACAAAATGTTGCATAAGGCAGGAGCCGACTGCACCATCCTCTCCGCATTGGACGAAGTGGCCTGGACCTTTAATATCAGGGGAACGGACGTTGCCTATAATCCGGTCGTCATCAGTTACGCATTCGTTTCCGAGAAGGAAAGCGTACTGTTCGTGAATCCGAAGAAGCTCCCTGCCGAAATAGCAGAACATCTAAAGAAAGAAGGAGTGACACTGGCCGATTACGGCATGCTGGCAACCTTCCTGTCACGGCTGCCAGAACGGACACGGGTATTCATCGACAGTAAACGGACAAACGTGGCCATCTACAATGCATTGCCCGAAAGCAGCATCTTGGTAGAAGGAATCTCGCCCGCCAACCACCTGAAAAGTATCAAAAACGAGACAGAGATAAAAGGGTTCCGCAACGCTGTCCTGAAAGACGGTATCGCTATGACCAAATTCTATTTTTGGCTGGAAAAGATGCTTAAAGCCGGAGAAAAAGTGACGGAATTGAGTGCCGCCGCCAAGTTGACGGCTCTGCGCGCCGAACAACCTCAATATGTCATGGACAGCTTTGCCAGCATATCCAGCTACGGTCCTCACGGGGCAGTCGTGCACTATTCCCCTACGCCCGAAACGGATACGGAACTGAAAACGGACAGTTTGTACCTGCTCGACTCCGGAGCCCAATATTTAGACGGAACGACCGACATCACCCGTACGATCGCCCTTTGCGACGAGCCAAGCGAGCAGATGAAGAAGGACTTTACCCGCACCCTGAAAGGCACGATCGGAATTGCCAAATGCAAATTTCCCGCAGGCATACGGGGTTGCCTGATCGACGCTTTCGCCCGCAAAGCCTTGTGGGATGCCGGCATCAACTATCTGCACGGAACCTGCCACGGCATCGGCCATTGCCTGAACGTACATGAAGGGCCGCAAAGCATCCGCATGGAAGAAAATCCGGTAATCCTGGAACCAGGCATGGTGATGAGTGACGAACCGGCCATGTACCGTCCCGGCGAATATGGCATCCGTACTGAAAATATGATCCTGATCCGGGAAGACAGTGAAACGGAATTCGGGAAGTTCCTCGGTTTCGAGACATTGACTTTATGTTACATCGATACGAAGCTGGTTATTCCGTCCATGCTCTCCGTACGCGAACATGCCTGGCTGAACAAATACCACCAGATGGTGTACGACTTGGTAAGCCCGCATTTGAACGAAGAAGAGAAGGCTTGGCTAAAAGAGAAAACGGCTGAAATTTAACTAAATAATTATGGCTTTAATAAAATCAGTAAGAGGCTTTACTCCCAAGATAGGTAAAGACACGTTTTTAGCAGACAACGCCACCATTATCGGCGATGTCGAGATAGGCGAAGGTTGCAGTATCTGGTTCGGGACCGTGCTGCGAGGCGATGTAAACTCCATCCGGATCGGCAACGGGGTGAATATACAGGACGGCTCCGTCCTTCACACCTTATACGAGAAATCGACGATTGAGATCGGCGACGACGTTTCGGTCGGCCACAATGTCACGATCCACGGGGCAAAGATATGCAATGGTGCCCTGATCGGGATGGGTTCGGTCGTACTGGACCATGCCGTGATCGGTGAAGGAGCGATAGTCGCTGCCGGATCGGTCGTGTTGAGCAAGACCATCGTCGAGCCGGGAAGCATCTACGCCGGAGTACCGGCCAAGTTCGTAAAGAAGGTAGACCCGGAGCAGGCGAAGGAGATCAATCAGAAGATAGCCAAGAACTATCACATGTACTCATCCTGGTATAAAGAAGAAAAATAGATGAAAAGGATTGGATGGGCAATGCTTTTGGTTGCCTGCTGTATAGGAGGTTTTCTGGCATTGCCCTCCAACTATTACCTGCGTAGGGCACTCACCCATTTCCTGCCCAAGATCGACCAGTACCCGATCTTCGAGAACCGGATCGTCAAAGCAGGCGATCCTGCTCCATGGCTACAAGCGGAAGCTTATAACACTTGCTCGATACCGGAAAAATATCTTCCGGTATTCAATGACTTAGAGACAGTCGCCTATGTTGTCATACAAGACAGCATGCTGCTTTTCGAACAGTATTGGGAAGATTATTCGCCGAAATCGCACAGCAACTCGTTTTCAATGGCCAAAAGCATTGTTTCTCTGGCCGTCGGATGCGCCATAGACGACGGGGTGATCCGGGACGTCGACCAGCCGGTCAACGACTTTTTCCCCGAATTCGACGGATATAACGGAAAACCGCTCACCATCCGCCATCTGCTGACGATGAGTGCGGGAGTCGATTTCCAGGAGGCTTATTCCTCTCCTTTCTCTCCCACTACACAGCTTTACTACGGAAACGATCTGCATAAGATCGCTTTCGGCATGAGAGAAATCGCCGAGCCTGGTGTAAACTTCATCTATCAAAGCGGGGTGACGCAGCTTCTCGCGTTTCTGGTTGAAAAAGCGACGGGAGAAAACATCAGTTCCTATGTCTCCCGTAAGCTCTGGACGCCTTTGCAGGCCGAAGAAAACGCCTTATGGAGCCTGGACAAAAAGGAAGGCATGGAAAAGGGATATTGCTGCTTCAACAGCAACGCCCGCGATTTTGCCCGTTTCGGACAACTCATCCTGAATAACGGGAGTTGGGACGGCAGGCAACTGATCTCCGAAAGTTATCTGAAAGAAGCGACCACGCCCGACACGACTCTTCTCTTCAAGGAATATAATGAAACGAACCGCTGTTATGGCTTCCAGTTCTGGCATCTGAACTACAAAGGTATGGATATCCCATACATGCGGGGAATACTCGGACAGTACGTCTTCATCATCCCCGACAAAAACGCCGTTGTTGTCCGCCTCGGCCACAAACGCAGCAAGACACGGACGGCACAACACTATCCGGACGATATCGATACCTGGTTGGCAGCAGCACTGGATATCATGGAACAGGGTAAACAACACAATTGCAAATGAAAGAATACAAATACATCCTGCTGGATCTGGACGGTACGATTACCGATCCGAAGATCGGCATCACCCGATGCGTCGAATATGCATTGAACCATTTCGGCATACAGGTAAACGACCTCCGTGAGTTATGTCCTTTTATCGGCCCCCCCCTCCTGGACTCGTTCCGGGATTTCTATCATTTCACGGACGAACAGGCCAAAGAGGCTACAGAAAAGTACCGGGAACGTTTTGCCGACACCGGCATTTATGAGAACAAACTGTATGACGGCATGAAAGACTTTTTAGAAGAGGCAACCCTGCAGGGACGCATCCTGATGCTGGCGACATCCAAGCCAACAGTCTTTGCCAAACGCATCCTGGACTATTTCGACATCGCCCGGTACTTCACCTTCGTAGCGGGCAGCGGCCTGGACGGTTCCTTCTATACAAAAGGAGATGTGATCCGCCATGTATTGGAAAGCAATAACCTGACGGACCATTCATCAGTCGTCATGATCGGCGACCGCAAACATGATATCATCGGAGCCAAAGAAAACAAACTCGATTCGATCGGCGTACTCTACGGCTACGGTGACCGGGAAGAGTTGTCGCAAGCCGGGGCAGACTATATCGTAGAAGATATTGCCGGACTACGTAACCTGCTGTTCCATCAATAGCACAGCCATTTTATCAGATAGCGGCAAAGCATGTCTCCGCCGAAGATCCCCACGCAGTAGAGGATTCCCAACCTGTAGCCTTTCAGGTTACAGGACACTTTCAATGCCTGGAACATCCAGACCAAAGTCCAGATCATAAACACGAAAGCGACGAGCGACAACCACATCCCGACGATAAATCCGGGCTGTTGCATGATCTCTGCCGGAGACATGTTCACGTCTATCTGTGCGAGCTTCTGCATAGGCGGCAAGAAGTTGAAAAGGTTCATGACGATCAACGGCAATTGTGCGAAAACGACCGTCCCCAACACATCGACCATCCGTATGCGTGAACGGGAAAGCAACAGTCCTCCCAGATAAAACATAACAGCCGGAATCAGCCAAACGGCAAGGTGCTCTACCGCATAGCACCACCAGGCCGGATTCGGAGCCGGACCAAAATGTAGCAACCCGTGATAATGCCAGCCGGAATAATAAGAAAGAGCTGTCGATACCCCCATTCCAGCCAGTCCCCAAAGCAATGCTTCCAAGCCTGCAATCCGTTCAAAAGGATTAATCAATCCATAAAGATGTTGTTTGTTCATAAGCTATTCGATTTTATTCAGTTTATCAATCAGATCGTCTAAGATATTCCGGACAGTCGGATAACTGACTCCCATACTCTTCGCCATATCCTTCAGGCTGCCGCTGGACTTGATGAAGTCGATTACAAACTGCTGTTCCTTATCCGTCAGTTTTGCCAGTACAGGCAGTTCAAACGTACCGCACACCTCCGTATCGCATTGTCCACAAAACATCCGGCCCACTTTCAGAGGCGCGTCACAAGCCGGACACCGCAAGGGCAGTCTTCTTTTGATCTCGTTGTTCATAGGCTTCTTTCTTATTATTGTTTATACCGGACTAAAAGATTACTTTACAACAAAAGTATTCAATAATTCATAAATATGCAAGAAATAATAAATATTATTCATTGTAAGATTAATATTATTCAATCAAAAATATAATTATTTCAATCATCCTTGTTCCGGCATGATCCGGACAAAGGAGCTTAATTGACCGTCAGACACCTGCATGTAAAGAAATTAAACTACTTTTGTGACAGAACACTTAAAAACTAAACAAATTATATCATGAGAAAAAACAATCTGTGGATAACAGCCCTCGCATTCGGGCTATCGTTATCGGCTTACGGGCAGGGCAGGCAGGAAGGCGGTATCACGTCCGGGATGTTGCAGGAAATCAAGCAAGCCTACAAAGGAACGCCAGCCGACAAAGCCATTCACAACGCGATCGCGGGCAACGACATCAACAAACTGGCTATCGACAACGATAGTAAAAACAACTTCGACACCTACTTTTCCGACAAGGTGAACAGTAAAGGCATCACGAACCAGAAATCATCCGGCCGTTGCTGGTTGTTTACAGGGCTGAACGTGATACGTGCACAAGTCATCGCCAAGTATAACCTGCCGGAATTCGAACTCTCGCAAAACTATAACTTCTTCTGGGACCAGCTTGAGAAGGCAAACCTTTTCCTGCAAGGGATCATCGACACACGGGAAAAGCCGATCGACGACAAGATGGTGGAATGGCTGTTCAAGAATCCGATCGGAGACGGCGGACAGTTCACCGGTATCTCCGACAACCTGATGAAATACGGCATCGTTCCTTCCAGTGTCATGGTCGAAACCTATAGCAGCGACAATACCAGCCGTATGTCCAACCTGATCGGCCTGAAACTGAAAGAATACGGTCTGGCTTTACGCGACGCCAAAGGATCGGAACCGGAAGCGTTGGCAAAACGCAAAACCGAGATGTTAGGCGAAATTTATCGTATGCTGGTCCTCAACCTCGGAGAACCGCCTACGAAATTCACCTGGACGCGTAAGGATGCCAACGGCAAACCGGTCGAGACTAAAGAATACACCCCGCAATCGTTCTATCAGGAATTCGTAGGCGAAGATTTGAAGAACAACTATGTCATGCTGATGAACGATCCGAGCCGCGACTACTATAAATTATATGAGATCGACTTTGACCGCCATGCGTATGACGGCAAGAACTGGACATACGTCAACCTTCCGATAAAAGATATCAAGGAAATGGCGATCGCTTCTATCAAAGACAGCACCATGATGTATTTCTCTTGTGATGTAGGCAAATTCTTCGACCGTGGCCGGGGTGTATTGGATGTAAACTATTATGATTACGGTTCGCTGATGGGCACGACTTTCGGTATGGACAAGAAGCAACGCATCCAAACCTTTGCCAGCGGTTCTTCCCACGCCATGACCTTGATGGCGGTAGACCTCGATGCCAACGGCCAGCCTAAAAAATGGATGGTGGAAAACAGTTGGGGACCGGGAGCCAACAACGGACACCTGATCATGACGGACGAATGGTTCGACGAATACATGTTCCGCTTAGTTGTCGACAAGAAATACATCACCAATAAGGTCAAGGATGTACTGAAGCAAACACCGACCCGCCTGCCGGCTTGGGATCCGATGTTTGCTGAAGAAGAGTAAAAAAGAGTTGAAAGTGGAGAGTTGAAAGTTGAAAGTTTTTGTTGCTATTTCAACTTTTCACTTTCAACTCTCCACTTTCAACTTTCAACTATTAATAATATCCTTCATTCTGCGCCTCTTCAGCAGACGGCTTCGGAGACAGACGGTCGATATGATTCTGCGGGATCGGGCGGAGTTTGTGATATTCCCGTATGTTCGGAGCGGCATCCGGGTTAAACTTCTTCACACGCTCGTACAACGTTTCCGTACGTACCAAGTCTTCCCAGCGGTTCATCTCGCCATATGTTTCACGGGCACGTTCATCCAGCATAAAGCCGATAAAATCGTCACTGATCTCTGCCGGAGTCACCAGCATCGACTTTTCAGTAGAACCGGTCAGATTAGCCACATTGCCACCATCTATCTGCCACCACTCCTGCGGTTTGGCTTCTCCTTCCTTATAGGCAGCACGTTTACGGACAACGTTGATCAGCGAAGCCGCTTTCTCGAAATCACCCTTTCTGCCATAAGCTTCAGCAGCTATCAGATAAGTCTCACCTAAGCGCATACGGACAAAGTTACGCCCTCCCTGCTCGTAGTTCATATCCGGACGTTGGGCATCAAGCCATTTCTTCAGGCAAGGGAAAAAGTGGTTCGTGTTTTCATCGATCGGAATCAATGTATAAGGCGCCTTTGCGATGTCCAATTGCATCTGGCGGTCTTTCGCTTTGTCGATCACAGCACCTTTATAATCTTTCGCTCCATAGTATTTCGGGATAAAGTAGACAGCCGTATCTCCCAAAGCGAACTTAGGCTTACCCACCAGTTCCGCCGGAGTTTCATATAACAAATCATCCGTCGTCTTGCCGTTCTCATCCACATAGTAATATCTATCCTGCCAAACGGGAATAGACGATTCCTTATTGGCATAGAACACCCAACTGAACATCTTATACATGCGGGAATCATTCAGATGGTCGAACAACTCCGTTTGTAAATAAGGAGTCGGCTTTACACGTTTCCAGGCACGTCCCTGCTGTAGATCACGTTCCATTCCCGGCAATTTTTCATAAGTCGGAACCCAATACAGGTGCATCTTATTTCCTTCCGCACCGTTAAACAATACGTCGTTTGTAAACTCGACCCCCCAGATCGTCTCGGACGAAACCTTTTGCCTGTCCTGGTCGATCGTCAACGAATAGTCTGGTTCCAGAGCGAACTTTCCGGAGTTGATGACAGCCTCGGCAAAATAGGCGGTACTGTCCATGTCGGTCGGTTTCTGTCCACGCTGATCTTTCACGGCACTGCCCCTTGTCAGGTAGACTTTCGAAAGCAAGTTAGCTGCCGCCCATTTGGTTGCACGGCCACGATCCGCCTGCATGGCGACATCGGGCAGAACATCGAACGAATAACGCAGGTCGCTAATGATAAAGGCATACAAGTCGGCAACCGACGCCCGCGGGAAATCGGTTATGATCTGCGAAACATTCCCTTCGCTCAACAACGGAATGCGTCCGAACTGCTGGACGAGGTCAAAATAGAAATAAGCACGCATGAAACGAAGTTCACCTTCACGTGCCGTTTTCTCAGCATCGGTCATATCTCCCACTTTCGGCAGATACATCAATGCCGTATTGGCACGCGTAATACCTTTATAGGCATTTTCCCAAAATTCATACAACATGCCGAAAGAAGAGTTCAACTGATTGCTGTATTTATTGAAAGCATCCTTATTACCGCCATCGGCCCCTTCCCAGACATAATCCACGCCATACTCGGTCAGGCAATAATAACGCTCGCCACCGACATACCAGCGCATGGTCGAATAGACACCGTTCACGGCAGTTTCTATACCGGTCTTTGTTTCCAGATAATCATAAGACACACCGCTGACCACCTTTTCATTCAGGAAAGATTCACACGACACGCCGGCCGCTGCCACTAAAGACAGCAAACCATATTTTATTATATTTTTCATACTATCGTCTATTTATCATGTTAGTTTTTATCAAAAGCTCAGGTTCACACCAAACAGATACGTCCTCGGCATCGGTTCATTGAAGTCACCGCCACTTTCCGGGTCCGTGCCTGAATAGCCCGTAAAGACATGCGCATTCTGTACGGTTGCATATACACGCAACTTCTGGATACCGACATTCTGCAACAATGTCTTCGGCAAGGTATAGCCCAATGTCACCTGGCCGATTCTCAAGAATGAAGCGTCTTCCTTGTAAAGGGAAGAAATGTAGTTCGGATTCTCATAATCGATATTCGGACGCGGAGCTTCGTTACTGCGGTTACTGATCGGATTGCCGTTTTCATCTTCGCCGATAATACGCCAGTAGTTCACTTTCGCACCATTATAACGTCCGTTCAAACTCCATCCCCTATCAAAAGATTTCGTCTGCCCGAAAGCACCATTCAAGAAGAAACTGAAATCAAAATCTTTATAATTAAAATAATTACTCATGCTCAACGTCACGGTCGGATTCTCATGACCGAGAATAAAGCGGTCTTCGGATGTGATCTTATAGTCGCCATTTCGGTCGACAATCTTGATATCGCCAGGCTTAAACACGCCTCCCCACTTTTCGAGTTCGGCTGCATCTTCCAGTTGCCAGATACCGTCGGCCTTATAATCATAGAACACTTTCACAGGCTGGCCGATAAACCATTTATTTCCTTCGTCGTCGACTTTCCCGTTATAGAGTTCCACGATCTCCTCCTTGTTGACGGAGAACATGAAGTCGGTCGTCCACTTGAAATCTTTCGTATCGATATTGACCGTATTTAAGGTTACTTCCAGACCTTTGTTACGGATCTGTCCTATATTGGTCGTCACATTACCGAAACCGGAAACAATCGGCAACTGGCGATCCATCAAGAGGTCATTCGTATTTTGAAGATAGAGATCCACGCTACCTCCTATCCGGCCATTCAAAAAACCGAAATCGATACCGGCATTCCATTGCTCGGTCTTTTCCCATGACAAGTTCGGATTCGGCATCTCCTTCTGATAGAAGGCCAGCACACCGTTCGAACCATAGCTGTAACGCCCGTACTCAAGGCTACCTTGTGTCTTATAAGGATCGATAGCCGTGTTGCCGGTTATACCCCAACCCAAGCGGAGCTTCAAATTGCTCAGACAGTCGACATCTTTCAGGAACGATTCCTCCTTGACGCGCCATGCAAGGGCAGCAGAGGGAAACAACACCCATTTATGCCCCGGAGCCAGACGAGAAGAACCGTCGTAGCGGGCAGACACCGTCAACAGATAGCGGTCTTTGTAATTGTAATTCACACGTCCCATGAAAGAAGCCAGATTCCAACGCTGATAATCGCTCGATACGGACTCGATCGTCTGGGCCGAACCGACATTGTTCCAAGTCTGGTTCTCATAAGGCAAGTCTTTCACCTTGATTTCCGACTTCTCGTATGTTTCCTGCTGGATGGATTGCAGGAAAGTCAAGCCCAGGGTATGATCTTTTTTGAAGGTCTTGTTATAGAACAACAGGTTTTCCCACGTGTACATACGGCGGTTATCACGAGCATTGACAGCACGCGCCGGACTGCCGGAACGGTCCGAACTCAACGCCCCGTAGAACTCGTTGCCGTACCAGGGACCTATGTCGATACCGACATTCGAACGGTATTTAATATCGAACGGAAGCGTAACATCCAGATAATAACTTCCCAGGAAGCGATCTTTCTTTATCTCCTTCTTCATATTGTCCAAATTCAAGAACTGATTCCAAAGCTGGGGATCGTTTCCCGGACGGGAAGTAATCAAACGACCGTCCGTATCATAGATATCAGCCAAAGGATAAACGTTTTTCACATCACTATACAAGTTACTTCCGTTATTTCTATCGACATGGGAAAAAGAAGTCGAACCACCGACTTTGACAAACCTGTTCAGCGTCCAGTCAAAATTGACACGGACCGAATAACGGCGGTAATCCTGTCCTTTCACAATTCCGTCCTGTCCGAAATAAGTCGCGGAAGCCAGCATCTTCAATTTTTCCGTTCCGCCTCGCACACTGACTTCGTGGTTATGGATCGGAGCCACCCGCAACGCCTCATCTGTCCAGCTATTGTAAGGCAAACGTTCGGGACACCAATTCCCGGCTTCGTCATAGGCTTGTTCTATCTTCCCGATCACATTCGGATCAGCATTGAAGTAACCGATTTTCTTATCCCAGTCCAATGTCGGAACCAATGGATACGGAGTAGTCTTCGATGTCGCCCGGTTTGCTTCACGCACCAGTTCGACCCATTCCGCCCCATCGAACATTTCTATTTTACGGGCAGCTTGTTGTACACCCACATAACCGTTATAATCAATCTGGACTCTTCCTTCTTTTCCTTTTTTAGTTGTCACCAGGATCACGCCATTAGCTCCACGCGAACCGTAGATGGCCGTTGCGGAAGCATCTTTCAATACCTCGATCGATTCGATATCCGAAGGACTCAACTCGTTCAATCCGACAACAATCGGAATACCGTCAACAACATACAACGGTTCGTTTGTCGCCTTCAACGAACGGTTTCCACGAACACGTATGCTCGCCTCTTCACCAGGTTTCGCACTTGTCTGTATAATCGTTACACCCGCTGCTCTCCCCTGCATCGCTTGTACGGCACTCAGCGAAGCAGTCTCCTTCAATTTCTCCCCCTTTACGGAGGCAACCGAACCGGTCAAGTCCCGCTTCTTGGCCACACCATAACCGACAACCACGACTTCGTCCAGATTTTGCAAGTCCTCTTTCAAAGTGATAATCACACTCCCCTGTCCTTTGTAAGCATAATCTTGCGGCTGATAACCGATGTAGGAAACGGACAACGTAACAGCCGGTTGAGAGATGGAAAAAGAGAATTTACCGTCGATGTCGGTAATGGAACCATTCGTAGTCCCCTTCTCGACTACGTTCGCACCGATGACAGGTTCACCGGTCACATCCTTGACAACGCCGGAAACCATATGCTGGGCATAGGAAAGCGCGGTCGTGCACACACAAAACAAAAAGACTAACATGGGCAGATGCAGCCTTTTAAACGTTTTCGTTTTGTTCATAATAATAAAGAATTAAATTATCCGGCAATTCCCGAACCGGATGATTTTTTCATAAAAAGAGGCGTAGGAACTGTTGATATACCCGATATTGAGGCCTTCGACTGCCCGACCAGTGATATAAACAACAGCCCACGCCCTTCTATTCTTGAAGACATACCCATGCCAGGCATGAATATATATAACAAGGAAGGTACGTGAGCGTTCAGTTGTCTATTATCCTCTGGTCTGAAAGTGTCGAAGTTTCAATATCCGGATAATATCTTTAAACGCTTCTCGTAATCAATAAAATGCAGGGACTTGCAACACTATGCAAGTGTACGGACACAAATATAGAGAGAAGAAACTATACGGGCAAACAAAAGTGATTATTTCTTGTTTTTCTTGCGAACAGGCTTTCCAAATATAAAGACAGACCTAAAACATAATAAATGTTTTCCCAAAAATCCCCGAATAGCCTACACCCGCAAATATAACATTTTAACTGTAAGACTATTAGATGGTGAAGGCTAACAGCCAAAGAACCTTCACCCTTTTACTCATTGACAATCAAAGTATATCAAAAGTTAGCGAAGTCCGAATCCGTCTCTCCGTCGACCGGAATCATCCAGAACGAATATTCACGGGCAACAGGCGTAATCGTATATTCCGGATGGGTTTGGGCGCCCCAGGTATTGTCGCCACCGACACCCATCTGCCGGTTGTCGATGTTCAGCCAGACCATATCTTTCTTTTCGATGCTGCCGCCATGAATGTGCTTCGTCATGGAGGGGATATAATAGAGGTCTTCGATCGGGAAATTCCAGGCGCTGACACCTAAGGGTTCGCCCAGCGATTTGACCAGCAAACCCTCGCCTGAAGCATTCCGGAGCGCCACCCAGCGGACATCCGTCTTATTCGCCGTTTCCTGGGCGCGGACATACGGGTGATATTGTTCCCAAACGGTCGATTCATACAGGTCGATGTCGGCCGCTGATTTGCGGTCCCAATAGTTTTCGTGCGGGCCGCGGCCGAACCAGGTCATCCGGTCGTATTCGCCATTCAGAATCATCCGCATGCCGAAGCGGGGCATTTCCGGCAAGGCCTTATCGCCCGGCGTAAAGCTCAAAGTCGTTTGGACGGCTCCATCGGGATAGACGACGTAGGTAACGGAGCAAGCCGATTCCTGCGCCGGCATCGTATAGGAGGCACAGATCGTCACCGTTCCCCCGTGCGTCTCTGCAGACATATCCGTCAATTGCAATTCGTTTCCCGCCTGCTTCCACGTTCCACAACGTTTCAACATGCCGTTCGCCACATCGTTATCGGTCAGCGGACGCCAGAAATTCGGGCGAGGGCCGGCTTGCAGGTATTCTTTTCCTTTCACCTTCAAACTGGTAATCTCTCCCGTCTTCCGGGAAAAGGTAAGAACGGAGGAAGAGGCGGTCACCGTATAACCGTCCGGTGTCTCATCCACTTTTGCCAACTCCTTAAAGGGTCGGTTTGGAATCTCTTTTGCCGACTCCTTAAGGGGTCGACGAGGAAGTTGCCATTGCTCGGATGCAGCCAAATGCCCTTTGGGAACCAAGGGGGACGCCTCCTTCGTGCAAGCGGAAAGATGCAGGAAATACTCCGTTCCGGGTTTGCCTTCGATAGCCGGGAGGGGCAACGTGACGACAACCGAGGCATGAGGCGCGATCACCGGGACATCGAGTTTGCCTTCGTGCAAGGTCTGTCCATCCGCCTTAACCTTCCAACTGTAATCATAGACATCGGAAGAGAGGAAATCGTGGCGGTTCGTGACCTTCACCTGGTCCGGCGAGAAGGGGACACCTTCGAAGTGCATATACTGATAGATCTTTTTCACTTCATAGATGTGCGGATGCAGGGTGCGGTCGGCCGCCACTAAGCCATTGGCACAGAAGTTGGAATCGTTGACAATGCCGACAAATCCCATATCGCCGCCGTATGCCCAGATATCTTTTCCTTTCTGGTCTTTGATGGCAAACGTCTGGTCTACCCAATCCCAGATAAAGCCGCCTTGCAGGTTATCGTATTTATAGATCAGCTCCCAGTAGTCGCCGAGGTTGCCGACACTGTTCCCCATCGCATGTGCATACTCGCAAAGGATCAGCGGACGCTCCTGGCGCTGGTTCGCCCATTGGCGGAGCAGCCAGATACGGCCGTACATCGGGCAATAAATATCGGACAATCCCTTCACGCCGCCTCCTTCATACTGGACGGGGCGGCTCGCGTCGCGTTGTTTGGCCCAATGGTAGATGGTCTCGAAATGTTTCCCGTAGCCGGACTCGTTGCCAAGGCTCCAGGTGATGATGGCGGTCACGTTCTTATCCCGTTCCACCATCCGTTCCATCCGCTCCATAAACGGTATTTCCCAACCGTCCATATTGGCGAGCGTACCGTCCGGATGGGCTTCCATGCCGTGCGATTCGATGTTCGCCTCGTCAACTAAGTAGATGCCGTATTCATTACAGAGATCATACCACTCCTCATAATTCGGATAGTGGCAACAACGGACGGCGTTGATGTTGAATTGCTTCATCAGCCGGATATCTTCGACCATGCTCTCCACCGAGACGGTACGGCCGCGGTGCATATCGTGTTCGTGCCGGTTCACTCCTTTGACCAGGATAGGCGTGCCGTTGACCAACAACATGCCGTTCTTCATCTCCACCTTCCGGAAACCGAAACGCTGGGTGAACGATTCCGTCACCTTCCCTTTGCTGTCCAGGGTATTGACTACTAAGGTATAAAGATTGGGCGTCTCCGCCGTCCAGCGTTTAACATCCGGAAAGATCTCAGAGAAAGACAACAAAGTGTCTGCCGCATGCCTAACGGTAAGGCGGCCGGAAGCCAACTCTTTAGTGCCATCCAGCACCTTTAACCCTACGGATGTGCCTTTCGCCAATGAGCGGCTATCCATCGTAAAGTTGATATCGAGCGTCCCATCCTTATATTGGTTCTCCAGATCGGCACGGATCTCGAAGTCTTTGATACGGGACTTCGGACGGGCTATCAGCATCACATTCCTTTCGATCCCGCTATATTTCCAATAGTCCTGCCCTTCCAGATAGGAACCGTCGCTATAACGGTAGACTTCCACCGCCAGCCGGTTCTCGCCGGGTTTCAGGTATTTATTGATCAGGTATTCGGACGGCAGGCGGCTATCTTCGCTATAGCCCACAAACCGGCCGTTCACCCAGCAATAGTAAGCGGATTCGACTCCTCCGAAGTGGAGCAACACATCCTTCCCCTTGAAATGTTCCGGAACGGTGAAGGTCGTCACGTACGAGCCTACCGGATTATAATCCTGCGGCACATAAGGGGGATTGGCGGGGAAAGGATAGCGCGTGTCCGTATAGATCGGCGCGTCGAAACCCTGAAGTTCCCAACTGCCCGGCACTTCGATATCTTTCCAGCCGGAGACATCGAAGCTTTCTTCGTAGAACGAGGCGGGGCGGGAAGCCGGGTTCCCCGCGAAATGAAACTTCCACGTTCCGTTCAGCGACTCGCGGCGTTCAAGCGTCGCGTCTTTCTGCAAAGCGGCCCTTTCGGATGCATAAGGCACGAAATGGGCATGGATCGGTTCCCGGTTGATCTGGTTTATGCGCTGGTCCTCCCACTCTTTATGCTGGGCTTGTCCGGTTAACGCGAACAACAAAAGCGCACTGATGGCGGATAGTTTATGTTTCATGGTACATTTGGTTCAGTGTTATAGCGGCAGTTCCTTTAATATCTGATCCGTCACCCCTGCATTACCGCTCACAAACAGTCCGGCACTCTCGCCGGCGGCATCCAGTACTTCGCGATAGGTCAGCAGTTCGTCCATCTTATTGTTGAACTCATCCTTTGAAGAGACCGAGAATCCTCCGCCCACCTTGATCAGGTCACGGGCCTCCTTGAACTTCTGGAACCGGGGGCCGAACAATACCGGAATACCGTAAACCGCCGCCTCCAGCGTATTATGGATGCCGGTTCCGAAACCACCTCCGATATAGGCGATCGTCCCATACCGGTAAATAGAAGACAGCAATCCGAAGCTATCCACGATCAGGCAATCTTTCCCTTCGAGCAGGCTCTGATCCTGCATCACATCGGAGAGGCGGACAGACGGGCGTTTCAGCAACGATTCGATATACATCAGATGCTCCCGGTGTATCTCGTGAGGAGCTATAATCAGTTTTATTTCCGGATGTTCATTGAAATAAGGAATCAGAATATCTTCATCCTGCGGCCAGGAACTTCCGGCAATCAGGGTCAGTTGCTTTTCTCCCGCTCCACCGGCGACAAAACGTTCAACGCTCGGTAGTTCACGAGCCTGGTTACGCACATCCAACACCCGGTCGAAACGAGTATCGCCGTAAACCGTCACGTCATGGATTCCATATTGTTCAAGCAGTTCCTTCGAACGGCCGTCCTGCACGAACAAATGCGTAAAGCAGTGCAGCATCTTCCGGTAAGGAGCTCCGAACCATTGAAAGAACAACTGGTCGGGACGGAAGATCGCCGAAATGATATAGACCGGGATTCCCCGCTTCTTCAACTCATGCAAATAGTTTCCCCAAAACTCATACTTGATGAAAACAGCCATAGCTGGATTCGCCAAATTCAGGAACTTCTTTACCCGGTAAGGCGTATCGAAAGGCAGATAGCAGATAACATCCGCCCCGTTATAGTTTTTCCGCACTTCATAGCCTGAGGGAGAAAAGAAAGTAAGCAATATCTTATATCCCGGATATTGCGCCTTGATCTTTTCGATCATAGGACGTCCCTGCTCAAACTCTCCCAACGAAGAAGCATGAAACCAGATGTACTTCGCGTTCCGGTCTATCTTCTCACGCAAAATACTATTCGTCTTCCACTGGCCAAAACGCATCAGACGCGCCTTCCGGTGGAAAGGAGAAATCAGGGCGACAATAAAGGCATAGAAATGTATGAGTATGCTGTACATAAGTTAAAAATTGAAAGTTAAAAGTTGAAAGTTGCTTCGCGTCAGTATTTTCACTGTCACCTTTCAACTGTCACCTTTCAACTGCTCTATCGCTCGCTGGATACGGCGAATAGATTCTTCTTTACCCAACGCTTCCGTTATATCAAAGATATGCGGGCCTTTACCTTCGCCGACAAGAGCCAGGCGGGTCGCATTCATGATATTTCCCAAATGGTAGCCTTTGCTTTCGATCCAGGCTTTTACCTCTTCTTCCGTACCTTCGATATCGAACGGTTCACGTGTGCGAAGCACTTCGACCAGTTCGGCAAGTTGGACGGCACTGTCTTCCTTCCAGCGTTTTTTGCGCGTCTTTTCGTCATATTCCGTCGGAGCGATGAAGAAGAACGAGCAGAGATCCCACAGGTCCTTGATAAAGGTGGCTCGGTCTTTCATCATGGCTACGACCTTCTCCACGTATGCCGGATCGGCTTTCACGCCGTGGCTTTCGAGGATCGGCATAAAGAGGGCGGCCGCTTCCTTATTGTCCATCGCCTGGATATAATGATGGTTGAACCATTTTCCCTTTTCATAATCGAACTTGGCCCCGCTCTTGCTGCAACGGCCCAGGTCGAAGCTACGGATCAGTTCGTCCATGCTCATCACTTCCTGGTCATTCCCCGGATTCCATCCCAACAAGGCCAGGAAATTGACAACTGCTTCGGGCAGGTAACCGCTTTCGCGATAGCCTGAAGAAACTTCGCCGCTCTTCGGGTCATGCCATTCCAACGGGAAGACCGGGAAACCCAGACGGTCGCCGTCACGCTTGCTCAACTTGCCGTTTCCTTCAGGTTTCAGGAGCAAAGCCAAATGTGCGAACCGGGGCATCGTATCTTCCCATCCGAAATAACGGTACAACAGTACATGAAGCGGGGCGCTCGGCAACCATTCTTCACCCCGGATCACATGCGTCACTTCCATCAAATGGTCGTCCACGATATTGGCCAGGTGGTAAGTGGGCAACTGGTCGGCCGATTTATATAAGACTTTATCATCCAGGATAGAAGAGTTGATAATCACTTCGCCACGGATCAGGTCGTTCACATGGATGTTTTCATCCGGTTCGATCTTGACGCGGACCACATACTGGTTGCCGGCATCAATCAAGGATTTCACCTCTTCCTCGGAAAGAGTGAGCGAGTTGCGCATCTGCATGCGGGTGGATGCGTCATACTGGAAATTGGGAATTTCCTTCCGCTTGGCTTCCAGTTCTTCGGGGGTGTCGAATGCGATATAAGCGTGGCCGGCATCCAACAACTGATCGACATACTTCTTGTAAATATCTCTGCGTTCACTCTGACGGTAAGGGCCGTATTCGCCTCCGAAGCCGACACCTTCGTCGAACTTGATTCCCAACCAGGTAAGTGCTTCTATAATATAGGCTTCCGCTCCGGGAACGAAACGCTGGGAGTCGGTATCTTCGATACGGAGAATCAGATCTCCACCATTCTGTTTGGCAAACAGATAATTGTATAAAGCTGTACGAACGCCTCCGATATGCAAGGCCCCTGTGGGACTCGGTGCAAACCGGACTCTAACTTTCCTTTGAGTCATAATTCTTTCATTCTATAATAATGCGGCAAAAGTAGCCCTTTTTTTTCTCTTAGTAAACTTTTTTATGTACATTTCGCCTTTCAATACATAACAGTACTTTTTTATAAGAAGTAAATGATGATTTATCGGTGAGCTAACAGACAAGACTGCGCCTTGTGCCGCAAGTTCTCTTTTGCCGTCTGCTTCAGCAGACGGATAGATGATTGCTCCGGCTTTGCCGGTTCCTCTGTGGTTTTTTAACCCCTTTTAACACAATAGATGAAAGGGACTGAAGTCCACAAAGGAAGAGGCTTTGCCTCTAAATCTTTTAAACCGTCTGCTGAAGCAGACGGCAAAAGAGAGCCTACAGCCACGAAGCAAACCTCGTTTGTTAGCTCGCTGATAAATCAGGATTTAAAAAATGATCAATAAAACAGAACATTATGAAAGCAAAGAACTATAGTATACACCCCAGCGTCTATTTCATCGTAGCCGCATTACTTATTGCTTACTTCTTTCCGAGGGAAGGGAAGTTCCGTTATCAGTTCTACGAAGGGAAACCCTGGCGGTACGGGTTGCTCACCGCGCCGAGCGACTTTCCGATCTACAAGACAGATGCGGAAGTACAAGCCGAACGCGACAGCGCCCTCAAGAAATTCGAGCCTTATTACCGGCTGGATGCCACAATCGAATCCAAAGAGATAGACAAACTCCGCGCCGACTATCAGGGCACGCTGAAGAACCGGGCGACTCCGGCCTACATGCAATATATCGAAAACAGCTTGCAAAAGCTATACCGGGACGGTATCATTTCGCCCCAGGACATGGACGGACTCAAAAAAGAGGAATATCCCCGCATCAACCTGCTCGCGGGCAGCGTCGCACAGCCCCACTACAGCAGCGAGTTCTTTACGGTCAAGACGGCGTATGAGTTCATCATCAACAATTGCCCCTCCTACTTGGACAAGTCGATATTGCAATCTTGCGATATCAATAACTATTTGGTGGAAAATGTCACATACGACAAGACAATGTCGGAAAAAGTCAAGGAAGATATCCTGAACAGCGTCCCGCTGGCCAACGGCATGATACAGGCGGGAGAACGCATTGTCGACCGGGGCGAGATCATCGACAACCATACTTACAACGTGCTCCGTTCCCTTAAGATCGTACACGAGACCAAGTCCGGAGGCGCCCAACGGCAAAGCATCATTATGGGCGGCCAGTTCGTGCTGGTGTTCGGCATCCTCTTCTGTTTCTGGCTCTACCTCTGGTCTTTCCGGATCAAGATATTGCACAACAGGAAGAACGCCCTTTTCCTGATATTATGCGTATTCGTAAGTTGTATTCTGACGGAACTTTGCGTGACGTACGGGTTGTTCAATGTCTATATCCTTCCGTTCGCCATCGTGCCGATTGTCGTGCGTACGTTCTTCGACTCGCGCACGGCACTGTTCACACACCTGATCATCGTGCTGATCTGCTCGTTGATGGTCCCTTTCCCGCACGAGTTCCTGTTGCTCCAGGTGATTGCCGGCATGGTCGTGACATTCAGCCTGAGGGATTTATATGAACGCTCGCAACTGATCCGCTGCGCTTTCTTCATCTTCATGTCTTACGCGCTCTGCTACATCAGCCTGTCCATCTACCAGGAAGCGGACTTCAAGAAGATCAACTGGATGATGATGCTCTATTTCGGCATCAACTTCATCCTGCTGATGTTTACATACATATTAGTATATATGTTAGAAAAGACATTCGGCTATGTGTCCAGCATCACGCTGGTCGAGCTTTCCAACATCAACACGCCGATCCTGAAAAGGCTGTCCGAAACATCTCCGGGAACCTTCCAGCATTCCTTGCAGATGTCGATCTTAGCATCGGAAGCCGCCGCCGCCATCGGAGCGAACGCACAGCTCGTACGTACAGGAGCCATGTACCATGATATCGGTAAGATGGCGAATCCGGCGTTCTTCACCGAAAACCAGAGCAGCATCAATCCGCACAGCCAGCTATCGTTCGACCAAAGCGCACGGATCATCATCAACCATGTGAACGATGGCATCAAGATAGCCGAGAAAGCGATGTTGCCAAAAGCTATCATCGACTTTATCCGCACCCATCACGGACGCGGAAAAGCCAAATACTTCTACAACTCTTTCAAGAACCAATATCCCGACCGCGAGATAGACGAAGAGGCTTTCACCTATCCGGGCCCGAACCCGTTCTCGAAAGAGACAGCCGTCCTGATGATGGCCGACTCCGTCGAAGCAGCCTCCCGCAGCCTGAAAGAACACACGGAAGAAAACATACGCGCCTTGGTCGACAAGATCATAGACGGGCAGATCGCCGACGGACTGATGCGAGGCGCCCCGCTAACGTTCAAGGATGTGGAAACGGTCAAGAATGTCTTTGTGGAAAAACTGAAGATCATGTACCATACGCGGATCAGTTATCCGGATTTGAAGAAATAAGCGGTACAAGTTCTTCCAGCAACCCCGCACAAGCATCCTCCAGCAGATCGAGGACCAGTTCGAAACCTTCCGCTCCGCTATAGTACGGATCGGGGACATAGTCATACAGCTTGTTCCGGGAATACTCCGTCATCTGATGTATCTTTTCCACGGATTCCAGATCCGGGGCTTTGCGTTTGAGATCGTCTATGTTGCGGTTGTCCATGCCGATGATCAGGTCGAAGTCGAAAAAGTCTTCCGTACATACCGGACGGGAAATCGAATCCAACTTATATCCCCTACGGGCAGCATGCGAACGCATACGCGGATCAGCCTTTTCCCCTTCGTGATATCCGATGATACCGGCAGAATCGACCTTGATCCGGTCATCCAGCCCCGCATCATGAACCAACTTCTTCATCACGGCCTCAGCCGACGGTGACCGGCAAATATTCCCCAGACACACAAACAATATCTTATATTCTCCTTTCTTCTCTTCCATCATTCTTAATTTACAATTTTCAATTCTTTTACCGGAGGATTAATCCCCCGGCAATTGACTCTCAAGCCGGATCTACATCATAGTGCACGATCAACTGCTTAAACGGCAAGTAGCGTTGCATTTCGGTGTGTACCGATTCCAGTATCTCACGTACCGGAGCGATCGCGGCGGCAATCTCTATCTTTAAAACAATTTTCCGGATATGAAGGGTTTGTACACGCGTGATCGGCGGAGTGACCGGACCAAGCACACGTTCCCCCAGACGGCGACGCAGGTTTTCGGCGTATAAAGCCGATAGTTCTTGCAGGATCGAATCATTCCGGCTACGCAAGACTATCACGATCAAACGGTAGTAAGGCGGATAACGGAACATGCTCCGCTCACCCAATTGAAGACGCACCATCTCCTTATAGGCGAAACGTTCCACCATCCGGATCAACGGATGGTCAGGCTGAGACGTTTGCAGGACAACCGTCCCTCGCTTATCCCGCCTTCCGGCACGGCCGCTCACCTGTACCATCAACTGGAAGGCGCGTTCATGGGCTCGAAAATCCGGGAAGTTCATCAGGCTGTCGGCATTCAGGATACCGACCACACTGACGTTACCGAAATCCAGGCCTTTCGATAGCATCTGGGTTCCGATCAATATCTGCGTTTTACCTTTCTCAAAGTCCGCGATGATCCGCTCGTATGCCGTACGGGTACGGGCGGTATCGAAATCCAGACGCTCGACCTTGGCAGAAGGGAAGAGGGTGGCAATCTCCTCCTCCACCATTTCGGTCCCGAACCCCATCGTGTGCAACGTAGAGACGCACGGCCGTGCGTCTCTACACGGCCCGCCCGATTGTACGTTTCCGCCCGATTGCGTGTCCGCACCTTGGCATTCCGGGCATTGGTGAGGCAACTGGATTTTATATCCGCAATAATGGCATACCAACTCACCCCTGAACTTATGATATGTCAGGCTGACATCGCAATTGACGCAATGGGGAACCCAACCACAACTCTTGCATTCGATCACCGGAGCGAATCCCCGGCGGTTCTGGAACAGAATCGCCTGCTCTCCCTTCCCTAACGCCTCGCCTATCTTTTCCACCAAGACCGGCGAAAAGAGCGTATCTTTCATGATCTTCTTACGTCTCAGTTCCTTGATATCGACTGTCAGTATTTCCGGCATCAACTGGTCGCCATAACGGGTAGTCAGCTCCACCAGACCGTATTTGCCGGTAGTGGCATTAAAATAAGAATCGATGGAGGGAGTAGCAGAACCCAACAATGTTTTCGCCCCATGCATACCGGCCAGCACCAACGCCGCATTCCGGGCATGATAACGAGGAGCCGGGTCTTGCTGCTTATAGGTATTCTCATGCTCCTCGTCCACAATAATCAAACCTAAATCCTTGAAAGGCAAAAACAAAGAGGAACGGACACCTAACACCAGCATCGGCTCGCCCGTATGCAACAAACGGTTCCAGACTTCCACCCGTTCGTTATCGGAAAACTTGGAATGATAGACAAGCAGCTTATCGCCGAACAACTTGGCAAGCCGTTCCGTGATCTGGGTGGTGATGGCGATTTCAGGCAGCATATACAAAACCTGGCGTCCCATCTTCAGCACCTCGTCGATCAGCCGAATGTAGACTTCCGTCTTTCCACTGGAAGTAACACCGTGCAACAAGCAGACTTCTTTCTCCCGGAAGATATCATGTATCTCCCCGTAAGCTTTCTCCTGCGCCGCACTTAAAGGGTTAAGGGGCTGTAGACGACAAACCGGAACCTGCAACCTTCCCACCTCTTTCTCATAACTTTCCAACACGCCCCGCTTCAACAAGCCGTCCAGTATAGCCGGAGAACAACCGCTGCTCTCCAACAATTCCTTCTTCGACAATTCGCGCACCAATACCGGATTAAGTGCATGGCTAAGCTCCAGGAAACAGATCAGCAAGTGCTCCTGCTTCTTCGCCCGCTTGAAGTCTGCAAATACAGCCTGTAGTTTTTCTTCATCTTTATACGCCTCGGCAAGACGTATAAAGGTCTGCATCTTCGGCACAAAGCCCCGTTTCAGTTCCTCGCTCACCTCGACCGCACCTTTAGCCATCAGGGAGGCGACAACTGGCACGACATTCCGTAGCCCGGTTTTCTTCTCCAGTTCGGAAACCGTCAGTTTCAAGACACCGGTAAAGGCATCCAGCACAACTTGCTCATTCGGCCGCAAAGGGCCGTCGGCTTCGAACTCTTCATTATAGGTGACAGCCGTTTCGCTCTCCAGTTTCAGACCGGAAGGCAAAGCGGCCTTATAGACATCACCCAATTTACACAGGTAATAGGATGCGATCCATCTCCAGAAACGAAGTTGCGGACGGCGGAGGACAGGCGTGGCGTCCAGCAAGGCATAAATCTCCTTCGTCTCGTACTGACTATCGGCCCCACGCTCGTGCACATCCATGACGATAGCCGTATAATAACGCTTCTTTCCGAAATGAACGATCACCCGGCAACCGGGTGTCACCGCCTGTTCCAGATCGGGCGGTATGCTATAGGTATAGCTGTTCTCTAACGGAAGCGGGAGTATAACGTCTGCGTACTTCATTCTTATCTTTCTTTATACGAACCAATGTTCATAGCGATGCCAAAAGTAACAAAAAAGGCCGGACTGCTAAAGCCCGGCCTCCGTTTATCTGATCGCTTATTTTCTTTATTTCTTTTAGAACAGGATAGCAGCCGTAATCGACCACCCCCGGTTCTTACCGTTCAATTCCAACTTGGATGCGCTATAATCATCCGTCAAGCCGAGGGCATAATTGAAACCGACCTGCAAATGTTTGATCAGTTCCACGCCGGCGCCGAGATTCAAACCGGCATTGAAACTTTTTGCCTTCAACTGGTCTCCGACCGATCCCGGAATATCCCAGAACTTATCGCCGCCCACACGGAAACCGACATACGGACCGGCAGCCAGATATCCTTTGATAATAGGCAAACCGAATTTCCATTTCAGGTTAACCGGAACATCGATATAGTCATTCTTAATGTCTTTCTCGCTCTTCACGCCTATCCCTTTTTGCGAATACAGGATAGCCGCATCAAAACCGACTCCCATTACCGGAGCCATCACTTCCACCATCGGACCGATATTAAAGCCGGTCACATTATCCTTTCCGACAATATCTTTATTGAAATGGACAGACGAAATGTTCAAACCGCCTTTTATACCGAACTTAATCTGGGATTTCGCAGGCACGGCAATCAACGCCATCACTGCCAACAATATAAGCCCTACAATCTTCTTCATACTTTTTCTTTAATTAGTTAATACGAGTTACAAATAAACGCACTTTTCCTATAATAAACAAATATCACCGTCTAAGTGTTGCCTAAGTCGAATTTCAACCGACTTCCAACAGTTATTTTCCTATGGACGGAGTAGGAACTTTCGCCCACAAAAACAGATTGATCCGATAATATTAGAAAGCATGAACCGGGGGGCGGAGCTCATCCCGCACGCAGATTCATGCCTCTTTTCCTAATTATTATGGCAAAATAATTAAAAACAAGTACAATAGGCTACGGGAAACGGGAATTAAGAAAGGCAAAAGCCTGCGGCTTCACTGTTCTCTTCCGGCCTTTCCTCGAAGCCGTCGAAAAAATATGCGTTGCAGGTCTTCTGACTTACTTCCGGTATGAGCGCCTTCCCAACTCGCGTCAGTGGCATAAAAGAATTGCCCAATCCGTTTTGAAGCTTACAGCAGCGGGACTGTCCGGGATTTGCACCCGATTCCCTTTTAATCCTTTTCCGCAGATTGCGAAGCAGGAACAATGCATGGGACAAATATAAAGATATTTTCCATATATTTCTCATCTTCTTACAGAAAAAAGCTGAAACCGACTCCAGACCCGTTAATCTTTGCGATAAGCCTCGACAGCTTCCTGAACGGAGCCGTACATCAACAGCAGATGGCGGGATTGGTTATAGGGAAGATTCAATTCCTCGGCAACCATGCGGGTTCCACGGTCTATAAGTTTCTGATTGGTGAGTTGCATATTGACCATCCGGTTTCCTTTAACCCTACCCAGTCGGATCATAACGGAGGTGGAGATCATGTTCAGGATCATTTTCTGCCCCGTGCCGGATTTCATACGGGAACTGCCGGTGACAAACTCCGGCCCGACAATCATTTCGATTGCAACATCGGCCTCCATCGCCATCGGCGAATCGGGATTGCTGGAAATGGAGGCGGTCAGGATGCCCTGTTCACGCGCTTTGCGAAGGGCACCGATCACATAGGGAGTCGTCCCGGAAGCGGCAATACCGATCACGGTGTCCTTCGTATTGACCTCGTGCTCCAACAATTCCTGCCAGCCGCGTTCCTCATCGTCTTCAGCATTCTCCACCGGATTCCGGAGGGCGGTATCGCCGCCGGCTATCAAGCCGATAATCAGTGTGGAAGGCATCCCGAACGTCGGGGGGATTTCGGAAGCGTCCAAAACCCCCAACCGTCCGCTGGTCCCGGCTCCCAGATAAAAGATCCGTCCGCCCTGCTTCATGCGGGGAACGATCTGCAAAACCAATTCTTCTATTTTGGGGATTGTCCTTCGGACAGCCAACGCCACTTTCTGATCTTCCGTATTGATATCTTCGAGCAGCTCCCGGACGGACTTCCGTTCCAGGCCGTTATAGAGAGAATCCTGTTCTGTTATCTTGATGAATGACATAGCTTATTACAATTTGCAGGTGCAAAGCTACTAAAAAATATCACATTCACATGTCAGTGAACTTCAGGCAAACGGGCTTGCTTACCCGGATGTCTTTTCCCGTATCTCTCAATAAGCCGCTTTGCTTGTCTATTTCGTAAACCTGCACGACATTACTATCCCGACAGGCGCAAAGCAGGAACTTGCCGTTGGGGGTGATGACAAAATTACGCGGATGAGTGCCGGTCGGCTGATAGCCGACCTTTGTCAGTTGCCCGTCTGCCGGATCGACAGAGAAGATCGCGAGGCCGTCGCCTTTCAGACGGTTGGAGGCATACAGGAAACGGCCGTCGGGTGTGATCTGTATATCGGCACTGCCGGAGACATGCAACGTGTCGGCTTCTACAAACTGAACCGGGGTCAGGTTGCCTTTGTCGTAATGCATGAAAGCGACGCGGCCCGAAAGCTCGCTGATCAGGTAAGCCCATTTTCCGTTCGGATGGAAAACCGTATGGCGCGGTCCTTCTCCTGCCGGCAAACTAAAAGAAGCAGGCGTTCCTTCCCGCAGACTCAAGCCCTTATCGGAAGCGATGATATCGTATTTATAAATCCGGTCCGTTCCCAAATCGTTGGCATACAAACAGCTCTCGTCCGGCGAGGCGTACACGCAATGCAGATGCGGGACTGCCTGGCGTTCGGAGCCCGGTGTTCCTCCTTCATACGCATATACTTTAGCCGGTTGCAGAGTGCCATCGGCCGAGATCGGGAAAACGCTTATGCTTCCGCCGTTGTAGTTGGCCGTGACAGCCATCCGGCGTTTACTGTCCACCCAGATATAGCAGGGAGCGCTCCCATCCGTCTTCTGCTGGTTCAGCAAAGAAAGCGTCCCGGTATGTTTGTCAAACGAATAGGCGCATACTTTTGCGTCCGGCACAGCGGTTTCACTTACCGAATAGACAAACTTGCCATCCCGGCTCACTGCCAGATAAGAGGGATCCTGAATGCCCGACAAGCTCTTCACCGGCACAGCAGTCCCTTTCTCCATATCGAACCGATACAGATTTATGCCTGAATCCGCTGCATCCGCATACGATCCGACAAACAAAAACAACTCACTCTCCTTTTGCATACACGATGTAATTGCCATAACTAACAATCCAACTAAAAAATACTTTAATTTCGACATACCTGTGTTATTATTAACCGGGAAGCGTATTTACTTCCCGCATTTATCTTTCAGCCATTCAATACGCTCCGACTGCTGTTCCGGATACGTCCAGTGACCGGTTTCGAGGTAAAGACGCAAATCCTTCGCTCCCGGAATAACATTGTAGGCCGAATACATGGAGGTCGGCGGACAAGTCACATCATTATATCCCCAGCTATACCAGCCCGGAGCGTTCACCCGGCGGGCAAAATTCACGACATCGAAGTAAGCAAGCGTTTCCACTTCGTTTGCTACAGGCTGTGCATTCCGGTAATAATGCGGCCAGCCTCCCGCACGTTTATGCAAATAACCGGCATAATCGCACAAAGCCGGATAGAAAGCAGCGAGGAACTTAATACGCGGGTCCAATCCAGCCGTGACAATAGACAAGGCTCCTCCCTGGCTCCCACCGGTCACACCGACCGTATTTCCGTCAAACTCAGGCAAAGAATAGAGGAAGTCCACAGCCCGCACGCAACCGAGATAGACACGTTTATAATAATGTGTATCGCGATTATTCTTGTTCACCGCATTATATCCGTTCAATGCCCCGGCAGCCAGATTCGAATAGACTTCCTGAGGCATGGTTACGGGAATGCCGTGTATTCCAAGATCCAATGTTATAACATTTTCTCCCAGGTTAAACCCGTAAATAGGCTTCACACCTGCTCCGGGAACCTGGAGGATTGCCGGATATTTACCGGATTTCTTCGGAACAATCAGAATGCCATACATACGGGAACCGGGGCGTTCATTCTGGAAGCTGACATGATAAACATTCTGTGTGGAAGTGCATCTTTCCGGTAGCAAAGTCATCTTGGGATCGAGCGGTTGCTTGCGGGCTTCCGCAATAGCCTTTCTCCAAAAGACATCGAAATCTGAGGGATCAGCGGTTGTCGGCAGGATTTTACTTTCATCTACGGCGACGGTTGCCATTCCTTCGTACTTACGTCCGTCGACCTTTGCCGTTACCTTGCAACGCAGGAATCCGGGTTCAGCCATCTTCGCTTTCAGCGTCGTTTTTCCATCCGCCAAACGAATGTCCTTCTTTACAACCGTCGGAAAACATTCCGGTCCCAACTCATAATCCACAACAACATCTTTCAACAAATTCTCATTCCTGAAAACCTGTACCGTAAACTTCACTTCTTCTTTCGCCTTGCACTTCCAATCGGCACGATCAGGCGAAACTACTACATTGATCAATTTCTGAGCTGGTTGTGCCAACACCAACGCACAATTTCCCAACATCCCCAGAAGCAAACAGAATAAGAATAAAGATTTTTTCATGATAAAAACTGAATTAGATAATTTATTATTTATAAAACACTGTGATACCGGACCAGACCTTGGACCGGACTTTGAACGATCGTACCTAACCGAAGCCCGAACTCACGAGCTACATCTTTCAATATAGCCTGATAATACCAGGCTATGGAGCCTATCAGATGGACAGGATGATCCCGGCAATCATACTGCATGACATTGCGGGCAAAGAACGCCCGGAAACTATTACTCACCAGATTATATATGGCCGGCTCTTCTATATGCCGGAGCAAAAAAGGAGATAAACTTGCCAGGAAGCGATTCGGGAAAGGTTGCTTATAAACCTTTTCCATAATGATAGCCGGCGTCAGGCCGGACTCCGCAAAGAAAACCTCTTGCAAGGCTACCGGCAACTGGTTCTTCAACACATCCCCGACCAGCAATTTTCCAAGCACGGCCCCACTCCCTTCATCTCCTAAGATAAAACCTAACGGCGATATGTTATTGACAATGTCCTTTCCGTCATACAGGCAGGAATTGGAACCAGTCCCCAAAATACAGGCAATGCCGGGGCTGTGGCCACAAAGGGCGCGGGCGGCTGCCAGCAAGTCGCTGCCGACCTCCACCGGAACCGGCAGATAGTGCGTGACAGAGCGGCGTAAAATCTCGTTCTTTTCCGGGAATGCACATCCGGCGCCATAAAAGTAAACGGCCTCGATAGAATCATATTTCTTTATCCGGGGAATCAGGTTGTCCCTTATTTCAGCCGAGATCTCTTCTTCCGTCTGGAAAAAAGGATTAATCCCCCGTGTCTTGATCCGGTCTATTTCCTGATTGCCGGCCACGATAGTCCAATCCGTTTTCGTAGAGCCGCCATCCGCTATCAATATCGTTTTCGCCACCATAATATATTTAGTTATCTCCTTGTTTCTTCTTTTTCCCAAATTCGGGATCGATCTTCAGGCAGGCCGTGACAAGCAATGTTACCAGGCAACATCCCATCACCCACCAAAAGAAGTTCTCGTACCCCAACTGTTCCTGCAACCAGCCGGCAGCCATTCCGGGAAGCATCAGGCCCAAAGCCATAAAAGCCGTACAGATCGCATAATGTGCCGTCTTATGTTCTCCATCGGAATAATAGATCAGATACAACATATAGGCCGTGAAACCGAAGCCGTACCCGAACTGTTCGATAAATACGCAAATGTTGACGATCCATAAATTATCAGGCAACGCACTGCTCAAATAGATAAAGACAGCGTCAGGCAGGGAAATCGCCAACGCCATCGGCCAGATCCATTTCTTCAATCCTCCCGCCGAAGCGGCGATACCTCCCAATATCCCGCCCAATGTCAAACCGATCGTTCCGATCGTCCCGTACACCAGCCCGATTTCAGTCGTCGAAAGCCCCAAACCTCCCACTTCGCGGGGATCGACCAGGAAAGGCGTTACCAATTTAGCCAACTGGGCTTCCGGGAAACGGTACAACAGCATGAACAGGATCGCGACAAAGGCTTGTCTCTTTTTGAAAAAAGAGGCGAAAGTTGCGAAAAACTCTTTTAAGATCGTGGAAGGAGTCACCGTTGCAGAAGGCTTATCCCCTTTCGGGAAAGGAAGTATATACCGGTGATACAGGAACAAAGCTAAAAACAGCCCGCCCAAAATAAAGAACGTAACAGACCAGGCAAGCGGAATATTCCCCGTACTGTTCTCCAAGAATCCGGCAAACATGACCAATACACCCTGCCCGGCAATAATCGCAATCCGGTAAAAGGTACTCCGGATGCCGACAAAGAAAGCCTGTCCATGCGAATCGAGGGCTAACATATAAAAACCGTCCGCCGCAATATCATGCGTGGCGGAGCTAAAAGCCAGCAACCAGAAGACGGCCAACGAAGCCTGGAAAAAGAATGTCGTCGGGATCGTAAACGCGACTCCGGCAAGTCCGGCTCCGATCAACAACTGCATCGTGACCACCCACCAACGTTTGGTCTTCAGCAAATCCACAAAAGGGCTCCAAAAAGGTTTGATCACCCAGGGCAGATTCAGCCAACTCGTATAAAGGGCAATATCGGTATTTGAAACTCCCAGGCGCTTATACATCAGGACAGACACGATCATCACCGCGACATAAGGTATTCCCTGCGCAAAATACAGGGAAGGAACCCAGAACCAGGGAGACCGAACAGACGGTTTATCAGACAAAGGCTTATGTGGTTTCATGCTTCTTCTCTTATTTTCCGGATGAGCTGATTCTTCTCTTCCTCCGTAATACTTACCTCCTTCCAGACCTTTTCCAAGTCTGCAAATGTCACTTTCTTAAAGTCCTTTTCCAAAGGGACGACAAACAGGCCGGCCATCTCGACCGTTGCCGGGCTGATCAGGATATTGGCATCCCCTTCGGCATAATAGCAGGAAGGACGCAATTCCCGCCGGGGGAAGATACACGTAATCCACACATCATCCTCCCGCCAGACCAGCAGGTTCATCATCGGTTCGTAGTCATCCGGTTTAACCGGCATCACATCGTATAACAACTCGAAAACAGCCGCCGCCTCACCTTTATCTCTCGACACAAGGATAAAACAGACCGGAAGGCGATCGACAGAAGCATAGAAACCCGTCCGTTCACTTTCCCAGGCGACCTGTTTCGAGAAGTTCAGCCAATTTCTCACAACCGGAAATCCCTCTTTCTTCCCAGCCTGGAAATGCATATGGTCCGGAGCGGAAGCACCGCATTTCGGACCATTATAGAACAAGGCATAGTCGGATAAATCCGAAACGATGTCCAGCATATCCCCGTAATAAGGTTTTATCTGTTGCCTTTCGTGCCAACGCAGGGGAACGGTCAGATGGTCTTCGAAAATAGGATAAGGATTGACCAGTATTTCAAACGCATCGTTATACGTCACTCCTTTTTGCTCTTCCGGCCGATGGCAGAAAAAACAGGGACGCGCCTGCAAGGATGCCTTGTCGATCTTAGCGGCGGAAGAACGAATCCGTTCCGGGTTAAACTGAAGAATCGTTGTCCTGTAATCATCCTGAAAATAGCGCGTCTGCACATTAGCCAAAGAGGCATAATTCTCCCTTGCCAGTTTCCAATCCTGCTTTTGGCAGAGAAGAAGCAAGTCTATTTGTTGTTCCAAATCATTCATAAGCATCGTGTTTTCACGGTTGTCAGCTACTTTTCCCGCAACACAAATGTAGTGAAAAAAAACAGGTCACATACTTTTATCCGGTTAATAAGAAAGAATTACCGAACTGTTCCTTAGAAATTAGCCCGAAAGATCTTATCCGTAAGTTGTCCGCTGGACGGCGAACGATCGTTCGCTGGCTGGCGGTCGATCGTTCACTGGCCGGCGGACGATCGTTCACCGGCCAGCGAACGATTTATGCATAAGTATCTTTTCACTAATTCATACCGGACAAACGGATAACAGATACGGAAGAAAGAAAGAAAAGACAAAGAAGAAAACATTCACCGAAAAATGTATATCTTTGAACAAACGATAACTCAATTGCCATGAAACACCTATTCTTCTTTTCTTTTTTGGTTATCTTAAGCCTGTCGGCTTGCGGCGGAAAGCAAAACACGACTGCCGGAGTTGAAAACGAGATGCCGCCGACAGACACCGTCGCCGTCGAAGTAATCCCGGAACTTCCGCCTTTGGAAGCCGGAGAAGTGTTCCTCAAAGGAAAAGAGGCATTTTCCGAAGAGGCGGAACTGACGGGGACGCATATCGAGGAACCGGATACTTTCATCTTCAAGCCGGTCGAACCGACTATGCTGATCAAGGACAGCCTTTTGATTATGGGTTGCAAGGATGCACCGTTTTATGTCTTCCGCTATCCTTCGCTTACTCACGTGAAAACAATCGGTGACCGGGGAAACGGGCCGGATGAGTTTATGCTGCCGGTCGCTGTAGAATCTTTTGATCCGGCCTATCTTTGCTATATGCTGGACGGATATAACGGCAACCTTTATGGCCTCGACTCTCATCTGGAAGTTCATTTTATTAAGAAAACATTCGACCGGCACTCGGTCTGGGATTATGTCGAACATGCTTATCCGGCGGGAGAGAAAGCAATCGTCTACCAAATGGGCAGCAACATCTACCGTGTCTCCTTGGAGAATGATTCGATTAAACGGGAAAAGCTGTATAATCTGCGCCTGCAACAAGGCAAAGGCATACCGACGACAGGAGCGCTATGCACCAATCCCGGACGCGACCGGATGGTCTACGCCTATAAATACACCAAGATCATCAAGTTCATGGACATGGAGGCTAAAACTGTCCGGACGCTCAACTTCGAGCAATCCGAGTTCGACGAAAAGACACTGACTGTCAGGGACGGACTGGACGCAAACGTCACCCATTATATGCAAGTGCTGCCGACCCGCGATTATGTCTATGTCACCCACTCAGGACGAAGTCCTTACGTTGTAGCGGCTGAAAACACGAAAGGCAACAACTATATGTATCTCGAAAAATACGACTGGAACGGAAATCCGGTCAAACGATACAAACTGCATGACTTTTGCGTCTACAATGTCATAGACCCAAAAGCGAGCACGCTGGTCATGACGACCTATTACCATGACGACCCATTCGTGGTCTATCACCTGGACGAATGAGCGTTCAAGGCGATCCGCGCCTGCAATTCCCAGGTACGGATGCGGTCTTTGTACGTATTATGCCCGTTCATTTTCACGACGTCGAGCGCGGCATCCGAATTATCTTCCCAGCGACGGCAGAGGTAAAGGACATCGTAGATGCGCCCGATCTGCCAGGTGCGGGAGATACGCAGCCCCAAAGCATAATCTTCTCCATAGCTGGTATTCGGAAGGTTGATTTCCCGGAGCACAGGTGTATAAAATGCACGGGGAGCACCTAAACCGTTAATACGAAGCGCGTTGTTACGTCCGTTTTCAGGCGTCCATTCCCGATGGTCGATGATGCCGGGCGGTATTTCGTTCATCTTGAAATCAGTCATCCGATAGGTTCCGACAACCATCGCACAGTTCTGTTCGTAAAAAGCATTCACGATCTTCTGCAACGTATCAGGACCGCTATACACATCGTCACTATCGAGCTGGACGGCAAATTTACCGCAAGCCGGATGATGCACCCCCAAGTTCCAGCAGCCGCCAATCCCCAGATCGGAACGTTCCGGGACCAAATGGATCACACGTTCGTCAGCGGTATATTTTCCGATTGCTTCGGAAGTCCCGTCTGTCGAATGGTTGTCCACAATGATCAGGTTAAAACGGAAGGTCGTTTTCTGTGCCAGCACGGAGCGGATGGCATCTTCTATCGTACGGATGCGGTTACGGACCGGGATGATGACGGATGCTTCCTGCTCGAAACCACCGGCATCGAAAGCTATCGGTTCAAAGTCAGGGGCAAGATAACCGCCGATCCGTTTCAGGTAGGCCGTACAAGCAGACTCCATCTCGATCTGCACCGCCCGGTTCTTCGGATCGACATAATCGAACAGCTTCTCTCCGCTCTTGCGGGTATCCGGCTCCGCCTCCGAGTACAAATATTCATTGACATGAACCAGTTCGGCCAGCTCCGACACACGAAGGCGAAGGTCATACAACCCGGCGAAACGGTAATCGGCATCCATTGCCCGGACCGCCTGCTTCAAGACAGATGAACGGAAGAACAAGAGGGAACCGAAATCAAAATCATCACGCAGGCTTCCCTTCTGATAGTCTATGACAGGAGCCGGTTTATAGTTCCCGTCTTTTACCTGGTAACGATCTGCATAGAGCATTCCGGCATTCGTATCGCCGGCAATAGCCAACAGGCGTTCGAAGGCGAACTGTCCCGGTTCGAAAGCCGTATATTTAGTATATAATAATGTATAGGCCGTATCTGCATGTAAAGCGATCGTCCTGAAAGTGGCGGAACTGGTCGGCGAATCGATCATCAGCATCTCACAGCCCTCGACCGCACCGGGAACCTTTTCCGTTGCCAACAGGTAGATATTCTTTACCCGGTCACACAGCCTCAACGCTCTTACGGTTTGCCTGGCTTGGGGTAAAGAGAGGAACGGAATAAAACAATTTATCATTTCCATAATGCAATTAGTTGATACCGGAACAAAAATAAGGATAAAATATGAGCTTTTGCCGGAAGAGAAAAGTATCTTTGTAAGTATATCAAAAATAAAACAAATGAAACACCAGATAATACTACTTGGAAAAGACATAACTTCGGTCTATCACGGCATCAAAGAGTTCGGTGCAGACCATATTCACCTGCTCTACACAGATGCCACCGATCATATCGAAACGCCCATGTACCCGCTGTTGCCACCAACCATCCGGTGCAACCGCTACAAGACAGAACCTTACAACGGGAATAGCGTGATCGAAGTTTGCCGCCAGATCCACCAGAAGTATCAGGGGGAATTTATCTATAACCTTTCCGAAGGGACAAAGGTCATGGCATTTGCCGCTTTCGTCGTTGCCAAAGAATCGGAAGCCGATGCTTTCTATCTGACGCAACACGGAGAAGTCGTCCACCTCAGCCGTTTTGAAAACCATCCGTTACAAACGACACTCAACAATGACGAGATTCTCAGCCTGAGCGGGAATACCCTCACTGCTTATCACGATGCAAAAGAACTAAGCAATGAAGATGTCAAAGCCTCCATGCGCATCAAACAATTCATCGAACAGTATCCGCAGGAGCATGCCCGCATCCAAAAGTTCTTCAGTATTTTCTGCAAGCGTCAGCTCAACCGCCTGCCGACCTCCAAAATCTTTGCCAACAACCTGCGGTTCAAACAAAGGAACGGCTCTATCCTGGTCACTTTAAGGGAATATGTTTTGCTCCGCCTCCACCAAAGCAATGCGACCCAGCTCTATTTTGAAGGACGTTGGTGGGAAACGCTGGTCGCCAACCAGGTCCGTAACTGGAGCATGCAACGGGAAAACTCGCCCGAAGTATGGCGCAGCGTCATTTTCCAGACAAACGAGAAAGACACGCATCCGAAAAACGAGGTCGACGTTTTGTTGAACAACCAGCAGAAACTGATCTTTATCGAATGCAAATCCGGCAATGTCACGCAAAACGATATTTACAAGATAGATGCAGTTCGGGAAACCTACGGAGGCGACATCTCGCAGGCCGTGCTCGCCAGTTACTATCCGGTGGAAGAGAATTTGCAGGATAAATGCAAAGACTTGCAGATACATCTCTTCGCTCCGAACTTCCTGACCGAACGAAGTACTTATTTAAATAAAATGCCAGCTTGGTTGGACAAGCTGGCAGATGATCTTCAGTTATAAGTCCGTAAGAGGTCTTATCTTTCAGATTCGAAGATAAGGCCTTTTATTTTCCTTCTCTCGAAAGACGACGGAGCGAGCAAGACACGACCTTCGCTTTCCGCACGCTCCGGCTGGCTCTTCAATCCGGTTATCCGCGAGAGTGCTTCGTTAAGCAGCATCTCGTTCATATCTCCGAAAGGCAATAATTCATTTCCTACAACAAGTTCTTTTATCTTCACGTCCGGTTCAAAACCGTTTGCATAGTCGGCCTTGTGATCGGCATTATAAATGCGCAATGTAATCGGATGCAACAGCCAGCCATATTCCTCCTTAGTCCCGAAAGTATTGCTGCCAACCCGCTTGCCAACCGTTTTTTCACCGATAATCGTGATATTACTACGGGTAAGGTAAGGGATCAGGCAGTTGATCACGGCCTCCGAAGCAGATGCGGTCACACTTCCGGTCAGCACGTAAATGCGTTTCAAGTCCAGGTTGGCATTCCCTAATTCGGCATTCTTTTTCAACAGCAGTGTTTCATTGCTTTTAGATTGCTTTTCGTTATGCTCCATGATGCAAAATGTTTTTCCCAAAGCATCGGCCGGAGCTAAAAGAGAGGTCATAAGCTGTGCACACGTAACCAAACCTCCCTGGTTATATCGCAAATCCAATACAAATTCGCTCACATTTTCAGTCTTAAACCCGGCAAAGACTTGTTTCATACGGTCGTCATAAGCTGTACTTTCATCGTCCGGACCGGAAGAAAAACTGTTATAAACCAGATAACCGATCTTCTTGCCATTGATCGTATAAACAGAATCTTTCAGGAAAGGTGTGTCTTCCACTGCGCGGGAAGCTGCAATCGAAATAGTTTTTCTATTATGGAAAGTGACCTCATAATTTTTCCTTACCGCATCAGCCAATAAAAAAGTGGTCTCACTTCCACTATAAAAAGCAGACGTGTTTGTCACGTTCGGAGTCTCACTGCCGACAGCGATAATCCAGTCGCCACGTTTCAGTCCGGCCTCGGCAGCAGGAGAGCCGGGCAATACATATAAAACCCAGGCATAATAAAAGCTGCCGTCTTTATATGATGCAAACTCAAAACCATACGAATCGGCAGCCGTAACAGACTTCGTCTCCTCTTTCTTTTTCTCTATCCGGGAGAAAGTGAGCCATCTGTCTTCGTACTTTACACCATCCTGGTCAGACAACAATGATTCGAAGAACTTGTCAGGAGATTGTGAGAAGTTCAAGTTTCCTTTGTCGGGCACATCCTCGTTCCATAAATAGTGATTTGTCATGACCTTATAGATCCAATCATTCGTACCCTCGTCGGAGAGATCCGGAACCTTATCATCCGTCGTACAAGACGGTACAAATAAAAGGACAGCCAGCAATCCCATGAGGACGGCAAATGCCTTTTTCTCTAAAACAAACTTCTGTTTCATTGTTATATCCAAACTATTTAAGCCACAAAAATACACAAACTCAACAATTACGGCCTCATGAATCACCATATAAATCACAAAAAGAGAGCAACCAAGACCAATCAAAGCAGAAAAAACATTCACATTCTTGACTATTATTTTCATTTTTTCTCATTTTTCTTTGTTTATTGGAAACTAAGGGAATCCATGCCTAAAATATAGGTTCAGTTTTTCTTAGATTATCCTCTAAATACCCCCTGGTTATTTTATTTAATTAGGGTTCACACTATTCGGGGGACTCTGTAGATCAGCAAGTTGCCGTGAACCCTGTGAATGCAAGATAAAAAAAGATGGGATCGATCGATAGGATTGGATGATCGTAAACAGGTTTCACAGCCTTCACAACAAATCGCTGCCCATTAGCCTTTTACCGCCGTGAACCCTGTTTTCTGTTTTTGTCATATAAGTGATCTGATTGGTTCCTGTCCCATAAAATATAGGTTATAGGCTAAAAAATACAGCCTTTAGCCTGTCCGGGAAAAGCCTATAGGGTAGCAGGAAAAAGGTAGGCATCTATCCGGCAACCGATACCGACCTTTTCGGGAAGCGACAGGCATCTATAGGAACAACTTCACATACGAGGTTTGAGTCTGATAGACGCAGATTAAAATAAATAAACAGGATTTTTTGACGCGGATTTCGCGGATAACGCGAATTAAACACCTGATACATATTTCTTATCCGCGTTATTCGCGAAATCCGCGTCAAAATTATATTTGCGTCTATCAGACTCATATCTTGGCAGATTTGAATCAGAAATGATGATTTACCGGTGTATAATATGGAGGCGTGCCGTAGGCTCTCTTTTGCCGTCTGCTGAAGCAGACGGATAGATGATTGATACAATAGATGAAAGGGACTGAAGTCCACAGAGGAAGAGGCTTTGCCTCTGAATCTTTTAAACCGTCTGCTGAAGCAGACGGCAAAAGAGAACCTGCGGAAGCAGAGCAAAAGAGAACCTGCGGAACAAGGCGGAAGCTGCACACTCAACATACAAAAAAAACCAGGCAACATAAATTGCCTGGCTCTTTTATCTGATGGAAAGATCCTTTCCTATTATTCGCCTAACAGTATTTCCAGAATCTGGACAGCGGCTTTCGCTACGGAAGTTCCAGGACCGAAGATGGCGGCAACACCAGCTTTGTACAGGAAGTCATAATCCTGTGCAGGGATAACGCCACCGGCGATCACAATGATATCTTCACGTCCTAACTTCTTCAGTTCTTCGATAACCTGCGGAACCAAAGTCTTGTGTCCGGCAGCCAAAGAAGAAACACCCATTACGTGAACGTCGTTTTCTACAGCTTGGCGGGCAGCTTCGGCCGGAGTCTGGAACAACGGTCCCATATCCACGTCGAAACCACAGTCAGCATAACCTGTAGCTACAACTTTAGCACCACGGTCGTGTCCGTCCTGACCCATCTTAGCGATCATGATACGCGGCTGGCGACCTTCTTTCTTTGCAAACTCGGCAGTCAGCTCACAAGCCTTCTGGAAGTCTGCATCTTTCTTTGTTTCTGATGAATACACGCCTGATATAGTTCTGATGATTGCTTTATAACGACCTACTACAACTTCGCAGGCATCGGAGATTTCTCCCAGTGATGCACGCAAGCCGGCAGCTTTGACAGCCAGTTCCAGCAAGTTGCCTTTCTTCGTACGAACGCATTCCGTGATGTCGGCCAACGCTTTCTGTACGGCCTCTTCGTCACGGTTAGCACGCAACTCTTTCAACAACTCGATCTGCTCGTTACGAACGGCTGTATTATCGATTTCAAGGATATCGATCGGATCTTCCTTCGGCAGACGGTATTTGTTAACACCTACGATTGTCTGGATGCCGGAGTCGATACGAGCCTGCGTACGGGCAGCAGCTTCTTCGATACGCATCTTAGGCAGACCGGTTTCGATAGCTTTCGCCATACCGCCCATGCTTTCGATTTCCTGGATCAAAGCCCAACCTTTATGAACCAGTTCGTTTGTCAAAGATTCTACATAGTAAGAACCGGCCCACGGGTCGATTTCCTTACAGATCTTCGTTTCTTCCTGGATATAAATCTGAGTGTTACGGGCGATACGTGCAGAGAAGTCTGTCGGCAATGCGATAGCTTCGTCCAACGCGTTCGTATGCAGAGACTGTGTGTGACCCAGAGCGGCAGCCATAGCCTCGATACAAGTACGGCCTACGTTGTTGAACGGATCCTGTTCGGTCAGTGACCAACCTGAAGTCTGGCAGTGAGTACGCAGCGCTAAAGATTTCGGATTCTTGGCACCGAAACTCTTCACGATCTTAGCCCACAACATACGTGCGGCACGCATCTTGGCGATTTCCATGAAGTGGTTGACACCGATCGCCCAGAAGAAAGACAGACGCGGAGCGAAAGCATCGATATCGATACCTGCGTTCACACCGGCACGAAGATATTCAAGACCGTCGCAAAGCGTATAAGCCATTTCGATATCGGCTGTCGCACCTGCTTCCTGCATGTGGTAGCCGGAGATGGAGATGGAGTTGAACTTCGGCATCTTCTGAGAAGTATATTCGAAGATATCGGCGATGATACGCATGGAGAATTCGGGCGGGTAGATATAGGTATTACGCACCATGAACTCTTTCAGGATATCGTTCTGGATCGTACCGGCCATTTCTTCCAACTTAGCGCCTTGTTCCAAACCGGCATTGATATAGAATGCCAATACGGGAAGAACACCACCGTTCATTGTCATGGAAACAGACATCTTGTTCAAAGGAATACCTGCAAACAAAACTTTCATGTTTTCCAGCGAACAGATAGATACACCGGCTTTACCGACGTCACCTACCACACGTTCGTTGTCGGCATCGTAACCACGGTGTGTCGGAAGGTCGAAAGCGACAGACAAACCTTTCTGGCCGGAAGCCAGGTTACGGCGATAGAATGCGTTGGACTCTTCGGCAGTAGAGAAACCTGCATACTGGCGGATCGTCCAGGGACGCATAGCGTACATACCGCTATACGGACCACGCAGATAAGGAGGCAGACCGGAAGCATAGTTCAGGTGTTCCATACCTTCCAGGTCTTCTTTAGTATATACGGGTTTCACCTCGATGTGCTCAGGTGTTTTCCAATTGGCTTCGATGCCATTGGCTTTTGCCCATTCGGCAGCGTTAGTAGCTGCAAAACCGGCATTCTTTATATCTATGTTTTTAAAATTTGGTCTCATAATTGTTTCTACTTAAGCGATTCCTAATTTTACGTTGAAAGCTTTCAATGTTTCAAGCACGTTGCTCTTTACATTTACATATTGATCGATACCCACTGCTTTCAGGTCTTCCATGCAAGCAGGCATACCGGCTACAACAAATTCTGCTCTTCCGGCCAAAGCCTTGTAAGCAGCAGGAGCCAATTCTGCATATTCATCATCGCTTGAGCAAAGAACCACGATTTCAGCACCAGCCTCAACAGCGGCTTCCACACCCGCTTCAACCGTATCGAAACCTAAGTTATCAATTACCTTATATCCTGCACAAGCAAAGAAGTTGCTTGAGAACTGAGAACGGGCCAGACGCATAGCCAGGTTGCCGATCGTCAGCATGAATACTTTCGGAGTCTTGCCGCTCTTTTCCGTTGCCAGACGCAAAGCTTCAAATTCGGAAGCACCGCGAGAGAAGTCAAGAGCCGTAACAGCCGCTTCGCCACAATCGTGACCGCCGCCACAGCAGCAACCGGCAGCTTCGTTCTGGATCTTTTCGGCAGCCACTTCGTTGAAGTTCGGGAACTGGTTGGTTCCTAACAGGATTTCACGACGGGTAGCAACAGCTTTCTTACGAGCTTCATTGGATGCGTTAACAGCTTTCTGGATTTCACCGGAAGCGACTTCCGCACCAAAACCGCCTTTATCTTCCACTTCCAAGAACAACTTCCAGGCTACATCTGCCAGGGAGTTCGTCAAAACTTCCACATAATAAGAACCGGCAGAAGGATCGACAACCTTATCCAAATGACATTCTTCCTTCAACAGCAACTGCTGGTTGCGGGCAATACGTTCGGAGAAGTCGTCCGGAGTCTGATAGGTCTTATCGAACGGACGGACAGTGATCGAATCGACACCGGCAAGAGCGGCAGACATAGCTTCCGTCTGTGAACGCAACAAGTTTACGTGAGCATCATAAACAGTCATGTTCCATTCCGAAGTCTGTGCATGAACATGCATTTTGCAAGCACACTGGCAAGCAGGATTGTAAGCAGCAACGATTTCAGCCCACAACCAACGAGCAGCACGGAACTTGGCGATTTCCATGAAGTAGTTGGAACTGATACCGAAATTGAATTTGATTTTCTTGGCGACTTCCGTAGCATCGAGTCCGGCTTCGGTCAGTTTAGCCAACAGTTCGTTCCCCCAAGCCAATGCATATCCTAACTCCTGAGAGATATAAGCGCCAGCATTGTTGAAGTAGAAGGCATTCACAGCCAATACTTTGTAACCCGGCAGAGCAGCACCCGCTTTGAGCACAGCGGCGGCAGCTTCCACCCAGTTTTCATTTTCCTTACCTTTTACCAATGGTTTCTTGAACGGATCGTAGTTTACAGAACCTTTGCATTTTTCCAGGTCTACGCCTCTGCCTTTGAAGTAGTCGGCAAGGATACCGATCAGCATTTCAGCCTTGCAGTTGCAAGTATTGAAATTCAGTTCTACACTTCCAGGACAAATTCCGTCGAGCAAGGTAGCGATGTTTTCGGCGTTTACGTCGCTTCCTTTGATAATAAAGCCAAGAGAAGTAACACCTTTGTTCAGGATGTCAAGAGCTTTTTCATTAGCACCTTTGAAACAGGTAACTTCGATGTTCTGGCGTACCTTCCAATCGTTGTCCTTCTTTGTTCCGCGAACGTAAGGAAATTCACCGGGAAGAGACTCGGTAGTCTTCAAACCTTCGATGTCTTCTGCACGATAGAAAGGATTCACATTAAATCCTTCGCCTGTCTTCCAAACAAGCTTTTTCTCAAACGGAACCCCTTTCAGGTCGGCCGTAATCTTCGCCATCCACTCTTCAGTAGACACGGGTGCGAATTCTGAGAAAAGTTTTTCTTTTAATTCTGCCATAATATTAGTTATTTTAATACTGGTATTAGTAATTGTTCAATAGTATATTGTTCAATAACAGAAGGCAAAGGTAGAATAAATAAACTTGAACGCAAATGAAATACAAACGAATTTGATGCCTCTTTTAACGCCTTTTAGGGGAGAAACGAAGAAATCCGTATCAAAATGACAGGGGATAAACATTTTCTTCAAAAAAATTCCCCCAAATGATACACCGGAATAAAATATTTACTAATTTCGCAACGTCAAACAAGGACTATCCGGTGCATTCGTCTAGTGGTCCAGGACGCCGCCCTCTCACGGCGGAAACTCGGGTTCGACCCCCGGACGCACTACTGAAAGCTCGCAGAATTCTGCGAGCTTTTCTTTTTACTATCCATTTAATTCAAAAACCTCTTATGAGAGTTTAAAACTCTATAAAAATCATGTTGCTTACAAATCTTTTGCCACCTTCATGTTGTTTATATTTTACATAACATATAACATAAAATGGAGTTTATCATGAATAAAGGGACTATCGGATTAAATGCCGGAGCAATCTGCAATTTATTGTTAGATGGTGGGTGTTGGAGTTTTGAGGAGTTGAAAAAGGCAACCGCTTTAACGGAAGCTGATCTGTGGTCGGCGATCGGATGGCTGGCAAGGGAAAACAAAATCGAAATAAAAAGTGCCAGTAGCCAATTGGCGTTCTCTCCGGGAATGAATTGCTATTTCTAAACGGTTAGGATGTTTGCAGTATCTGCCGCCCTCTTCCGGACGGCAGATACTACGACATCAGGAATAAATCCCTTTATTCCGGTTTTCTGAACAATGTTGAAACGACCGCACTATCCCCGTCATTGGGAGCCGGCTGCAAATCCAGCAAGCGGGCAATTATCAGATATAAATTGACATTCGCCATAACCGGCAGTTCCGCATTCTGCTTGAAGGAAGGCCCTGCCGCATAGAAGATAGCCTCCATCTCCGGGGCAAAATTATCATATCCATGTGTAGCCGCAAATATAGGACGCGACTCGGGACGGAATTGCAGATACGTCCCGATATCCGGTAATACGAACAAATCACCTATACGCGGGTTCTGCCCATACACGAACTTTTCCGGAATCTCGTTCTTTTTCCAAGCCGTTACATGAGGTACGCGCTTCAGGATTGCATAAGCACTATCCGTATAAGTCGGTTTCGGATAAAGCAAAGTCGGCACTCCGTCGAAGACATAATCGAAACTGTCACGAGGCAGATAGTCATTCAGGTTCACATAATTCTCCGGATAATAAGTCGCCATGCCATGATCGGACAGGACGATAAAGTCGATCTGGTCAAAAATATCCAGTTTACGGGCTTTAGCAAAGAAGTCGCCTAATATACGGTCCAAATGTTCAACCATTGAAAGTGTTGCAGCCGAATCGGGGGTTGCCCTATGCCCGATCCCGTCCGGTTCTTCCATATACCACATGATCAGATGCGGACGAACTTTCTCAGGCAGTTGCAACCAGGCGATCACCGAATCCGCCCGGTCCGAAAAAGGTACATTCTTATCGAACGGTTTCCAGATGGAAGGCTGGCGTCCCTGTATCGGATATTCGCTACCGACCCAATAGAAGGAGGCGGTTCGGACACCCTGCCTTTCCGCCGTGTTCCAGATCGGTTCTCCACCGAAAAAGGCAGGATTCGGATTCCCCATCATATAGACGCTATCCAGATCGGGAGCATAAAAGAAATTGTTCACCAATCCGTGATGATCCGGATGCAAACCAGTCGCCATACTGTAATGGTTCGGAAAAGTCACACTCGGGAAACTGGGACGAAAAGCCGCCTTCACACCAACGCGAGCCAATGAATCGAGCGTCGGTGTATGGGCATGCGACGGGTAATCCGAACGAAAACCATCCATAGACAGGACTACGACGTAATGTTCCTTCTTCGAATGAGCCCTACATCCGGCTATCGATAAACAGATTATCGAAAAGAGGCTTACTAATATGAATGTCTGGAATCTGTACATGCAGGCTTAGAAAATATATTTAAAACCAATCTGGGCATGCCAACGGGACAAGATATCATTCTTGGTGATCGTGTTTCTCGAATTATAAGCATACGTGTTTGTATAGTTGCCATCTTCACCCTTCTTATTCCCGATCACCTGCAAAGGCATTACGTTGTAGGCAGCGGTGTAAGTGGCTCCCCATTTCTTATTCAACATATTGGCAAAGTTCGTAACGTCGAATGTCACCTGGAATTTGCTACCGCGGTCTTTCAGTACGAAAATATCCTGTGCCACATGCAGATCGACCTGGTTTTCCCACGGGGCCGAATTGGAGTTGCGCATGGCATATTGTCCGCGATGTTTCTTTGCATAGCTGTCACCTTCGATCCATTCGTTAAACATCCGACGGTCTTCTTCCGTTTTGAAGTCCATCTTCTGCAATTCGTCTTCAGTCGGGATATAAAGCAAAGAGTTTCCACCCCAGCCGTCACCGTTGTAGTCGATATAGACCGTTTTCTCTTTCTCTGCATCGTAGTAAGATTCGTTCATCGTCAGACTGTAACGTTGTCCCACGTATCCGTTATAGATAAGAGAGACGGTAGTCGCCATGAGGCCTTTGGCATAGCGGGGAGTCCTATAGCCGACGGAAACCATCACGCGGTGAGGAATATCGAACATGGAATAAGCCAGGCCGGGACTGTTGGAATCTACCGCATAATTATATTTCCAGTTGGAATAAGCCACAGAAGAGGTTCCGTCATACACCGATTTGGAATGCCCGAACGTATAAGACGCAGCCAAATCCAAACCGAAATGGAAACTCTTTTCAAACAAAGCAGACAGTGAATAGGTATATCCCATATTCGTATTTTTCAGATTGGTAATACTGAAATACTTCTTGTCTACGGAGTAGTAAGGGGTGGCGGAAGTTTCCACACCCGGAACGGCATATACTTTGGCATTGCTCGATAATGCAAGGTTCTCGAAATATACGTTATTGAATGTTTTGGAATAAAGCCCTTCCAAAGTCATCTTCACATCACCGGGCAAGACACGTTCCAATGCTAAGTTCACACGGAAAACCTGCGGATATTTAAAATCTTTGGACACCGTCACGACATCGGGAGTCGCAGGACTTCCCTTCTGGGAATTCATAGCACCGATCGGATCATCCGCATATTGCCCCAGCGAAGGGGCGGAAGTCGAGCCGGAAGCAAAGATAGTCGTACCTTTCTGCTCAATCCCTGTATTATTGTAAGCATTGGATAGCCATACAAAAGGAACGCGTCCCGTAAACAACCCTAATCCACCACGAATCAAGGTTGTCCGGCTGTCATCCGTATACCAGCGGAATCCCAGACGGGGAGAAACCATCACTTTGGCGCCGGGCATTTCGCCTACTCTTTCCTTTATATTTTTGCTTGCGGCATATTCATTGAACTCATTATTGACAGTCGGATCATTAAACAACAAAGGGATATCGAAACGCAAACCGTAAGTCAGCGAGAAATTATCGGCAACATCCCATTTGTCCTGTGCGTAGAACCCGAACTGACCGGCTTTAATGATAGGCGTATAGCGATAGTTACCGCCCGTCACATCGGGGTCCGTGTACTTGAATACATACTTGGAGGGGCTGTCGTTCAGGAATGCTTCCATCGAACCGAACTCCCATGAACCGGTAACCGCCTGGATAAACAGGTTCTTCATCCGGAATATTTCATTATGCGTACCGAAAGTAAAGGTATGATTTCCCTTATACCAGGAAAGATTGTCTTCAAATGTATAAATATCCTGATCCAGGGCGTTTGCACCGGAAGAATACTCCGTACCGATATTGACCGTCGTATTGTTCGTCCCGCTGTTATCGCTACCGTTAATCTTCACGTTCGGTCCCTGATAAGCCACCTGACGCTCATCCCGGACTGTCGTAACGCCTGCACGGAACTCGTTATACAAGACATCGCTCAAATGCGAGTTCCACTCGGCCACAAACGAGTTCGTCTTATTTTTCATCCGGTAACCGCTTCCGTTAAAAAAGTAGGTCGTGCTCGACGGGCTGAAAATATCATCGTATGAGTTATTATACTGATAACGGAAAGCCAGTTTATTGTTCCGGTCGATATTCCAGTCGATACGTCCTAAGAAATTAAAGGCTCTCTGATCTACATCGCGTGATCCGAAGCTCTCCCGGATTCCGGTATATTCTTCATACTTATCGGCTATTTTCTGCGCCATGTCGGTAGTAAAACCTTTCTCGTCATATCCGGCATAAAAACGGGACGGGTAAGACTCTTTGCGGTTTTCCGCATTGGCAAAGAAAAACAGCTTGTCTTTGATGATCGGACCGCTCAACGTTCCGCCAAAAGTTTTTGTAGACTGTTCCGTCAATTTATCCTTTATGTTATCTTTATAAGCATTATATTTTCCGTAGAGACCTTCATTTGTAAAATAGGAATAGACCGATGCATGATATGTGTTGTTTCCCTGTTTGGTAATAGCATTGATGCCACCTCCGGTAAAACCGCTCTGGCGGACATCGAAAGGAGCTACCACCACCTGGATTTCCTGGATAGCATCCATCGAAATCGGGTTGGCATTCGTCTGACCGCCGTTTGTACCCGACGGAGCCAGCCCGAAAACATCATTGCTCACCGTACCGTCGATCTGGAAACTGTTATAACGGTTATTGGAACCGGCAAACGTGATCCCCCCGTTTTTGGAGGTCATGGCCATCGGCATGTTCTTTACGACATCATATATATTGCGATCGACCGTCGGAGTCCCCTGTATCTTTCCTGTAGAAAAGTTTTCGGATGCACCGATATTCGCTTTTGCATCGGCCGTGACAACGACTTCGCCCAATTGTTCCGAGCTGGGATACAAGGTTGCATTCAGGGTATATGTATTACCCAGTTCCAGCCTGATATCCGTAAAGACCGCTTTTTTATAACCCACATAGGAAATCTCCACTTTATAGGGTCCTCCGGTACGCATCCCCTGGATCGTGTAACGGCCATCCACATTCGTAACCGCGCCATACATGGTTCCGGACGGTTCGTGTACCGCAACAACCGTAGCCCCTATCACATTCTCATTCTGATCGTCGATAATTTTTCCGCTCAGTGCAGAAGTTGTCACCTGAGCTTGCATGGAGAATCCTATGCATATTAAAAAAAATACGTAAAGCAAATAACTTTTTCTCATACAGAAATTTGTTTTTTAATGAATACCCTCTACCATATTTAATATTGAACCACAAAGATACAATCTTATAATCACGTTTTTATTACATTTCTGTATAAAATTAACGACAAGACATTAACTATGATTCCCGTTGCGGAGTTCGTCGGCAATGTCCTGATGCTGACGAGCGAGTTCCTCTTCGCCCGTATGCAGGAATGCTTCTGCAAGATATTCATGAGCTGCGGCATGCTTCGGTTTCAGGTCGACAGCTTTCATAAAGTCAGAAACGGCCTCGTCATAATACTTTAGTTGAAGATAAGATTTCCCACGGTTATAACGCGCTTTAAATGATTTCGGGTTCAGACGCACGGCTTCGTTCAGGCAGGTAACCGCCTGGAAGCCATCACCCAAATCAAGAAGCGTCACACCTTTACGCACCCAGGCATCCACAAATTCGGGATAAAGCCTGAGCGCTTTATCGAAAGAGCGGATAGCTGCATTCGGATCATGGGCTTTCGTTATGCACTCGTTCCCCATCAGATAATATTCGTGGGCATATTCTTTCTGGATCTCCCGCTGGGCATGTATCTCCTCCCTGAGTTTCTTGATCTGCGCCCGTTGAGTATTCATCGTTTGCAATTTCATACGGAGCAGCCGTTGTACCTCCGGCTTTTCCAGTTCGTTCCGCTTACTGACGGCAGCCGCAAAAGCCTCGACCGTGTCTTTCACATTGCCGGATTTAAAACTATGGGCGGCACGTGCATACAACAATTCCGCCTCACTTTCACACAAACTCTTTTCAATCAGCTGCCGGTCATTAAACATCTGGCTGAACTGGACAATTTCTTTCCGTACAAAAATGTCATGCGGAGAAATCCGGCTTTTCAGCACCAACCCTTCCAGAGACGTGCAACGACTTAGAGCGACATACGTCTGGCCGCCGGCAAACACGCCGCCTGTCAGATCCACCACGACACGGCTGAAAGTAAGCCCCTGGCTCTTATGCACGGTGATCGCCCAGGCAAGGCGGATCGGCAACTGCTCGAAAGTACCGACAATCTCCTCTTCGACCTTTTTCTCCTTTTCGTTATACTTATATTTATAGTTACGCCAGGAAGTCGGTTCGACTAAATATTCCCTTCCGTCCTCCAGCATGACGTAGACATTTCCATTCTCATCGATCCCCGACACCATACCGATCGTACCATTGACCCAACGGCGTTCATAATCATTATCGATAAAGATGACCTGGGCCTGCTCCTTGATGGACAGGTTCAATTGTGTCGGTAGCGACGATTCGGGAAAATCGCCTTCGATCTTGCCGTGAGAGACAAATTCTTCACCGGACAATTCCCCTAACTTCCGTTCATTGATAAAATCCACCTGGTCACGCCGGGTTGCAAGCGTGATGTACATATCCTCGTTTCGAGGTGTAAAATCAGGGAAATAGCGGGCATTCAAAGTGTCCAACTCCTGTTTCCGGGCGGCATTGTTACGGATGCGGTCCAAAATATTGATAAATACCGGATCTGTCTGCCGGTACACTTTCTGCAATTCGATCGGGACCAGATTTATATCCTTGAAGACACGAGCCGAAAAGAAAAACGGACTGGCATAGAAAAGACTTAATATTTCCTTCTGATCGGAAGGGACAACCGGCTCCAATTGGAAGACGTCGCCGACAAACAACAGCTGCTTGCCCCCGAACGGCAAACGCATATTGCCGGAAAAGACACGCAAGATCCGGTCGACACAATCGATGATATCCGCCCGCACCATCGAAATCTCGTCGATAATAATCAATTCCACTTCCGAAATCAGCTTCCGGTGTTCTTTCCTGTATTTGAAAAACTCGAAGATACGCCCGTTCTTCAGACTCAGGTCCGGATCATCGGGCAACATCGGACGGAAAGGTAACTTGAAAAACGAATGAAGCGTCACCCCTTCCGCATTAATCGCCGCTATCCCTGTCGGCGCCAATACGACATATTTCTTTTTCGTATGTGCGCAGATGTATTTCAGGAACGTGGATTTGCCCGTTCCGGCCTTCCCGGTCAGGAAGACGGACTGCCGCGTATGGGTGATCAGTTGCAGGGCATCCTGAAACTCCTTATTATCTGTATCTAACTGAAATTCCAATCGTGTAATTTTTGAATAGACAAAGCTATAGAATATTTTATATATCTGCTTATAAAAAGTTCATAATTTATTTGCAGGAGTCCGGAACTTTGTATTACTTTGTGATATCAAAATAATATCAAATAATAATCATTATGAATACACAAGAAAAGAGTTTCGAAGGCGTTAAGATATCCGGTTTTGCGGCTGTGCTCATTATCTTGATCTTAGCGGGAGCCGCTATATTTCTTCTCTCATTGCCAGAGACATGGAATATGGTTGCCGGTGTAGCATGCGGAATATGCGCATGTGCAATGATTCCCGGTTTTATGATTATCGAACCGAACAATTCCCGTGTGTTGACATTCTTCGGCAGATATGCAGGTACGGTTACTACGAACGGTTTCTATTGGATAAACCCGCTTTTCCAGAAAACGAAAGTGACGCTGCGAATCCTGAACCTGGATATCGAGCCTATCAAAGTGAATGACAAGGTCGGAAATCCGGTTATGATCGGCGCTGTTGTCGTATGGAGAGTTAAAGATACCTACAAAGCCACTTTCGACATTTCCGGAAATATCCGTGAATTTGTCAAGATACAAAGCGATGCAGCTTTACGACAAGTAGCCGGCATGTATGCTTATGACACGAATGAGACGAGCGATAAAGTCACTCTCCGTTCCGACGAAAGCGGCGAAGTTACCAAAAGATTGGAGTCAGAGCTAAACAGCCGGTTGGATATTGCCGGGATCGAAATAGTGGAAGCACGCATCAACTACCTGGCTTATGCATCTGAAATCGCCAGTGTGATGCTACGCCGCCAGCAGGCCGATGCAATCATCGCTGCACGCGAACGGATCGTGGAAGGAGCTGTCAGCATGGTTCATCTGGCATTGGAAAAGCTGGAGAAAGACGGTGTTGTCGAGTTGGACGAAGAACGGAAAGCCGCAATGGTCAGCAATCTGCTGGTAATCCTTTGCGCAGACGAGTCCGCGCAGCCCGTAGTCAATACAGGCACTTTATATCAGTAATTTAATACAGTAATACTAAATATGGCCAAAAAGGAAAATGGAAATGCAACCAAAAGTTTCATATTGCGTGTGGACGCAGAAATGATGGAAGCGATCGAAGCCTGGGCAGCCGATGAGTTTCGGAGCACAAACGGCCAGATACAATACATTTTGGATCAAGCCTTACGCAAGGCAGGCCGGCTCAAAAAGAAACGAAAACCAAAATCTGAAGAAGAAAATAAAGAGTAGAAAACAATAATAACGAAAACCTGTCCGGACGTTTTTTAAATATCCTTCGGTAGAAAACAACTTTTCATCCGAAGGATATTTCTTTTTATACGGTATAATAAATCAGCGGCTGATAAACAACCACGCGTCCTTATATTTCGGATTGGAACGGAGAGTCGCCATATAAGATTCCGCAGCTTCGCGATTATCGAATTTATCCGCATAGATACGATACTTCCCGTCGCGAACAACCTTGCTGACATGCTTGCATTCGTTACGGTCTACACCGGCAATAAATTCGTCCGCCTGCGATTCCGAGGGGAAACTGGCTATTACGATATGATACATTTTAGGCCGGACAGCTACAGGTTTGGAAACAACCGCCTTCTTTTCCGGAACCGGAGCAGGCGCAACTTTCTTCACTTCACGCGCAACGACCTCTTCCGATGCTGCCTGCTTCGTGTCCGCTTCCGCCACAATGCCGTCTGACGAAACCGTTTCAGAGAGAACCGGCTTCTGGACAACCATCCCGGTCGGAACAAAACTGGCTGTATAGGCATCCTGGTTGACATCTTTCACCGGAGTGGAAACCAGCAGGAACAACGCTATTGCGGCAGCCGAGGCCATAGCCGTACGAATAAGTTTGCGGCTGATCGGAATATAAAGAGTATCTCTCTTTTCTTTTTTGGATGCAAGAAGAGCCACTTCTTCCCGTTCCACCTGCAACGGCGCGAGAGCCGGGAAATGGAAAACGGGCAAGCCATACGAACTGACACTGAACAGGTCGGTTTCACCCGGATGGAAAATCATCTGCCCTTCTTCTCCTATGCTGAACGAGCCTAACACTCCCAACGACAGCTTTCCATATTGTTGCAGGGTGTTCTTTATATCCTCCACATCTTCTTCCAGCATCAGCTGTGCCTGACGATAGCTTACTGCATGCATCTGCATATACGATTCAGGCAAAAGCCCGTCGTTATGCTGCAGCGTCATATTGAAACCGATCTCTTTCCGCAAAGGGCGAAACGTGTGTTCCTCCATATGCTGCACGGCCGGAACAACCTGCAGGACAAAGCCTCCGAACTTCGGCACAATCACACAATCATGCACCAGAAGCAAACGTTCAATATGTGTTACAATTCTAAGCATACAACAAAGGTATGCATTTGCATGAATCTACAAAAGAAATTTCAAGACAAATTATAAAAAGTTCCTCCATTCGCCCGCTATCAAATCGTAAGCAAAAGACAACCTACACGGGTCATATTGAAACGTTAAAAAATATTATTCGCAATACTAATTCCAAATACATGCACTACTAATCCGATTTACATGGGGTAATAGTGACATTTTGATAAAAGCAACGTCCCCGAAAACATATCTTCAAGAAACGAACCGATCGATTCCATAACTGGAATTATATTTTTACCTTTGCCACTATTATGTATTATTGGTTTCATCAATCATTTTATATGGCAAAAGCCCTCCCGTTCATCAGTGGATGGCTGGCAGACCGCCTGTTGGGTGATCCTGAGGGATGGCCGCATCCGGTTGTGGGCTTCGGCAAAGTGATTTCATTAGGTGAAAAGACGCTGAACAAAGGGAATGACCGGGCTGTCAAAGGGGGCGTCATGGCACTCGTGTTGGTTGCCGGGACTTATTTGCTTTGCGAACGGATGCTGGTGCTTGCCGGGTACTTTGACCCGCTGTTCGCTTCGATCCTGGTCGGGATAGGCGTCTTTTACTGCCTGGCGGGGAAAACACTGGTCAAAGAAGTGAAAGCCGTTTTCGAAGCAGTGGACCGCAGCACGGAAGAAGGACGCAAACAGGTCGGACGGATCGTAGGCCGTGACACTTCCCGCCTATCCCCGCAAGAGATACGGGCCGCCGCTCTGGAAACGCTCGCGGAAAACCTGAGCGACGGGGTGATAGCTCCCATGTTCTGGTTTGCTCTGCTTGGGCTTCCCGGCATGATGGCTTATAAGATGGTGAACACGCTCGATTCGATGATCGGCTATAAAAACGAACGCTATTTCGAATTCGGGCAGATCGCTGCAAGGCTCGACGATCTTGCCAATTTTATTCCCGCCCGGTTGACTGCGTGGCTGATGCTGGCTGTCTCCGGCAACCTGAATAAAATGGATTTTGTAAAGCGTTTCGGCCCGGCTCATGCCAGCCCGAATTCAGGATACCCGGAATCCGCCCTCGCCGCTATATTGAATTGCCGTTTCGGGGGAACCCACGACTATTTCGGGAAGCCGGTGGAAAAGCCTTATATCGGGACTAACGAACGGACTTTCAACACAGAAGACATGTTAATTGCTATCAAAATAAATAGTAATGCCGAACTTGCTATGGGGCTTATTGTTTGTTTAATATCAATAATTATCCACTAAATAAATACGCACAGAATGGAAGTAAGATTAAATAAACTCATCAGTGATTCCGGCCTTTGTTCACGCAGGGAAGCGGACAAATTCATCGAAGAAGGACGTGTCACCGTAAACGGTAGCCTGCCTCATGTCGGACAGAAAGTAACCGAAGCCGATATCGTCATGTTGGATGACATACGGATTAAAGTAGGAAAGCATACGTCCGAACATGCTCCTGTCGCACGTGGCAAAGCCCAGGAACTGGTATTCGGCGATCAGGAGAATAAAGCAAAGAAAGAAAAGCCTCAGGCTGCAACGACTTCCGAAAAGAAAGCAGCCTCTCCGGCAACCGGCTCAAAAGGTCTGCGCTCCGGTAAATATGTAAAATACAATAAATATGCAGCCGCCCGTCATGCTGCACGCGACGGGGAAAGCACAAAAAAGGGAACAAAGGCAACCGGTATCGATAAAAATATGCTGAAGGAGGCGTTGCAACCGAAATTCGGCAAATCATTAGGACGGTCGGCCGTTGCACAGCGCTTGGCTTCTTCTCCGAAATCGGCTGCATTGCGCAAGACGAGCAAGAATAACCCGCTCAACAAGGCGAAACGCTCTGCAGCCCGCAATAAACCGAAAGGAGAATAAGGCGATGGCAGAAAAGCATATCGTTTTAGTGACAGGCGGTCAACGTTCCGGAAAAAGCGGATATGCGCAAAAGCTCGCTTTGTCACTGACGGCTAATCCGGTTTACCTGGCGACATCACGTGTTTGGGACGAGGAGTTCCGCAAGCGCGTGCTTCGCCACCAGGCCGACCGGGGACCGGAATGGACGAATATCGAGGAAGAGAAATACCTGAGCCGCCACGATCTGAATGGCCGTGTCGTCGTTATCGATTGTGTCACACTCTGGGGCACGAACTTCTTCTTCGACAATGAAGGCGATACGAATCGTTCCCTGACCGAGTTAAAAGATGAATTTAACAAATTTACAGAGCAGGATGCCTATCTGATCTTTGTCACAAACGAAATCGGGTTAGGCGGCGTTTCTCCCGATGCGGTACAACGCCGGTTCACAGACCTGCAAGGTTGGCTTAACCAATACATCGCATCCCGTGCCGACGAAGTTGTCCTCATGGTGAGCGGTATTCCCATGAAGGTAAAATAATAAAAACACTATACAATGATCTCTTTCAACATTCAAAAACCTGACATCGCTATTACCACAGCCCTGCAGGACAAAATAGATAATCTGACGAAACCCAAAGGATCACTGGGTACGCTTGAAGAAATTGCACTTCAAATCGGTCTGATCCAGCAAACATTATCCCCGGCACTTCATCATCCGGTTAACGTAATATACGCATCCGACCACGGGATCGCCGACGAAGGGGTCAGCAAATCGCCCAAAGAAGTAACACGCCAGGTGATACATAACTTCCTGAACGGGGGAGCAGGCGTCTGTTTCCTTTCCCGCCAGCACGGTTTCGAAATCAAGATTGTCGATGGTGGTGTAGATTTCGATTTCCCGGCTATTCCGCAACTGATCGACCGCAAGATCAGGAAAGGAACACGCAATTTCCTGTACGGAGCGGCCATGACACCGGAAGAGATGGAAAAGGCTGTCAGATATGGCGCCGACATTGTCACGGATTGCTACAACGAAGGGTGCAACGTGATCAGTTTCGGGGAAATGGGAATCGGGAACACCGCAGCTTCGAGCATGTGGATGACTTGCCTGACGGGAATTCCACTGATCGATTGCGTAGGGGCCGGAAGCGGATTGGACAACGAAGGAGTCAAACATAAATATAATGTCTTAAAAAAGGCACTCGATAACTACAAGGGAGATAACAGCCCGCTGGATGTAATCCGCTATTTCGGCGGCTACGAGATGGTGATGGCTGTGGGAGGCATGCTCCGTGCGGCCGAGTTGAAGATGGTTATTCTGGTGGATGGTTTTATTATGACGAACTGCGTACTGGCTGCTTCACGCCTGTATCCGGAAATGATTCCTTATTGCATATTCGGACACTGCGGGGACGAGGCCGGACACAAGCGCGTATTGGATATCTTACAAGCCAAGCCGCTGCTAAATCTCGGCTTACGCCTGGGTGAAGGTTCCGGTTCCGTATGCGCCTATCCGATTGTAGACTCGGCAGTCCGCATGATCAACGAGATGCACAGTTTCAAACAAGCCGCCGTTACCAAATACTTCTGACAAAAGTCTCAATTATTAATTCTTAATTTTTAATTATTAATTATTCATCATGCTCCGTATCCTTGCCGCCTTTATATTTTTCACCCGGCTACCATTCTGGCGACTGGCAGAAGTTCCTTCGGACTATTTTAAGAATGTAGTCAGCCGCTGGGCGTTAGTCGGTTGGCTCACAGCCGGACTTTCCGTGATTGTACTCTATGCCGCTTCACTGGTACTCCCGGCAAGTGTTGCCGTACTATTGGCAATCGTCACCCGCCTGCTGATAACCGGTTGCCTGCACGAAGACGGACTTGCCGATTTTTTCGACGGTTTCGGGGGAGGGACCTCGCGCGAACGCATTCTTTCCATTATGAAGGATTCACATATCGGAAGCTACGGGGTGATCGGGTTGATCCTCTATTTTGCGCTTCTGTATACGCTGTTGAGTAGCCTGCCGCTGGCTCTTGCCGGAAGTGCTATACTGGCAGGCGATCCTTTTTCCAAAGGAGTTGCCGGAATGATCATCAACCGCCTTCCCTATGCCCGCAAGGAAGAAGAGGCCAAAAACAAAACGGTCTACAGCCGGATGACAACAGGTGAATATACATTTTGTCTTTTCTCCGCTCTTATTCCGATATTTTGGTTACCGGAACCTATTTATTTTCTGGCTGGCCTACTGCCTGTCCTTGTCTTCTATTCTCTCACCTCTCTAATGAAAAAGAAAATACAAGGTTATACAGGTGACTGCTGCGGAGCAACATTTTTGCTTTGCGAACTGAGCTTCTATTTGGGAATAGCTGTTATTTATACAACAATCATATAAAACACATATCATATGGAAATTTATCTGGTCAGGCATACTTCCGTCGACGTTCCCGCCGGCTATGCATACGGACAAACCGACGTTCCCCTTCGCCATTCATTCGAGGATGAAGCCGAAGTCGTAAAAGAAACCTTATCCGCCCACACATTCGACAAGGTATGGAGCAGCCCGCTCACACGCTGCGTCCGCCTCGCAAACTATTGCGGTTACCCAAATGCAGAAAAGGAAGACCGTATTAAAGAAATCAGCTTTGGGGAATGGGAAATGAAATCCTGGGACGAACTCTCTTCCGATCCTCGATCAGAAGCCTGGTTCAACGATTGGATCAACGTTCCGGCTCCTTCGGGTGAATCCCTGCAAGATCAATATAATCGTGTCAGCCATTTCCTGGATGAGATAAGAAAAAGCGGCTTACAGAAAGTATGTCTCTTTGCGCATGGCGGCGTCTTAACCTGTGCCCGCGTCTATGCCGGAGAGTATGACTTGAAAGAAGCATTCAAAAACGTCCCTTCATACGGGACAGTTATCAAGTTAGAGTTGGATTAAGCTCCATACATTCGTAGTCCCAAAACCTCTAATTATCCTGAGCATTGCAAAAATTTTTCTAAAAACAAATATGTTCGAATTGGCTCTGAGTATATATTATAATAAAAGCGGGAGATAGATAATTCTATACTCCCGCCCCATCATAGTTATCGTTTTAGCCAAATCAATTGACTTTTAATGAGATTTCTATTCCCTTTAAATCTGTACGCCCCCTCTTACCCACCGCTTTATCGTTACAAACCATAGTCAGATCTTGGTTAACTGTCAGAAAAGAATTTTTCCTTTCTCTATGCTACAAAAGAAGACTAATTTATTGACATAAACAAATAAAATTCAATTTATTTGTTTTATTCTGGAATTTAAGGCCTTTAAACCATCCCAGCCCGTTCTAAAACGTAGCGTGTGTGCCCCATGAATGAATTTTGACACAACTCCTCCCTGAAAGAAATCCTTCTCAAAAGACTTACGTCTTTCTTGGTAAAACCGCCCATGTTCCAGAGAGACTGTCGACACTTTTTTTATGACCCCGCCTTACAGTTTCCGCACGTTCCGCATGATCCGCACTATACACTCCTTCACCGGTGAATTTAAAGCATAACAATATAAATATCTTATACTTACACCTTTTGACTACATTTATAATCGGTAACTTTGAATCGTCAAAGTCCGGAATAGTAAATCGACATAATAAGAAAAAAATAGCATTGCAATTTTGTGGTGTCAACTCCCAATTACAATGCTATGACCGAGACTTCCAAGTTAAAGATCTATCTGATGTGGTACTAAGTTAAAGAATTATTTTCAGATGGCCTAAACAAGACGCAGATAGGCCAGAGTTTAGGTCTCCACCGTCAGACAGTGTCCTAACCTCCAAGACGGCTTTCAATTTCATCAGCCGGATGCGCTTGGCCCACGATCTTCCCAAGGAAGTGAAACGAAGTGCCGGCCCTATGAGAAACAGCCTGAGACGGGCTATGTGAATACGCCCAATGCGACTTCGGCGAGCGATGGATCAGACTTGCGGTTTATGTCCAGCCGGCTTTTGGGTTCTTTGGAGGAGTGCCCCGTAAAATGGTCTATGACCAGGACAAGGTGTTTCCGGTCAATGAGGACCTTGGCGACCTGGTTCTTACCGGCGGCTTCCGCCCCTTGGTCCGTGAACATGGGTTCGATCCGGTGTTCTGCCGCAAGTCCGGCACCAAGAGCAAGGGCAAGATAGAGAACGTGGTCAAATATGTTCGAATTGGCTCTGATTATATGTTATAATAAAAGCGGGAGATAGATAATTCTATACTCCCGCCCCATCATAGTTATCGTTTTAGCCAAATCAATTGACTTTTAATGAGATTTCTATTTCCCTTAAATCTGTACGCCCCCTCTTACCCACCGCTTTATCGTTACAAACCATAGTCAGATTTTGGTTAACTGTCAGAAAAGAATTTTTCCTTTCTCTATGCTACAAAAGAAGACTAATTTATTGACATAAACAAATAAAATTCAATTTATTTTTTTTATTCTGGAATTTAAGGCCTTTAAACCATCCCAGCCCGTTCTAAAACGTAGCGTGTGTGCCCCATGAATGAATTTTGACACAACTCCAATCCCCTGAAAGAGATCCTTCTCAAAAGACTTCCGTCTTTCTCGGTAAAACCGCCCATGTTTCAAAGAAACCTGTCGACACTTTTTTTATGCCCTCCCTTACAGCTTCCGCATGATCCGCACTATACAAAACTAACAAGCCGGACGCTACCCCCATCCACATAGCCTACAACCCGACAAGCACCAACATCTTTACCTGCCTGCTTTCCGCATGCCATTCAACGGGACGACAGGATGATTTAAAAGCACAAACAGCTATATTGCACTGTTTTAGGCCTATTTTTCACCAGCGGAGGAGTGTATAGGGCGGAACATGCGGAAAGTGCGGAACGAGGATCCGGCAAAAAGGGTAATCCCACAGGAAAGGAGCTGCCTGTAAAATAGAAAAAGGGGCCAGCCTTGCGGCTAACCCCTCTTCTTTACCGAGCTTTCGCTCCCTCTAAAACGGCGGCTATCTACTCTCCCACTTTTACGCAGTACCATCGACGTGGTTGGGCTTAACTTCTCTGTTCGGAATGGGAAGAGGTGGATCCCCAACGCTATAACCACCTTAATT
>NZ_JACOOJ010000006.1 GCF_014287585.1 Parabacteroides hominis | reverse complement strand
TTCGAGAAAGTTGCTGCAATTTCGCAAGCAACATGTTTTTTGAAACAGATATTGTCATTGTGCCTGATTTTATGGAAGGCACCAGGTAAATGGTTATTTATCGGATGTTTACAGGAAAGTTTAAGACAATGTGTATAAACACAAAAAATTGGATCTCAAACTTTCGTCTAAAATCCAACTCGCTATTTCAATCGCAAATATAGAGGCTTTTTCTTAATCTACAAATTATTTCCGCCTTTTTTTATTTTTTCTTCAAAGACATACCTCAATATCTTAATATTTAAACGATCAATGATACTAAAGTCTGTTTTTACATAACCAGCCGTCACCCGGAGCGGAGACGCATGATTTAGACATAACCCAACAACATCTAACCCAGCTTCAAAAACAATCTGAGCTATTGTAGCCCAAGAATGTCGGAATGAATATGTAGAAACAGGAGGCAAACCACCCAACTCCACAATATCCTTTATTCCTCTATTAACGCAATCATTAAAAGTCTTATCCGAAGCATATATTTCATTGAAATTAAACAGCCTGTCCCCTCTTCCTTGATATTTAAGAAACAAAGGTTTTACTAAATCCGGAACCTCTATCTCAATATAGGCCTCATCAGCTCTCCGCCCCTTTGTCTTCATTCTATTATAGCAGAGTTTTCCATCCTTATAACAACCTTTGCCCAAATTGTAAAGGTCCACCGTATTTATTCCAACCAAGCAAAACACCAACAATGATACATCTTTGGCGATATATGCTCTTGGCGGCATACCTCGCTTACTTGGTTTCAAAGAGGTAATATCAACATCAAAAAAACGCCTGAGAACATCTACCGGCAGCGCCTTCTTGTCTGCAATATTCTTAGGAGGTATCTTTACCACACGAAACGGATCATGCCTGATGCGCATCTCACCGGTATCGTAGTCATTATATTTATCGCATCCGGCCCTAAACATGGTTTTCACGCAATTCGGATAGGCATTCTTTTTCTGTCTGCTGTTTTTCATAGAAGAAATCCAATCCTTCAGAAAAAAGGACGTTATATCGGAAAAAGATATATTTCGGTTACCGAAGCAACTCTCCATGCTCTTAAGAGCTAACAGATAGTTTTTCGCACTTCTCCCCCGACCTTCATTCTCCATTTTCAAGATAAACTCTCGGCCAAAGTCAGAAAACGAAATAGAGTCTCTATCATTCTTAATAAAATTCATAACCCTCCCCAAATCCCATCCTTCCGTATTGACACGATTCAAACGATCCAAATAAGTTTCTATTTGGATATACACATCTTTGATGATATAAGGGTCTGTTATATCACCATTCCGGACAAACTTAGCCTTGCATACCTTATTTGTCTTGATATATCCTACTTGACGAAGGTGAGTTACCCTAATATAAATAGGATATGTATTATCTTTTCTTTTCCCCCTGACACAAACTTTGAAATAAGCCATCACTGTAAACTATTTGTAAACGGAGCCTTTTATTCTGGCAAGACTTCCTTGTTAAACCAGCAATGTAAGGAGGTAAAAACTGGTCAAATAGCCCTAAGCCATTATATCTCAAACAGCCACAATAACCTTTTTAATAATCAGTTATGGGAGATTAGCATTACAAAGAATATGCTTCAGTTAACAATACTGTCTGACATAATCCTTCTAAATTTGTAGGGCGAAGGTACATATTTTAATTGATTTAATACTACGCATATCTACTATTTTGAACAAAAACTCTACCTTTGCGAAAAGAACATATCACATTGGAGGTACAAGATTTACTAAAACAATATGCCGCCCATCCGCAAGTGGCGGCATTAAATACCCTGTTAAAAAGCAAAACGTCCCGCAATATATTTCTGAAAGGACTGAACGGTTCAGGGGCCGCAATAACAATAGCTTCTCTTTTTTCAAAAAGAAGGGGGAGCTATGTGTGTGTGTTGAATGACCTGGAGGAAGCCGGCTACTTTTATCATGATCTGGTACAGCTCACGGGAGGTGACGGAATCTATTTCTTTCCTTCTGCCTACCGGCGTGCCATCAAGTACGGACATGTGGACCCCGCCAATGAAATCCTGCGGACAGAAGTTCTCAGCACGTTGCAAGACCCGACTGCACCATTCGTTATTGTCACCTATCCGGAAGCATTGGCGGAGAAAGTGATCTCGCGGGAGGTTCTGAAAGAAAACACACTGAAGATCAGTGTCGGTGAGAAGTTGGACAATATGTTTGTTTCCGACGTGCTGGACGAATACGGTTTCGAGCAGGTAGATTACGTTTATGAGCCGGGGCAGTATGCGATGCGCGGCAGTATCTTAGACGTATTCTCGTTCTCGTATGAATTTCCTTATCGCATCGACTTCTTTGGAAACGAGGTAGAGACGATCCGTTCGTTCGATGTAGAGACACAGCTATCCAAAGAAAAGCTGGACAGTATCTATATCGTGCCCGAAATGACAAAAGGAAACCGAACCAACTCGTCCCTGCTGGATTCGCTGCCGTCCGAGACATTGCTCGCCAGCAAAGACCTGGCATGGGTAAAAGAGCGTATCGGCAGTATCTGGAATGAAGAACCGATCATCGGAGACGAAGAATCGTTTGCCGACATCGAACAACTGCGGGCCAAATTGATTACCGGAGAGGATTTCCTGCGTGGGGCACTCGGTTTCAGCCGTCTTCATTTCGGTACGCGTCCAACGGGAGTAGCCGATGCCACCTTAGCTTTCTCAATGGAAGCACAACCGATCTATCACAAAAACTTCGATTTGGTAAGCGAATCTTTCCACAAATATTTAGAAAACGGCTATACATTATATATACTGAGTGACGTAGAAAAGCAAGCAACCCGTATCCGTGCCATCTTCGAGGACCGGGGAGACAATATTCCTTTTACCTCTGTCAACAAGACTATACATGAAGGTTTCGCCGACGAGACTTTGCGTGTCTGCCTTTTCACGGATCACCAGTTATTCGACCGTTTCCATAAATTCAACCTGAAAAGCGACAAGGCAAGAAGCGGAAAACTCTCTCTGTCGTTAAAGGAGTTGAACCAATTCACGACCGGCGACTACATCGTGCATATCGACCACGGTGTCGGACAGTTCGGCGGACTGGTCCGCACGGAAGTGAACGGCAAGATGCAGGAAGCCATCAAGCTGATCTATCAGAACAACGATATCATATTCGTCAGCATCCATTCCCTCCATAAGTTGTCCAAGTACAAAGGCAAGGACAGCGGAGAACCACCCAAACTGAGCAAGCTCGGCACGGGAGCGTGGGAGAAGATGAAGGAACGCACCAAGTCGAAAGTAAAAGATATCGCCCGCGACCTGATCCTCCTCTACTCCAAACGGAAACAGGAAAAAGGCTTTGCCTATAGCCCGGACAGCTTCATGCAGCACGAATTGGAAGCCAGCTTCATCTACGAAGATACCCCGGACCAGATGAAAGCGACAGCCGATGTCAAAACCGACATGGAGAACGACCGTCCGATGGACCGCCTGATCTGTGGAGATGTGGGCTTTGGGAAAACGGAGGTAGCCATCCGCGCCGCTTTCAAAGCCGTTTCGGACAACAAGCAAGTGGCCGTGCTGGTTCCGACTACGGTGTTAGCATTCCAGCATTACCAGACATTCTCCGAACGGTTGAAAGATTTTCCCTGCCGGATCGAATATATCAGCCGGGCGCGTACTGCTAAAGATATAAAAGCGATTCTGAAAGGCCTGCAAGACGGAACCGTGAACATCGTCATCGGCACTCACCGCATTGTCGGCAAGGATGTCAAGTTCAAAGACCTCGGCCTGCTGATTATCGACGAAGAGCAGAAATTCGGCGTATCCGTCAAAGAGAAACTGCGCCAGCTGAAAGCCAACGTCGACACGCTCACCATGACCGCCACGCCGATTCCCCGTACCTTGCAATTCTCGCTGATGGGAGCCCGTGACCTGTCGAGCATCACGACTCCCCCGCCCAATCGCTACCCGGTGCAAACGGAGGTGGAACGTTTTAACCCGGACATCATCCGCGAAGCCATCAACTTCGAGATGAGCCGTAACGGGCAGGTTTTCTTCATCAACAACCGCATCCAGAATATTTATGAAATGGAGGCGCTTGTCAAACGCGAAGTGCCGGATGCCCGTATCGCCGTCGGCCACGGGCAGATGGAGCCGGACAAGCTGGAAAAGATCATTCTGGACTTTGTCAATTACGAATACGACGTACTGATCGCCACGAGCATTGTGGAGAGCGGCATCGACGTGCCGAATGCAAACACGATCATCATCAATAATGCACAACAGTTCGGATTGTCCGACCTGCATCAATTACGCGGCCGTGTCGGGCGAAGTAACCGGAAAGCATTCTGCTACCTTCTCTCTCCGCCCCTGTCAAGCCTTACGCAGGAAGCACGCCGCCGTTTGCAGGCTATCGAGAATTTCTCGGAATTAGGAAGCGGCATCCATATCGCCATGCAGGACCTCGACATCCGGGGAGCCGGTAATATGTTAGGAGCCGAGCAAAGCGGCTTCATCGCCGATTTAGGCTACGAGACGTACCAGAAGATCCTGGAAGAAGCCGTTGACGAACTGAAAGCAGAAGAATTTGCCGACCTGTATTCCGATGCCACCGAAAAGCGGCCTGACACCGGTAGCGAATATGTCCGCGAAACCTATATCGAAAGCGATCTGGAACTGATGTTCCCGCCGACCTATATCCCGAACGATTCGGAGCGCGTCTCCCTTTATCGCGAATTGGACAAAATGGAGGAAGAACGCGATATCCTTGCTTTCACCGAACGCCTGAAAGATCGTTTCGGAAAAGTGCCGAAAGAAGGAAAAGAGTTGATCCGCGTCGTCCGCCTGCGCCGTATGGCAAAGATGTTAGGCATGGAGAAAATAGTATTGAAGAAAGGACAGATGAACATCTTCCTCGTCACCAATCCCGAAAGCCCCTATTATGAGAGCGAAGCGTTCGACAAACTGCTCGGTTTCATCCAGAAGCATCCGCGTGAATGCACGCTTCGCGAACAAAACGGGAAGCGCAGCATCGCGATCAAGAATGTACCGACGGTGGAGGCTGCTTGCATCTACCTTGAAGAGATAGAGAAAGTGCAAATACAAAAATAAATCATATATGAAGAAGACAATTATAGACCTTTTCGAGAGTTCGGTAAGACAATATCCCGACAACCCTTTCCTGTGGGAAAAAACCACGGATGCCTTCGAACCGACCACTTACAAGGAGGTTCAGCAACAAGTCTATACGGCCAGTGCCGGGCTGATGGCTCTCGGTGTGAAGAAGGGCGACAACATGGCGCTCCTTTCGGAAGGTCGTAATGCCTGGATCATCGGCGAACTGGCGATGTTCTACGCCGGTGCAACCAATGTCCCGCTATCCATCAAGCTCGAAGAAGCGAACGACCTGCTGTTCCGCCTCGTGCATGCCGATGTGAAATATATCCTGGTTTCCGGCAACCAGCTCAAAAAAATACGGGCTATCATGGACAAACTGCCTTTAGTAGAAAAAGTAATCGTGATAGACGAACTGCCGGAACATAAAGAAAAAGAAACCACCTGGTCCGAAGTGCTCCGGATGGGTAAAGAATATCTGGCCTCTCATTCTCTGGAAGACTTCCTTGCAGTCGGACAGTCCTTGCAGAATGGCGACTATGCGACCATAACGTATACTTCAGGCACGACAGCCGACCCGAAAGGCGTCATCCTGACACATCGCAACTACACGGCAAATGTGGAACAAGCACTGTCTTGCGTCGATATCGACCATACATGGCGCACGCTTGTGATCCTTCCGCTCGACCATTGCTTTGCACATGTGGTCGGCTTCTATATCTTCATGTCGAAAGGAGCATCCGTAGCCACCGTACAAGTTGGACGGACGGGGTTGGAAACATTAAAGAACATCCCGGCCAACATCAAAGAGTTCAAGCCGTACCTGATCCTGAGCGTCCCGGCATTGGCCAAGAACTTCAAAAAGAATATCGAACAGGGCATCCGCGCCCAGGGCAAGCATGTAACCCGTTTGTTCAACTTTGCCCTCAAAACAGCCTACACCTATAACGGAGACGGCGGAGAAGACAAGGGACGCGGCGCCCGGTTCCTGCTGAAACCGCTTGTGAGCCTGTTCAACCGCGTGCTTTTCGCGAAAGTCCGCGAAAACTTCGGCGGCCAGTTGAAGTTCTTCATCGGCGGTGGCGCGTTGCTCGACAAGGACCTGCAAAAGTTCTACTACGCAATCGGGCTTCCGATGTACCAAGGCTACGGACTAAGCGAAGCGACTCCCGTCATCTCGACCAACGGCCCTGAGCGGCATACCTTCGGCAGCAGCGGCGTGCTGGTCCGTCCGCTCGACCTGAAAATATGCGATGCCGACGGGAAAGAGCTTCCGGCAGGCGAAAAGGGAGAGATCGTCATACGAGGCGAAAATGTGATGGCCGGCTACTGGAAGAACCCGGCAGCGACCGCCGAGACCGTCCGCGACGGGTGGCTCTACACCGGAGATATGGGATATATAGGGCATGACGGCCTGCTCTATGTCCTCGGACGTTTCAAGAGCCTGCTGATCGGCAGTGACGGAGAGAAATACAGCCCGGAAGGGATCGAGGAGGCGCTTGTCGAACACTCTTCCTGCATCGACCAGCTGATCCTGTATAACAACCAGAGTCCCTATACCGTTGCCCTTGTCGTTCCCAACAAGGACCGCCTGAAGAAGCATCTGGCGCACCAGCATCTCGATCTTTCATCCGATAAGGGACGCGAAGAGGCAATCCGGATCATCCAATCCCAGATAGACCGTTTCCGTAAGGGAGGCGACTTGTCCACCCTTTTCCCCGACCGCTGGCTGCCCGCTGCCTTTGCCATCCTGCCGGAGCCATTCACCGAACAGAACGGCATGGTCAACAGCACGATGAAGATCGTCCGCGGAAAAGTAGAAAAAGCATATGCCTCCCGCATCGACCATCTTTACACGCCGGAGGGGAAGAATCCGGTTAATGAAGAGAATAAAAAAGCCCTTGGAAAAGGGCTTTCATAAGTATTTATCCAACACCATCATCAGAGTTGCAATATCGATCGGTTTAGCCAGATGGTAATTCATTCCTGCTTCAACGGCGTTTGCCACATCTTCTGAGAAGGCATTCGCCGTCATGGCAACAATAGGCATATCGGCGACATCCGATCGGGAAAGCGTCCGGATACGGCGAGTCGACTCGTAACCATCCATGACCGGCATCTGGATATCCATCAGAATCATTTGATAGTAGCCTTCTGCCGATCGGGATACGATGTTTACGGCTTCAAGCCCGTTTACCGCCGTATCGATGGAAACTCCTGTGCTTCCGATTATTTCGACTGCGATCTCCCGGTTCAATTCGTTGTCTTCCACCAGCAGGATTCGTTTGCCGGTGTAGTCGGCAGCAGATAGTTTCTTAGGGCTTGCCTTGGATTTCAGATCCTCTTCCTCTGTAAACTTCTTTAATACCTGAAGCAATTTTGATTTGAACAGCGGTTTGGAGATGAAACCGTTGGCTCCCGCTTCTCTGGCTTCAGCCTCATATTCTTCTATGTCATAAGCAGACAAAATGATGATCGGTATGTCCGGGCCTATCTCTTTTCTAAGCAGACGAGTGGTTTCAATGCCATTCATGTCCGGCATCTTCAGGTCCATGATGACGATAAAGTGTTCATCATCCATCTTTTGCCGTTTCTTAGCCACAGCGATAGCTATAGCCTCCTGGCCGGAACAAACCCATTCGCTATTTATACCGATTTCTTCCAAACAATGGCAAGTGCCCTGGCAGGCGACCTGGTCGTCATCAACCACGAGGACGGACAATCCCTGGATTTTCATTGTTTCGGCTGCAACCCGTTCCTGAAGCCGTAAAGGCATCTTAACCGTGAAACGGGTTCCTTTTCCATATTCGCTTTCGACCTTGATCTCCCCACCCATCAATTGTATGATCTTATGGCTGATAGACATTCCAAGCCCTGTCCCTTGTATTCCTTTGATCAACCGGTCATCGGCTCGTTCAAACGGCAGGAAGATCTTTTCAAGGAATTCGGGTTCCATCCCTCTCCCGTTATCTTCAAACACAAACTCATAGTTCCCAATGCCATCTTGCGAAGGATGCTCGTCGATGCTTATCAGGATCCTTCCCCCATCCGGAGTGTACTTAACTGCATTGGAAAGGATATTCATCAATACCTGCTTAATCCGCTGCGTGTCGCCGATTACATTTTCATGTTGTATCCCCATCACATGGATATCCAGTTTATGCCGCTTGCTTTTGATTTCCGGTTGCATCATGACAATCAGGTCTTGCAGCAGTTCCCCGATGTTTAACTCATCGTCAGACAGGTTCAACCTTCCACTTTCGATCTTAGACATATCCAACACTTCGTTAATCAGGCTAAGCAACAGTTTGGAAGCTCCCGTGATCTTATTCAGGCAATCTAAAACCCGCTCCTTATCATCGATATGAGCGCCGGCTATTGCTGTCATCCCCACTATCGCATTCATCGGGGTACGGATGTCATGGCTCATGCGGGCCAGGAAATCGGATTTCGCCTGGTTGGCTTTTTCTGCCGTAATAAGCGCCTCTTTCAATTGCACCGACCGCTCTTCCAGCTTTTTCTGCAGCTCACGCTGTTCGGTGATATCCGTGATATCGATATACACGATCAGGTATACCGGTTCTTCCCCTTCCCACCCGATACACTCCCCGTTCAATTGCAACCAGATGTCATTCCCGCAACAGCTTCCCGACCGGATGACAAAGTGGACGGATTCACCTTTCTGCATAAGTGGGACATGTCCATCCAATATCTTGCGACTTTTCTCATCCAACCTCGAAAAAGGCGTAAAAGATGAGAAAGATCCCTCGTCTACATCCGCAAAATGCTTATACTTGTCATTTGCTTCTATCAGCGTAAAACTACCGTCTTTTCTGATCTTATGTTTGGCTATAAAACCGGGAAGATTTTCGTAGGCGATCGTTTGTTCAAGACGTGCCTGCATGATATCTTCCACATCGGTCATGACCGTATATGACATCGGGATGCCATCCTGAAGCTGATCGGTGAAGGTCGAAGTCAATTTGATCCATCTCAGTCCGCCCTTCACCGGCATCTGGGTGACAAGTTCATAACCTTCCGCTTTATTTTCAATCGTTTCATAAACTTTTCCGGCTAATACATTCCAGAGATCCTGATGTTCCTTATAATATAAATCCGGCCTGTTGTGAAAAAGAGTTTCATATTCTTCTTTGGAATACTTTATCAGATCATAATAAAAATCATTCGCCCACAAAAGGGTGAAGTGCTCATCCAACAGATGCTTGCTGACACTGACACCTGTGAGCCCCATCAGCAGGCTATATTCGAGATTTGTTTCCAATTGCATAATTTAATGATATTTCCTGATTATAGTACATAGTTTGTTATAACGGATTTCCAAATCCTCTTGTTCTTCCGGTATCCTTTCCAATTCCCCATGCCTGAGCTGTTCCGTGATCGGGACCAGGACTTCCAATAAATATCCGAGTTCAAGATTGGCAGCAATGCCTTTCATCGTATGAGCCTGCATAAATGCTTGTGGAATATCTCCTGCATTTACAAACCCGACCATTTTTTGGAAGGAACGGTCTTGAACAAATTTCAAAAGAAATTTTTCATATAACGCTTCACTCCCCATAAAGCGATCTAACGCTTTATCGACATCGACCCCCATACCGATCAATTCTTGTTTATATTCGCTTGTCATATAAAATAAGTTAATAAAATATTTAGATACATCCTTCTTGTCACACCATTAATAGCTTATAAGAAATTATGATTCTTATCCTTCTACAAAGGAAGGATTATCAGCAATAAGATGCAAAATTCATTTTTTGCATTATATGTTCCATTCTTTTCATTTACTTCCGGAATATCAAATAATATCTATATTTGGCGCTAAAAAGAAATTTTGAACATGGACAAGCATATTACCTGGCTCGATTCACCTACGGATATTATGGTTAGCAAGTACACTTCAGCCAGTGAGCTTAAGCCATATATCGGTTCCTTCTTTAAAATCAGATCCGCCGTTTTTATCCTTTGCATGGAAGGCACTATAGAATGCTCTCTAAATTCATCCGAATGTATTATCAAACAACATAATGTCATAACGCTTGTGCCGAACAGTTTTGTAGAAGTACATACGATTTCACCGGATATCGAACTCTATTTAGTCGCTTTTTCTTCCGATTTCATGGGATGCGTCAATTACATAAGAAGCACGATGAATTGCATAACGTACATATACCGGAAACCGATCATGCCTGTTCCTGCAAGCACGGCTTGTCTGTTCAAAGACTTTTATGGCGTTTTATCAGGATATACCACCCGTCTGCATACGGTGGTCAACAAAGAGATGACAAAAGCTATTTTCATGATTTGCAGCCAAGGGATCGTAGGGCTATACAAAAAAAACGAGCGATTGGATGAACATGAGTTGGACCGTTATACCGAGATCTTCCAAAACTTTTTAGACTTGGCGCTAAAATTTTACACCACCCAGCATAACGTTTCGTTTTATGCGGAAAAGTTAGGGCTGACACTTCCCTATTTCTGCACATCCGTAAAAAAGGCGGTTGGCAGGACCCCGTTGGAAATTATCGTCCAAATCATCATCACGGATGCCAAAGCCGAATTAAAAGGCACGAACCTCGAAATCAAAAAGATTGCGATCGGATTGGGGTTCAGCAACCTGTCGTTCTTTAATAAGTTTTTCCGCCAACATGTAGGGATGACGCCACAGGAATATAGAGGGAAATCATATACTTTTTGAATCCGCTGCCGTCCCTTCCAACATGGCAAAAGCCCTTCCCCGGACCTGGGAAGGGCTTTCGTCTTTTATAACCGGCGGCTTAAAGCTCGCCGGGACGCTCGTCGTTATTATCAGGCGAAATATCCGCCCCCTCTCCCGGCTTGGAAGCCGTTTGGCCGAGGACTTCACGCTTATAATGCACGATCTCCGTATTCACATAGTCGATGAAAGCCGCATAATTGGCATCGCCTTCCACCATCGCGAGGGCGTTGACCATCTTCACCAGGTTTTTATAAGCCGTGTCCGAAGCGGCACGTGCTTTTTTCAAAGCGCCTACTTCAACGACGGTACGTTCATCGGTGCGTGAAGCTGTCAGGCTGCGGACAGCTTCGTTGGCCGTTTTCATGTTCGTCACGAACGGAGTCAGCGCAAGGGCGGTCACGTGTTCGGCAAACTTTCCTTCCAGATCCGCAATAAAGTTGATCAGCAAGCCGGTTTCCTTGTCCAGCTGCATCTTCGGGTCGATATCATAATCCTTTATATGCTGGGCCAACACTTTAGCCGACTCAGCCAGGGCGGCTACCGGGAAATCGGCATATCCGTCGACTCCCTTCTTATAACCGCTGTACAAGGCATCACGCTGGCCGTCGGCCGCCTGGATCTTGTCGCTCAGCAGGCTCTTCTGCGACAGCTTCAGACATTCGTCCTCCTTCGTGACGGCTTCGCGCAGGTCGGCCGTCAATCCGGAGACCTTCGTCTTCAGCGTGGCGTCGGCCTCCGCTTTTTCAAGGATCAGCAACAGGTACATGTAATGCGCCCCGTTGTTCATCCTTTCAAGACTGATAGTTCCAATCTCTTTCATTTTGATGATTGTTTTTAGTTTGACACTGGCGGAAACAGTGTTTCCTGCGCCTTCCGGTCCGGGGATGCCCCGGAAACGCTGTTCCCGCATGATTTTTCAAATCGAAATAGGGGAGAAATCCAGATTTAAGGTCCCATTCATAACAGAATGGCATCAGAAACATTGTTTCTACGGTATTTCAATGCCGAATATAAGAAGAAACATTGTATCTGCCTACTTTCCCGTCGGGAAATAAGAAAAAACATCGTTTTTTGGAACTTCCCGGACAGGAAATAAAAAGAAACCGTGTTTCCAGCCACTTCCCGGACGGAAACAAGCAAGAAACAGTGTTTCCGGCTACTTCCCGGACGGAAAGTGATTAGAAACGCTGTTTCTGCCTTATTCGTTAAAAATTCAAGCACAATGAAAGTCCCGGACGATAAGAAACAGAACCGTTTGGCAACGGTAAAACGAGGCTCCGGCCTTGCAAAGAAAACGAACGGGCTTTCTGCTTGTTGGAACGGGTTAAACCGAACATGGGGACACTGACTAACACCAGGCAACCCCCGCAAATCAGCACTCCTATCGCTTTGTCCTGAGACGTGTCTGAAAAAAGCCCATAACCAACTCCTCCAACCCCGGCCAACAAAGATGTCCATCCTAAAGTCTTAAACATTTTATGCTTTTTCCAATAATGCGCTTGCAAATCCAAAGTTCGTTGGACTGAAACGCCTCCGCCCACGAACTGCTTTTCTTGCCCGTAAACAGAGATGGACAAAAATAAAACCCAAAAGGACAATAAAAACTTCTGTGTCATACCACTCAATGTATTATGTTAAAAGCTAATTTGCAAAGCCACTGCCGGTTGATGGCAAACGCCACTGCCGGTTGATGGCAAACGCCACTGCCGGTTGATGGCAAACGCCACTGCCGGTTGATGGCAAACGCCACCGCCCGGCAAAGGAGCCGTAACACTTCCACCTTCGACAGACAAGATAGCATTCTCTTTGCAAACATGGGAGAGGATAAAACAAGGTATGCTTGCTCCTATCAAAAACAAACCGGAATAACAAATACCTCCCGCTGTCTTCTTCCGCTTTTCAGGATAATTACCCTCATACATCGATACCGACCACCAAAAACCGGCATTCGCCGTAACAAATCCGGTAGCCAAAGTTCCCCATCCCAAAGCCTTAAACATTTTATGCCTTTTCCAATAAACGGATTGTTGAATTTGAGGATAATCAAACGCTACCGGGAGATCTGAAACACCAGAAACAAACTGTTCCGTCTTTTTTCCTATACCATAACTACAACCGTCTGCGGGCATTTTGTCTTGCCCGCAGACAGTTGTTGCAGAGAATAATATTAAAAAGCATAATAAATATTTCAGTTCCATATCTCAATTAAAAACAGATTTGTAACGCTATCCCTTGCCGGCAAGCAAGTTTTCCACCCGAAAGGGGAGTTGCCAAGTTCCCGCAACCGGCAGAAACAACAATCGCCTTCTCTTTCTTTTGGCCTGCACAGATAAAAACCGGTATGGCGGCTATTGCAATTCCAATGCCGGAATAAGCAATACCTTCCCAAACTTTCGTATCATGGCCATCCTGAAAAGAGAAAGTCCCTCCTATAATCCCACCGGCTATTGCAAAAACGCCGACTCCTAACCCAGTCCAGCCAATACGATTCAAAACTTTATATTTTTTCCAATACTTGGAATTTTTATCGTATAGAGGCTTAGGGGTATCGATCGTGTTTGGTGGAAACCACTGGCCCTGTCCATAAATATTTGTAGAAAAAAGGCATAAGATTATACCCAACGCCACAATTTTTGTTTTCATACGAAATTGTTTTTAACCGATTACTCCATAGTCCCATCTTTTATACCAATCGTTTGCTATGATAATTTGATTTAAAAGATTATGCACAGCCAAGGTATCAATTATAATCTTAGAAAAAAACAGCTAAACTCAATCTCTCGTGTTTCAAACCAATATTCGTTATTTTAGGAACAAATGACGATCGCAACAAGAAACAGCGTTTCCGCCGGGCTACCCTTGCCGTTTCTTCAGGTAGAAAAGGACAGCGACAAAAAGCAGTGCTGCTACAATGTATTTGATCAATTCTTTGTTTCCGGCTTTGCCTTTTACTTCCGGTATTTGCACTTTGTCGAGGTGGAAGGGGACCGGGATATATTTGAGAGCGGCCACATCCTGCCCGTTCCGCTTGGCGGGAATCCACAGGCCGTTGGTGCTTTCGATGAGGCGTATGGCTTCATTTCCCATATCGGGATCCGGACTCTTGAACGCACGGACATCCGAGACCGTACGGTCCGCACCGACCATACATGAAACCAGAACGAGCCCTTCCCTTCTTTCCGCATAAGCCTTGCCGGGATATTTCAGATGCTCTTTCAGGTATTTATTGAAAGCGATACTTCCCCCTTCGAACTTGGGGGATGCCATATCCGAACATTCTGAAAAGCCGGACGGATCATCGGTCACGGTCGTATCGAGCATATTATCCGAAACGAATATTTCGGGTAAAAAGAAAGCCAGAAGCAGAAGCAGCAACCCTTTCTTCTCTGTCAAAATTGATTCTTTCCTACGCATTATCTGTCATTTTTAGAATTGGAAATAAATAAACGGCTGCACGCCGGCACTCTTGAACTGCACGACAACGAAGATCGCAATCGCCAGCATCACCGCCTGCACAAGCAAAGGGGAACGGGTCACGACTGCCTGCAAGCCGTTTTCCGCTGATTTCGGCATGAAATGCAGGACATACCCCACCACCATCAAAACGAATACACCTTTATAGCCCATCACAAACTGCGTGAAGACCTCCGGATGGAAGTTCGTGAAAATCTGCGTCAGCATCTCGCCTACCACCTGCATCGAGTCGGCACGGAACAGGATCCAGCCGAAGCAAACCAGATGGAAAGTGACCAGGACGCCTAACACCCTTCTCCAAGGCTTCATTTCCGACCCTAACGGCTTGAAGCTGCTGAAATGGTTCATCATGAACTTATGGACGGCCAGCGAAGCCCCATGCCACGCACCCCAAAGGATAAAGCTGACCGAAGCCCCGTGCCAAAGACCGCCCAGCAACATCGTTACCAGCAGGTTGATGTATGTCCGTATTTTCCCCTTCCGGTTCCCTCCGAGCGAAATATACAAATAATCTTTCAACCACGAAGAAAGCGAAATATGCCAACGCCGCCAGAACTCCGTGATGGTCGCCGACTGGTAAGGCGAATCGAAGTTCACGTTAAAGCGGAAACCCAGCAGCAACGCGATCCCGATCGCCATATCCGAATAGCCGGAGAAATCGCAATAGATCTGCAAAGCATAGCCATACACGCCTAACAGGTTTTCCACCCCGGTGTAGAGCAAAGGAGCATCGAATATGCGGTCGACGAAGTTCAGGCTGATATAGTCGGATATGACGGTTTTCTTGAAAAGCCCGCACAAGACGAGGAAAAGCCCTTCCCCGAACTCCGCCCGCGTGACAATCGGCGTCTTATAAATCTGCGGGATGAAATCACGCGCCCGGACAATCGGGCCGGCCACCAACTGCGGGAAGAAGGAGACGTAGAAAACATAGTCGACCCAACGCCGGAGGGGTTCTATCCTGCCCCGGTACACATCGATCACATAGCTGATGGTCTGGAAAGTGAAGAAGGAGATGCCGACCGGCAGGAAGATATCCAACGGTTGGTAGGTTATGCTCTGCAACGAAGCATTCCCCATCTGGTAGCCCAATTCATGGGCGACGGTAACCACGATCTCCCGGAGGAAATTGAAGTATTTGAAATAGCCTAACAGCCCCAGGTCGATGCACAGGCTCAGAAGCACCCACGCCTTGCGCCCCCATTGGGAGGCGGTCCGTTTCATTAAGAGCGCGATGCAAAAATCGGACGTGGCAACGAAAAGAAGCAGGAAAAAAAAGAATCCGCTGCTCTTGTAATAGAAATAGATCGAGAAAAGCGTAACGTAGATAATACGTGTCAGCAGATGTTTCCTGAGCGACATATAAATAATGAGGAAACCGATAAAAAGGAAGAAGAACAATCCGCTACTGAATAATATCGGGGCGTTATGATGATAAGTCAATACATCCCCAAGTTTATCGAATGAGAGCTGGGACCCATATTCCCCTATTTTATTTATAAAATCATTCATCATCTTTTCTGATTTTCAACATTCAACTGATTATATGATTGCATCAGGGCACGGTATAACAAGATTCCTTGCTCGCGATAGCCTTCCTTTGTGAAATGGATGCGGTCGCGGCCCATCAACTTTTCTTTCTGCCATTTGGCACAAGAGCTTTTTCCTCCTGTGGAGGCAAACAAATCCCAGCAGGCAACACCTTCCTCGCGGGCCACTCCCATGATTGTTTTTGCGGCAAGCTGAGTGTTCGCATTGCGGACATACGTCCGTTTCTTGTTGACATACGTCCGTTTGTAACATTCCGGCGGAGTGGTAAGCAAGATAGCCGTATCAGGCATATATTTCTTGACGAGAGAGACGAACGCGCGTACTTGCCCGCCAAACTCTTCCGAGTTAAAACGGCGACCGAAAGTTTCGTTCGTACCCATCGAGATGATCAGCAAGGAAGGCTTCAGCAAAGCCAACTGGCGCACGTAGGACTCATCCGTGTAATTGACATACATCGCCCCGTTCACACCGACCGAATGATAGAGGACGCCCGGATGGCCGTTTGTCAGGCTGAAACCGTAATAGACATTCTTGAAGGAAGAGGCTGGAAGCAACTGATCCGTTCCCTGTTTACGCCGGGTACTATGAAGTTGCAACGTGTCCACCTGATAAGCGATACGAAACGTATCGGCCAGGACACCACCGACAGCCGGAGCCGTAGCTAACGAGGTCTTTACGGAATCTTTTATCGAACCGGCCGGCAACATCGGCATGGACTTTTCCCCCCGGTACAAGATCGCTTGGTTGAACGAATAGCCGGCCCCGTTGTTCGGTGCAATCCGGACATCTAAATTGATAGAGGGGGAAACAGACTGGATGCCGATTCCTCCGATCCCGACCGGGCATTTTTTATTACTCTGGATGCAACGTCCCGTCACCCATTCACGGACAGAAGAAGAGATGAAATAGTCATCCGGCTCATTCGTTTTACTCAATTTGAACGGAGCGATCCATCCGCGTCCGGCATTCCCGAACTGTTCCTGCAAAAGACGCATCACCTGGCCGGAATAATAACCGGCCTGTATGTGGGAGTCGCCTAAATGGACGATTGTCAATACGGTATCTTTCCCCGCCCTGAGCGAATCCAATCCGGCGAAGAAGGGCTGCAACAAAGAGGGTGACTGGATCGAATCGACCTCTCGCCCGATCGAATAAGAACGGGAAGGGAGCGGGATCGTGTCGCTCCCCCCCATTTCCTGCGCTTGACGCGGGATCGCCAAAGAGCTGGCAGGATAAGGATCGTTCTTTTGCGATCCCGCGTCAAGCGCGGGAAATGGAAGTTTTCCTTTTGCACCGGCGGCGCTGACGGCCATTAACACCAGGCAAGCCGATAGGCTAACGAGCCACTTTGTCTGCTTCATCATAAAACTCTTTTTCTAATAATATTGCTTTCAACAAGGCAGAAGCGATCTCTTTTCCTCCCCTGAAACTCAAATGCGTATAATCTTTGCTGGCCCAGTTGTTCTCCACAAAACGAACCATGCTGTTCTCTCCTCCCATCGCCCCGAAGACATTCCAGAAAGCGACACCCGAACGACGGGCTGCCTGCCGCTGTGCGTGCAACAAGGCCAGTACGGCGGGCATCGTCTCGAATGTCCCGTCCACCTGCCGGCTCCTGTCCGAAACGCCCAACATCAGGATATCGGCATCGGGGAAACAGACGCGCACGTGGCGTACGGCTTCTTCCATCCGCTTGGCGTACCAGCCATACTGCAAGATGCTGTCGCTGACGATATTCAACCCGTACTGCAAAACGACCAGGTCGTACGGGCGAATCGCATTCAACTCCCGGCAACGGGCACTGTCCAGCCTCGAAAGGATCATGCCCGAATTGCCACGCAACGAATAATTGTCTACTGTCACCCCTGAATTATCTTCCAGTGCGACTCCGAGAACCCGGAAACCTGCCGTATCGGTAAAACTGAAAGAGGCTTCCGTAAAAGTCCCTGTTTGTTCGTATTGCGTGATAACGGATGTCGGTTCCAAGGTTTCGCGGATCGTATCCTGCGTACCGTTGCAAACCAAAGCCATCCGTGTGCGGGTATTCTTTTCATACAAGAGCTTGAGGGAAGAAACAGTTTTCAGTTCCGGGAAGCGGTCTGTCGTCTTGACCGAGATAGACGGCTTCTCTCCTTTCGGTTCGAACGTCATTCCGGAAAGCGTATACCGGTGATGGTGGTCTGTCAGCATGGACCGGGTGGTCCAGCCTTCCGCTTTTTGCTCGATCGTCGGACGGAACTGGGCGGCTACCGATGTAACCGGGACGAAACCGACTCCGCGACCTCCGAACTTCTCCTGCATTCCCGAACGGAAATCAGCCACCACGATATCTCCTTCGATAAACGAATCGCCCAAAAAGGCGACACGCACCGGGTGACCCGCCTGCCTGCTATTTCTTAAAGCGGCAAAGAACCGTTTCAGGCCGATGTGGCCGACGGAGTAATCCTCGATGCGCGTTCCCAGCGAATCGGCCCCCTTATCCGCGTACATAACCTTGTAGAGCGAATCGCGCAGTTCGAGGGCGACAGAATCGATACCGGTCGTTTTCAGGATCGAATCGCGTACGGCAGCCGAATCTATCCGGATCGTATCCGGTTGTTCAAGCTGCATACGCAAGGAATCCATAGACAGGGATTCAGGCTTTACCCTGAGATCGGAGAGCAAATCAACCTTTTTTATCTTCATCCCGAACAGCTGGTCCGGTAAATAATATAGCCCTAAACAGATACCTAATGAAATAAGAAGCAGGAGCAAAAGCCTGCCGAAATTATTATCTTTATTCATCTAACCTTTTCTTTTCGAAGGTACAAAGATAAGAAACAAACGCAATTTATTACTAATTCGCCCGTTTCATAAATATTCATTCATATTAAAATGATGATTTATTTTAGGCACGGATTACACGGATTAACACGGTTTTTGTTTTAAATCCATATATTATCCGCGAAATCCGTGTAATCCGCGCCTAATTATTGTACGATAAATCAACATTTTACAATGAATGGCTATTTAACAACAATAAAATAACGATAGAATGGAAACACCGAAAAACAAAAGTTGGAAAGTGCTGAAAAGTGAATACCTGTCCCGCCAACCTTGGTTTACCGTACGCAGGGAAGAAGTGGAATTACCGAACGGGAACAAAATTCCCGAATATTATATTTACGAGTATCCGGAATGGATCAACGTGATCGCAATCACCAAAGAGCAGAAATTCGTATTTGTAAGACAATACCGTCATGGCCTGGGTATCACGGCCTACGAACTTTGCGCCGGTGTCTGCGAAAAAGAAGACGCTTCCCCACTCGTCTCCGCCCAGCGGGAATTGCTCGAAGAGACCGGCTACGGCAACGGGAATTGGAGCGAACTGATGGTAATAGGCGTCAATCCGAGCACCCACACCAACCTGACTTATTGCTATCTCGCCACAGATGTCGAACCGGTCACGGCCCAGCACCTTGAAGCGACAGAAGACCTGAGCGTCCATCTCCTGACTCTCGACGAAGTAAAAGAATTACTCCTGAACGACCGGATCAAACAAGCGCTCCATGCCGCCCCGCTCTGGAAATACATGGCGATAAACCATTTGATTTGAGAAATCAGAGCGGCTGGCATTCCGGACAATAATAAACCGAACCTCCCATATAGGCTTCCTTTGTGATGATCCCTCCGCAACACGGGCAGGGAGAAGTGTACGTGTTTTTGGACAAGACGGACCGGTAACGGCCTTTGTCCCCTAAAAAATCGGTTTCCGTATCACGCCCTCCTCCATCGACCATTGCCTGCAAGGTATTTTTAAGGGATTGGAACAAGGTTGCCTTTTCGGGATCGGATAAAGAGAATATTTTCCGTTTCGGATGCAGTTTCGCATGAAAGAGAATATCCTGCAATACGCCGTTCCCAAGACCGGGAATCCGCTGTTCCGTCGCCAGAAACGCTTTCGCCGATATGTTCTTCTTTTCAGCGGCAAACATCTGTTCGAAACAGGCTTCATCGAACTGCTCGCTCAACGGAGAAACACTGTTCAGGCTCAAAGTCCGGTATTTGTTATCCAGCGTATGGCGGAAAACATAAATACCCCCGTACATACTGGTCGTGAAACTGACGAACGACTCGTCATCGAACGTGAGCAGCATCTGATACTTGGGCGGAACCGGATCGCCCGGACGCCCATAGCGCATGTTGATTCCGTCGAAAATGCTCAGAAAGACATCTTCATCCAAACTGACATCCACAAAAATACCTTTTCCTGTGGCCGACTTCACTTCCCTGCCAGCCAACAGATCCCTGTATTCATCCGGATTCCCATTGAAAAAGGTAAACTTGTGCAGATGGGTAGCGCCATACACATTTGTCACTTTGCGCCCGGCAAGAGTTTGCTCCACCTGACGGCCAATCGTAATCGCTTCGGGTAATTCAATCATAATCCCTCATTTTTAATGACGCTAAATATAAGACTATTTTCTTATCCGAAGCGAACATACGCGGACAAACCGTAAAAATAGTGATTAATCCGAGTTCTTATTGTTCATTTTTCAAAAAATACCCATTCGTCCAAATCGAAACACATGGGCATGAAAATAGATTTTCATACCTGTGAAAATAGAATTTCCCGCAAGGGTAATATTTTTTAATAATCTTATACAAGCTATAACGCTGATTTTCAACAGATGTCAAAATAACGTTTTCCAGGGGGATATTGTCATATTTTTCTAATTCTGCATAACGGCGTATTGCATAATCCCGAAAAAGCATTATTTTTGTTCGCATTAGCAACATATCACCAATGAAGTTCAAACTTAGTATCATATTCGCGTTATTTCTTACCATATTTTGCGCCAACCGGTTACAGGCCCAGGAGAAAGCATTTCCAAAGAAAGGAGAAGGCGTCACCCTGTTCCTCAAACGCCACAACCGTACAGGCGCCGCATATCAGACACAGTTCATCGAGCTGAACAAAAACAAGTTAGGCAAAGGAAACGCCCTTCGGATGGGAGTCAAATATACGCTTCCCCCCTTGCAGGGAAAAGAAGCTGCCGCAGCCGCCTCCAAACGGGCGAACTATGAACCGTTGTTCGGCAAAGAACTGGCATCCTATAAAGTGACATCGTCCGAACTGAAAGGAGCCTGTTTCTACCTGGTCAGCGGACATGGAGGCCCCGATCCCGGAGCAATCGGACGGATTGGCAAAATCGAGTTGCACGAAGACGAATATGCCTACGACATCGTGCTCCGCCTGGCACGCAACCTGATGATGAAAGGAGCCAAAGTCCATATTATCATACAGGATGCCAAAGACGGAATCCGGGACGATAAATATCTGAAGAACAGTAAGCGCGAGACCTGCATGGGCAGCCCGATCCCCTTCAACCAGGTTCGCCGGCTGAAACAACGGAGCGACAAGATAAACGCCCTGTTCAAACAAGACAGATACGCCTACAAGCGGGCTATCTTCGTACATGTGGACAGCCGGAACAAAGGCCATCAAACCGACGTTTTCTTCTACCACCAGGACAAGAATTCCGAAAGCAAGCATCTGGCAAAAACCATGCGGACGACTTTTACACATAAATATAAGAAGCACCAGCCGGGACGCGGATTTACCGGGACGGTGGACGGGCGCAATCTGTATGTGCTGCGACATACGACACCGGCCTCCGTTTTCGTCGAGTTAGGTAATATCCAGAACAGTTTCGACCAGCAACGGATCATCCTGAGCGATAACCGTCAGGCACTCGCAAACTGGCTTTGCGAAGGATTTGTCACCGATTACAACCGTTATAGGAAAAAAACACGGTAAAAAATGACATCCAATCGTTAAATAGATTACATTTGCATAAGAAACTAAATAAAACATCGTTTTAAACATACCATGAGTAATCCGTATATATCCCCGTTCGCGAAACCCGTATATGTAATGTTGAAGCCCGTCGGTTCGGTTTGCAACCTGGCGTGCGAATACTGCTATTACCTTGAGAAAGGGAAACTTTATCCTGAGGTGAAGAATCATATCATGAGCGAACAGTTACTGGAAAAATTCATCAAAGAATATCTGGAATGTCAGACGATGCCGCAGGTTCTCTTTACCTGGCACGGGGGTGAAACGCTGATGCGTCCGATCAGTTTCTACAAAAAAGCGCTCGAATTGCAACGCCGGTATGGCCGCGGACGCCAGATCGACAACTGCATCCAGACAAACGGGACGCTGCTGAATGATGACTGGTGCCGTTTCTTCAAGGAGAATAATTTTCTTGTGGGAGTTTCGATAGACGGCCCGCAGGAGTTTCATGACGAATACCGCCGCAACAAGCAGGGACTTCCCTCCTTCTATAAAGTGATGAAGGGAATCGAACTGATGAAAAAACATGGTGTGGAATACAATGCGATGGCAGTCGTCAATGACTACAATGTGGATTATCCGCTGGAATTCTATCACTTTTTCAAGGAAATAGATTGCCACTATATCCAGTTCGCACCGATTGTGGAACGCCTCGGATTCCATCAGGACGGGACATTACTCACCTCGCCGGAACAGCAGGATGCAAATATCAAACTGGCTCCTTTTACGGTCGATGCCGGGAAATGGGGAGATTTCCTCTGCGCGGTCTTCGATGAATGGCTGAAAGAAGATGTCGGTAATTATTATATCCAGCTTTTCGATTCCACGCTGGCAAATTGGGTGGGCGAACAACCGGGTGTTTGTACGTTAGCACGCACTTGCGGACATGCCGGAGTGATGGAGTTCAATGGGGATGTATATGCCTGTGACCACTTTGTATTCCCGGAATATAAGTTGGGAAACATCCATACCCAGACGCTTACCGAAATGATGTACAGCCAGCGCCAATTGAAGTTCGGGGCGGACAAATATGAAAAGCTCCCTACCCAGTGCAAGGAGTGTGATTACCTGTTTGCCTGCAACGGCGAATGCCCCAAGAACCGTTTCCTCCATGCGGCAAACGGCGAACCCGGATTGAATTATCTATGTAAAGGTTACAAGAAATTTTTCAAACACGTGGCTCCTTACATGGATTTCATGAAAAAAGAATTGTTGGCCGAGCGCCCGCCTGCGAATGTGATGCAATGGGCGAAGGGAGTTGATAATTAAAAATTAAGAATTAAGAATTAAAAAATAAGTTACAACGTGAAAATCAATAGACGTGATTTTATCAAAACAGGAGGTATGGTTATGCTTGGATCATTAGCGGCTCCCTCATTCCTGGGAAGTTGTGCCGGAAATGGAGCAGATCAGGCTACCGGTATCTCATTCGCCCAGAACCATTTTGGTGTCAGTGAAAGCGACATGAAGAAAGTGCTGACAGCAGCACTTGAAAAAGGCGGCGACTATGCCGATCTTTTCTTTGAACATTCCTACCGGAATAACATCGGATTGCAGGACGGAGCCGTAAACCGCGCTTCCTCCAATATCGATTTCGGTATGGGCGTACGCGTATTGGCCGGCGACCAGACCGGTTATGCGTATGTAGAAAACGTAACTCTCGACGAGATGCTGAAAGCAGCCCGCACGGCAGCCCGTATCGCAACCGGCTCGGCAGGAAAAGCTCCGGCGGGCCTGACGGAGGAACCGATCCTGAATAATTATTACGGCGTACAGACTCCCTGGGACGAACTCGCCGTAAACGCAAAGACTCCGTATCTTCAGAAACTGAACGACCAGATTTTTGCGCTCGACAAACGGGTACACAAAGTGATGGCTTCGTTGGGAGACACGACTTCCCACATCTTGTTCTGCAATTCCGAAGGACAGATGTACTACGACTATCGCCCGATGGTGACGCTCAGCGCAGTCTGCATCATGGAGGACAACGGGAAGATCGAAAATTCGTACGCATCCCGCGCTTTCCGTATGGGAGCGGAATTTCTGACAGACGATATCATTGCCGAAGTTGCCAAGGAGGCGGTGGAGAAGACCTCCATCCTGTTCCAGGCCATCAAGCCTAAAGGAGGCGAAATGCCGGTCGTAATGGGCGCCGGAGGTTCCGGTATCTTGTTGCACGAAGCAATCGGCCATGCTTTCGAAGCCGACTTCAACCGCAAGAATACGTCTATCTTCTCCGACCAACTGAACAAGAAGGTTTGTAACGAACATATCAATGTGGTGGACGACGGTACGATTCCTTTCAACCGCGGCTCTGTCAATATCGACGACGAAGGCATTGCCGGACAGAAGACCTACATCGTGAAAGAAGGCATCCTGACCAGCTATCTGCACGACCGTATCAGTGCCAAGCATTACGGTATTCCGTCAACGGGCAACGGCCGCCGCGAATCATTCCGCCAGATGCCGATCCCGCGTATGCGCGCTACCTATATGGAAGCCGGAAACGTGACGGAAGAAGAAATGATCTCGACCGTGAAGAAAGGTATCTATGCCTCCAGCTTCACCAACGGACAGGTACAGATCGGTGCGGGTGACTTCACCTTCTTCGTGAAAGACGGTTACCTGATCGAGAACGGCAAACTGACACAGCCGATCAAGGATATCAATATCATCGGTAACGGCCCGCGCGCATTGGCCGATATCACGATGGTCGGAAACAATTATAAGATGGATAACGGAACCTGGACATGCGGCAAGGACGGACAATCCTGCCCGGTAACCTGCGGTATGCCGTCAGCCTTAGTTAGTAAACTTACAGTAGGAGGAGAAAATTGATATGATAACAAACGAAAATAAAAAGCTGGCTCAGTGGGCCATGGAATTTGCCCTGAAAAACGGCTGCCAGGCTTCACGTGTAAGTATCTATAACGGATCGAGCAGTTCTTTCGAAATACGCGACATGAAAATGGACCGTTTGCAACAGGCATCGGAAAACAGCTTGGTGATCCATTTGTATGTCGACGGACGTTTCGGTTCCTTCTCTACCAACCGCTTGGATAAAAAGGAACTGGAAGGTTTCATCCGTAACGGTATCGCCTCCACTCGCTTTTTAGCGGAAGACAAGGCGCGTACGTTGCCCGATGCTTCCCTCTATTATAAAGGAGGAGGCGCCGACCTGAAGCTGATCGATCCGAAGTTCGACTCGATCCAGCCGGACGATAAAGTGGCGCTGGCTATGAACGTCTGCAACGAAATGATGGGAAAAGACGCCCGTATCATCTCTGCCAATTCATCCTACAGCGACGAAAAAGATTTCAAATATATGGTCGCCAGCAACGGTTTCGAAGGGGAAGCATCCGGTTCTTCTTTCAGCCTGGTTGCCAGCGTAAGCATCAAAGGCGAAGGGGACGCCCGTCCGGAATCTTATTGGTTCGATTCTTCTCTTTACTACGATACGCTGGTTAAGGAAGGTTTGGGAACAAAGGCTCTGGAACGCGTAATGCGTAAATTAGGACAGAAAAAGGTTGCCTCCGGCAAGTATCAGATGGTTGTGGACAATATGAATTCCTCCCGCCTGCTCTCTCCGGTAATCGATGCACTGTACGGTTCTTCCATCCAGCAGAAAAACTCTTTCCTGTTGGATAAAATCGACCAGAAAGTCTTAGGCGATAAACTGACGATCATCGACGAGCCGCACATGGTGGGTGCATCCGGCGCCCGTTATTTCGACGGCGAAGGTGTAGCGACAAAGCGTATGCCGGTGTTTGAAAACGGTGTCCTGAAAACCTATTATATCGATACCTATTCAGCCAACAAGATGAATATGAAACAAACGATCGCCTCCCCTTCTATCCTGACCATGCAGATGGGAAATAAAGATACGGAGGGTCTGATCGCTTCTGTCGATAAAGGTATTCTGGTAACGGGCTTCAACGGCGGTAACAGCAACAGTACGACCGGTGACTTCTCCTACGGCGTGGAAGGCTTCCTGATTGAAAAAGGCAAACTGACACAACCCATCTCCGAAATGAACGCAACAGGCAATATGATCTCCTTGTGGGGCAATTTAGCCGAAGTCGGCAACGACCCGCGCACATTCTCCAGTTGGCGTGTCCCTTCGTTAATATTCGACGGAGTGGATTTTAGCGGACTATAAGAAACAAAATATATCGTAAAAAGGCGGGCTAATGAAAGTCCGCCTTTTATTTTTCCTGATTATTTGTTTCTTTCGATATATTACTTATATTTGTATCATTATTAATCAATAAACGAATTAACTATGAAGCGTAAAACGGGACAAGTATCGGTAACTCCGATAATCATCAATGAGAAACTTGGTGATTTCTTTATCGATATTGCCAAATTGGTCTTTGCAGGAGTTGTATTAAGTACGTTGTTGGACATAACAAGTGATAAACTGTTAGTTTTGCTTTTAGGCATCGGAGCAACAATTGGTTTAATGTTGTTAGGTTTTAAATTTTATAAAAATAAAGGAGGTAAATAATGGAAGCAATATATTTATTCAGCGGTCTGATATTATTTAGTATAATAGGAATTGCTATTCTTTCCTATCGGGAACGAAAGTATAAAAAAGAGCATCCGGAAGAATGTAATTAATAAAAAAAGGAGAAAGTGGCAATCGCTTTCTCCTTTTTCTCTATACTAACAGGTATATCGAGATAAAATGGCAGATGCTGCCTCCCAATACGAAGAAATGCCACACGGGATGCATATATTTATATTTGTCTAAAAAGAAAAACAGGCTGCCTACCGTATAAAACAGACCTCCTCCGATCAACCAATACAGGACATCCATCGAATCGGTTTCACGAAAGACATGCAACAAGGGTTTAAAGGCAATTACAACTACCCACCCCATAGCCAGATAACAAACCGTTTTCAGATGGTCTTTCTTTCTCATCTTCCGGAAACTCAGCCAGACGCCTACCACTGCCGCAATCCATACGATAGCGAATAGTGACCAGCCCCAATAACCTTCCTGCCGGAGAGCTACCAATGTAAAGGGCGTATAAGTTCCCGCAATATGCAGATAAATCGCACTGTGGTCGAACCGCCGCAAGAGCCTTTTCTGACGTGCGCGGTTCGAAGCATGGTAAAATGTAGATGTCACATACGAAAGTGTCATACAAACGGAATAGACAGCAAAACTGCCGACCGCCCAGGGATTGCCGCTTCGAATAGCCGCCATCATCAGAACAACGATAGCGGTTATACCGAAGAGCATCCCGGCGCCATGTGTCAAGACATTGGCTACCTCTTCACCGTATGTTTGTCGTTTCCGGGCAATCATCCGCTTATAATTGTTCAGCCTTGAACCCGGCCTCTTTTACTGCTGCAATCACTGTAGCAGGAGCAATATCGACTTTCACTTCCAATACCTTATTCGGATCGGCCAGATCGATCGACCAGTCATCCGAAGCCATTACCGTATTGAGCTTTGCACCTATTGCCGCTACACATCCGCCACACTTTGCATTTGTTTTAAATTTTGTTGTTGCCATAATCATTCTAATTTTAAATTGTTATTTCATGAATTTTAATCGTAAACTATTCAATACCACCGATACGGAACTGAAAGCCATTGCAGCACTCGCCAGCATCGGATTCAACAGCAGTCCGTTTATCGGGAACAAAACGCCCGCAGCCAACGGAATGCCGATCACATTATATATAAATGCCCAGAACAAGTTCTGATAAATCAGGCGGACCGTCTGTTTGGACAAACGGATCGCATCGGGGAGCAGCAACAGGTCGGACGTGATAAGCGTGACCATAGCCACATCCATTGCAATATCGGTTCCTTTTCCCATCGCGATACTGACATCGGCCCGTGCAAGCGCCTGCGAGTCGTTAATGCCATCGCCGACCATCGCCACCTTCTTTCCTTGTTGCTGTAAAGATACGATATATTCCTCTTTATCGTTCGGCATTACCTCCGCCTTATAATGATCGATACCCAATGTTGCGGCAACCCGTTCGGCAGTCCGTACACCATCGCCAGTGAGAAGATGTATTTCTATTCCCTGTTTTTTCAGCTCTTTTACAGCTTCGGCAGACGTCGGCTTGATACGGTCCGAGATTGCCAGCACAGCCAACAGGCGGGCATCCTGACCATAAAAGACAACACTTTGCCCCTCTTCCTGCCATTGCTCGATTTGTTTTCGCCCCTTTTCCGGAATACCGGCCTGGAATATTTCAAGTAATCCCTGGCTCCCTACCCAGTAGGTGCTCCCTTCGACCTGAATGCGTACGCCCCGACCCGTCAGGCTCTCGAAATTTTCAGTCTCACAGACCTTTGCCCCGGAGTCTTCCAACCAACGGATAATAGCGGAGGCCAAAGGATGTTCGGACTTTTGTTCAGCCGTGTACAGGATATCTAAATAACGGGTATTATCGTCTGAAATCCAGTATGAATCCGTGACAACCGGTACACCTTCCGTCAATGTCCCGGTCTTATCCAAAACAACCGTATCGACCTTGCATAGATTTTCCAGTGCAAAGGCATCCTTTATCAGGATATGCCGTTCGGCTCCTTTTCCCATTCCGACCATCAAGGCTGTCGGCGTAGCCAATCCCAACGCACACGGGCAAGCAATAACCAGAACCGAGACGGCAGATAGCAAGGCATACGAAAAATAGCCCGCTCCCCCTATCACCAGCCAACAAACGAAAGTGACCAGCGAAAGCAATACGACGACAGGGACAAATATACCACTTATTTTATCTACAATCCGCTGAACGGGAGCCTTACTCCCCTGTGCCGACTGTACCATCTGCACGATTTGGGCCAATACGGTCGTACCTCCGACACCTGTCGCCTCCATCGTAAAAGCACCCTTCTGGTTGATCGTTCCGGCCAACACCCGGTCGCCGGCATTTTTCTCCACCGGAATCGGTTCTCCGCTCAGCATACTTTCGTCCACTGAAGAACTCCCCTGCAAAAGCGTACCGTCCACCGGTATTTTTTCACCCGGCCGTACACTGACTACATTTCCGACCTGAAGAGTCGAAATAGGCACTTCCTCTTCTTTCCCGTCCGTTACCAAACGGGCTGTTTTAGGCTGCAATCCCATCAGCCCTTTTATAGCTGAAGATGTACTGTTCTTAGCACGCTCCTCCATCAGTTTGCCCAGCAAGACAAACGCTATGATCACACCTGAAGCCTCATAATAAACATGCGGCTCCAACCCTTTTTCCAGCCAAAATCCGGGACATAAAGTATTGAAAAGGCTGAACAGGAAAGCGATCGAAGTACTGAGCGCAACCAGTGTATCCATATTGGCCTTTCCCTTGAGTGCATGCCGCACGCCGCTCACATAAAACGAGCGTCCGAAAAACACCATAATAGCCAATGCCAACACCATCATGATCCAATTGCCAAACGGCATGTGCATGAACACCATTCCTAAAAGAGCCAGAGGGATGGACAAGGCCCATGCTCCTATGGTATTCCTCCTCAATATCTTATAATGCTTTCGAGCCATCTCCTCCTGCATAGCAACAGGATCTTCCGCTTCAACTATCAGATCATATCCGGCAGCCTGCACAGCTGCTTGCATAGCCTCCAAGGTGATAACAGACGGATTATAAGTTACCGCCAACGTACCCGCGGCGAAATTCACGGCTGCCTTCTCCACACCGGGCAATGCCTGCACCGTACTCTCCACGTTGCCCGCACAAACGGCACAACTCATTTCAAGAACAGGCAATACCTTTGTTTCTGTTTCTCTCATATCGCGTTTAAATGTCAAATTTATTTCATTAGTATAACAAAGATACGGTTTATTCGGTTATTTCGTAACCAAATAAATATTCTTTGATTTTAATAGAATTATTTGCAGAAAGGGGCTATTATTTAACATTCGAATATGCGACCTTTGTCCGTTGATCAAACGATTGACCGAATTAAAAAATTAAGACGTATGATACTTGATTCATTGAACAACACAGAAAAGATCGAATGCCTGCATCCTCTATTCAAAAAAGCATTCGACTACCTAAAATCGACGGACTTCTCTAAAATGGAAGATGGTAAGTATGAACTGGAAGGTTCTCGTTTATACGTAAGCGTTGTCAGTATCTTTGGTAAGGAAAAGAAAGATGCCGCTATCGAAACACATAAAAAATACATCGACATCCAGATGCCTTTGTTAGGTGTGGAGAAAATCGGTTGGAAACCGGGATGTGAGCTACAGGAAGAGTCAACCCCTTATAACGAGCAAAAAGACATTGCTTTCTATATCGACCGTCCTACAGCCCACACTAAGATCTATCCGGGGCAATTCGCCATTTATTTCCCCGAAGACGGACATGCTCCAGGCATCGGCCAGGGTAATATCCGCAAGGTGATTGTAAAGGTGCAAGTTGAAGAATAAAAATAAAGGGGGTGTATCATAATTCACAATAGAGCACGCAGATGACGCATCCCCTTCATTTTTTATACGCGAAACAGGCGAAAAAGCATTGACTATACATCAACTAAAGGAACAACGAACCGGGAAAACCTTGAACAAACCACGGTTCCTGCAAAAATATTCTTCAATATACTTTAATTTTCAAAAGTTTTCTCTATTTTTGCATTGACATATTCACAAAGGCACATATTATTCCAATGAATTTATAAAATCTAACTCTACCCAAATTCCAAGATGGGTTAGAGTTTTTATATTTTATATATTCTTCAATGATAAAGCCAAAAGTGAAGAAGTCTAACGAGTTTTAAAGTCAAAAAATTGTAGGGTAACGCAAAATTGCCAATAATGAAGTCGATTCTAATTGTTGATGACAAACCGGAGATAGCAAAGATCATCATGATCTATTTATCCAGTTCTTATCAAGTGGTGTATATGGAAAATCCTGTAAAAGCCATTTCATGGATGAACGAGGGGAATATCCCGGACGGTATAATTTCTGATTTGAATATGCCGGAGATGAGTGGTGAAGAATTCGTATGTTATTTGAAAAGGAATAATCTTTTCAATAACATCCCGATTTTAGTATTATCGAGCGAAGAAAGCAGTTCAACTCGAATACGCCTACTGGAAGAAGGTGCTGAAGATTTTATAATAAAACCATTCAATCCCGAAGAGTTAAGGATCAGGATTAAAAGACTTGTAAAATAACAGATATGGAATATATCTTCTTTGGAAATCACTCTTCACTACCTGGCAGACTGGAGAGAGCCTTAAGTCAACACGTAGTAGAATGTCCGACGCTTACACAGTTTTGCCAGGCTATGATACATGTGAATCCTGTCAACTTTTGCGTATTTTTAGAAAAGGACGACGTTAAGGAAGACTTGGATACAATCCAAAAACTACGGCAACTTTATTCTGCCGCCTACATTATTTTATTTGCAAATTCTTTGGATAAAGAAGAAAAGATCGCATACATAAAAGTAGGTGTAAATTGTGTTATCACAGAAAGCATAACAAAAGAAGAGTTGCTTCGTTTACTTGCGATAGCCGAAGACTTCCTGTGCAAAAAAACAATATGTAATAAGAAAGACAAAGAACCGGACAGATTATACTCTTTCCACCTCCCTCTTTGGAAACGGGCTTTTGATATCGCTGCATCCTTAGGAGCCATACTGTGCTTATCTCCTATTTTCGTCATAACGGCTGTTGCTATAGAGTTGGAAAGTAAAGGTCCTATTGTCTATAAATCCAAGCGGGTAGGCAGCAACTATAAAATATTCGATTTTTACAAATTCAGATCCATGTATCCCGATGCGGATAAGAGATTGGCAGAATATAAAGCGCAAAATCAGTATAACGTAGAAGTAGAAGGGTTAATTAACCCTTCTACTTCTGCAGCACTGCAGAATCCATTAGTTAATGATCGGTCAACAGGTTCTCTTTTATATTCCGATAACTTTAGCACGACAGAACATGATTATTTAAAAAACAAATCGACAGAGCGCGCCAATACATTCTTTAAAATGGAAAACGACCCGCGTGTCACCCGTGTAGGCCGGATTCTAAGAAAATACAGCATCGATGAGCTTCCACAATTATTCAATATCTTAAAAGGAGACATGTCTGTCGTTGGTAACCGTCCCCTACCCATTTACGAAGCGGAACAATTGACCTCAGACAATTACATAGAACGCTTCATGGCCCCCTCCGGGTTAACCGGTCTTTGGCAGGTAGAAAAACGGGGAAATGGAGGCAACTTATCTCCTGAAGAACGTAAACAACTTGATATAAAATACGCACGGACTTTTTCATTCGGCTTGGATATGAAAATTATCTTCCGCACTTTCACGGCTTTTATCCAAGAAGAAAATGTTTAAATCCTAAGGAAAAACGACATGAAAACAACACTTATATTATTATTGATATTCAGCTCTATACACAGTATGGCACAAAAACGTAAAAGTTATACGGACAATGCCACAGTTGTAGAAGTCGGTGCCAAGTCCGACTCCGACTCCATACAAGCTATGCTGGATGATTACGAACGTGTCCAATTGCCTCCCCTTTCAGTGTTTCTCCAATCTGTCTATGACCATCCTTCCGTCAAAATATACGAAGCTAAGCGGGATGAGGCAAATGCGGAAAGGGAAATTACCCAACGGGAATGGCTTAGCTACCTAAGGCTACAAGGTACATATCAATACGGGCGAAATAATCTCTATTCCACATCTTCTACAGACGGGGATCCCATAATCAGTAATGTGGGAAACAATCAGAATTTATATAATGCAGGTGTATCCGTTAGTATCCCGATCGGCGACCTGGTGAGTAGAAAACAAAAAAACAAAGTAAAGAAAGCGCGATATGCTCAACTGCAATCTCAATATGAAATGTCGGTAGAAGAACGAAAATTGATGATTTTACAAGCATATAATAATGTACTCCAGCAATTGGCAACGCTAAAGGCCAAATCTGACGCCGCCGCGCTGTACAATGCCCAAATGAAAATTTCCGAACAGGATTTCATTAACGGGAAAATAAATATTACCACTCTTTCTCTTGAAAGAGGACGCCGTTCAAGCGCAGTAATTACCTATCAAGAAGGGCGTGCAGCCTTGCATAACGCTGTCACATTATTGGAAATGCTTACGAATGTAAAGATTATCAACAGAAGTAGCCAGGAAGAATAATGAACATCACATTATACATAATACGTTTTCTTTACCGGATTCGATATCAACTGATATTTGGTACTGCTATTGTCACAGGGTTAGTTATCTATTTTTCCCGTTTCATTCCTAAAACATATACCGTAAAGGCTACAATTTATACAGGTATTGTCTCCGATACCGGTCTAAATAGCGACCAACAACCGGCTAACTGGAAATCTGTAGAGAATATGTTCGATAACCTTGTCAAATTGACTCAGGAAAAAGGTATACAAAAAAACATTGCAATCAAATTACTCGCTATAAATCTCGTCCACGGCGATCTCGATCAAGATAACGTTTATATAAGAGCTAAGAATTACCAAGCCCTAATCAAAATTATACCGGAGGACTTATTACATTTGGTTGACAAAACCTCCGAAGAAAAAACGATCGATAATTTCATGAAATACATGAAAAATGATCCGGAAAATTTTTTGTACGGCTTGCTGAATGGTGACGGACCGTTTTATAGCTATAACAAACTATCGTCTCTTGAGGCAAAAAGGTTGGGTAATAGCGATCTTATAGAGATTTCTTACCAGACTACGGATCCTGGTATCACCTTAAATACAATCAAATTCATATATAACGAATTACGTGCCGCCTATGAAGACATACGCTATAAAACGACCAATGATATTGTAGCCTATTACGAAAAAGAACTCAAAAGGCAACAGACAAAACTATCAAGCCTGGAAGACAAATTGGTTAATTATAATATAGAAAACAGCATCATTAACTACTCGGAACAAACAAAAGCTATCGCTAATTCATATTCTAATTTTGAAAACCGATACGAAGCTACCCGAAGAGATTACGAAAGTGCAGACAAAATCGTTCAGGAAATGGAACAATATATGGATATTCGGAGTAAACTGGTAAAAACTAACGATGATTTTATTAAAGTTTTGAATGAGATTTCTACCATCAATGGAAAAATAACCGAAATCGAGACGTTCAGTTCAGAAGAAATGCAGGCTAAAAATACGGAGCTTCAAGAATACAAAGAACAATTAAAAAATGCCGAACAGAAAATCGCCTCTTTGACAACCATGATAAATAGCTACAAAGAAAGTAAAGAAGGAATTGCAATTAACGGACTTGTTGATGAATGGTTAAAACAAACGATCGTGAAGACAAAAGCGAAAGCAGAATTGGACGTTTTGGATCAAAGAAGAGAGGTTTACAATGAGCAATATAAGATTTATTCTCCTATCGGAACGCAGATAGACAGGCAGCAACGTGAAATTAAGGTATTGGAGCAATCCTATTTGCAAATGTTGCATGCACTGAATATGGCTAAAATGAAGCAAAAAGACATACAACTCACTTCTGCAACGTTAAGATTAATTTCCGAACCGACGTTTCCTATTCTTAGTGACAAAAGTAAACGTTTATTACTGGTTATGGCGTCTTTTTTTGGCAGTATACTTTTTATTATCGGATTCAATCTGTTGATAGAATTGCTGGATCGCACTCTACGGGATGCCGACCGTGCCAAACGGCTTACCGGACTTCCGGTTCTGGCAGCATTTACCGGGCATATAAATCTGAAATATCGGGGATTTACGAAGGCCTCGAACAGGGTTGTTGCCGCCTACTGTTGTAATCAATTAAATGTATTTCTACAACTTGGCCGTACTTCAATCATCAATTTGATCAGTTTTGGAGAGCAAGAGGGGAAAAGTTTTATTGCCTCCTATTTACAGGAATACTGGGAAGACTTAGGGTTCAGCGTCAAAATCATATCTTACGACAAAGACTTTAATTCGCAATCGATGGTATATGCTCAAGCAAATAGTATTTTCCATATTTACGAACCTCCATACGGACAAGAAAATCCGGATATCCTGATAGTCATATATCCTCCATTAAGAGATTATCCTATCTCCACAGCGTTATTACAGGAAGCACAAGTCAATCTGTTAGTCGCAGACGCTTGCCGGGTATGGACAACCAGCGATACACAGCTTTTGGAGCATTTCAAAAAACAGGTAAAAGACAAACCTCTTTATTTATTGTTGAACCGTACGGAACGAGAATTTGTAGAAAACTTTACCGGTCAACTGCCTCCCTATTCAGGATTGAAAAATTTGGTATTCCGGCTAAATCAATTCGGTATCACAGCCAATAAAGCATAAAAATGGAAGGTATAAAAGGAAATATCAATTCTTTCAACCCCTATTCATTAGTGGCAATAGGGCTTATACTGTTAGCCTATGCTTTGTTAAAGCAAATATGGCTGTTGGCGGCGATTGTTGTAATTATGCCTTTTCTTACTTTTTATATTGTTACCGTGCTGAATAAACCCTACTGGGGATTCATGACCTTATTTACGCTGAACTATTTCTTTATCGGAATACTGCGTTATGTAAATGTTCAAAACAGCAGTGTAATAATGGATATCTTTATTGTTTTCCTATTAGTCAGTATATTTCTTTATGCTTTATGCGGGGGTAAAATACCCTGGCAAAGAGCCAACAATAAACTGCTGTACATATCGCTTGTATGGATGATCTATGTTTTTTATGAATTATTTAATCCGTCCGCAGTTACAGAAGCTTGGATATTCACCCGCGGCTCTTTTTACAATTTCACACTATTAGTATTATTGACCTCCTTATTATTGAATAAAGTCGAAGATATCAAAAGAATATTATTCCTGCTGTCCATCTTCACCCTAATTGCAGTCAGTAAAGCACTGATACAACGCTATATGGGATTTGATTCCTTAGAAAGCGACTGGTTGATGAGAAGTGGAAGTTATAAAACTCATCTTTTGCGAACCGGTATCCGCTACTTTTCTATATTCTCGGATGCCGGAAATTTCGGTTCCAATATGGGAATGGCAACTGTCATTTATATGATTTTATCCTTTTATGTCTCGAATAAAAAACTCCGGTATTATTACAGATTCGTGTCTTTGCTTGCAGCTTATGCATTAATGCTCTCCGGTACGCGTGGCGCTATGATTGTCCCTCTCGGTGGATTAGCCATGTTTATTCTTCTCAATAAAAATATCCGCTATATCGCAGGAGGAGCCATCTGCTTGCTTTTCATTTATATCTTTTTTGCCCACACAAACATTTTAGATTCAAACCGGCAAATACGTCGTATGCGCACGGCTTTCCATCCGGAGAAAGATGCATCCTACCTGGTCAGAAAAGCGAATCAGAAACGACTTGCCGAATATATGGTCCATAAACCGTTCGGAGAAGGCGTTGGTCTGGCTGGAGGTGAAGGCAAGCGTTTTTCCCGTCGTTTTACAACCGAGATACCGACAGACTCGCACTATGTCAGTATTTGGGTACAGTTTGGAATTGTCGGATTATGCCTACACATCGCCATTTTATTGTTTGTCATTGCATACAGTGCCTATCTGATCATGTTCCGCATACGAAACAAGGAATTGAAAGGCATGTTGATAGCCATGAATTGCGGTCTATGGGGCATCATGCTCAGTGCATACGGCAACAACTTTTTCTGGCAGTACCCGACAGGATATATCGTGTATATATTTCAGACTTTTCTTGTTTTAGGGAAATCGTATGATAATGAATTGACAGAACAAACAAAGTTAGAACCCAATATAAATACATTATAATATGGATTTTGAATATGAAATAAACAAATGGTGGATCTCCAATGGAGATAAACTGATAGAATACGCAGATGCAATCATATTTCTTTTGTTTCTGATAGCAGTATTGTATATTTTCATTTTTTCACTGGCTTCATTAAAAAAGACGAGAAATAAATATCCTCCCGCCCGGAAGAAGCACCGTTTTGCCGTTCTCTTTCCAGCCTACCAGGAAGATGCGGTCATCGTTAATTCAGTCTGTTCATTTCTGGAACAGGATTACCCGTCTTATATGTATGAGGTTATTGTGATAACCGACAAGATGCAGGAAAGAACAGTTCAAACACTGAAAGCATTGCCATCCATCACAGTATTGGAGGCCGGATATGCTCAGAGTACCAAAACGAATGCGCTCCGTCTTGCCATGGATTATCTGAGCACGAAAACAGAAAAATGCGACATGGTAGTAATCATGGATGCGGACAATATCGTGAATGCATCTTTCCTGAACAAATTGAACGATGCTTATTACTCCGGATGCCTCGCTATCCAAACGCACCGGGTTGCCAAAAACAGGAATACCAATACAGCCGTTCTGGATGCGGTCAGCGAAGAGATAAATAATTCCATTTTCCGTTCCGGACATACCCGCCTGGGCTTCTCTTCAGCATTGATAGGTTCAGGTATGGCATTTGATTATGATTGGTTGAGACATTATATTTATAAAGCAGCCCATGTCGGAGTGGATAAACAACTTGAAAGCATGTTGCTTTCACAGAATATATATATCGAATTTCTGGAAGACGTTTATACTTACGATGAAAAAATTGAAAAGAAAGGGCAGTTTTACGAACAACGCCGCAGATGGATCGCCACGCAATTCACGAATCTGTTTTCCGGCCTGTGGAAACTACCTAAAGCATTCTTTTCGGGTAACTGGGATTATTGCGACAAACTCTTACAATGGATGATGCCTCCACGAGTAATTTTATTAGGTTTTCTGGTGATATTTTCATTTGTAACTACTTGGTATGACTGGCTTTTATCTCTTAAATGGTGGGGAATTACATTCATACTGATCGTCTCATTTTTTATGGCGATACCGGATTATCTGGTAGACAATCGTTTCCGAAAAGCCATTATCAGCCTGCCGATCCTATTCCTTTTGATGTTCTTCAATCTTTTCCGTTTGAGAGGGGCAAACAAAGAATTTATTCATACGGCACATAGTGACCATTCATCCGATAATAATTAATATAAAACCCGGCAAAATGAAAATCGCAATAGAAGCACAACGTATTTTCCGCCCGAATAAACACGGAATGGATTTTGTGGTTCTTGAAACCGTACGTGAGCTACAAAAGATCGATAAGGAAAATGAATATTTCATTTTTGTAAGTCCGGGAACAGACCACTGTCTGGAAGAAACGGATAATGTACATATCATCGAAGTGAAATGTCCGACCTATCCCCTTTGGGAACAATGGGCATTGCCACGCGCAATAAATAAATTCAAACCGGATTTGCTTCATTGCACAAGCAATACAGCACCTTTGCATACGCAGGTTCCTCTGATCCTGACTCTTCATGATATTATTTTTTTGGAAAATAGACAGAGCAGCAGTAAATCTCTATACCAGAATATGGGATGGTACTACAGGCGTCTGGTTGTACCGCACATTTTGCCTAAATGTCGAAAAATAATCACCGTATCTCATTTCGAATGTAACCGGATACGTGAAACGCTTCATTTGCCGGAGAATAAGATCATGGCTATCTATAATGGTTTTAGTAATCATTTTCAGCCATTGGATGACATAAAGGCAGTCACACAAAAATATATGCCGTCAACCGGCTATTTGTTTTTCTTAGGGAATACGGATCCCAAGAAAAATACGCCCAGCACATTGAAAGCCTATCATCTGTATCTGCAACGATCCGAAGAAAAACGCCCTCTATTAATTGCAGACCTGAAAGCGGAATATGTAGATGAGATTTTAAAAGAAACAGGTTTGGAAGATATTCGTCCTTATCTTCATCTACCGGGTTATATTCCCAACACAGATTTGCCTTTTATATACAATGGGGCTTTTGCTTTCCTTTATACATCTTTGCGGGAAAGTTTCGGCATCCCTCTGCTGGAAGCAATGGCTTGCGGCATCCCGGTAATAACCTCCAACACGTCATCCATGCCGGAAGTCGGAGGAGAAGGCGCTATTCTGGCAGACCCTACAGACGAACAATCGATAGCGAATCAGCTTCTTTTATTGGAACAGGATAAGGAACATTATCAAAAACAATCGGCTTATGGACTCGGACGCGCCAAATGTTTTTCATGGGAGCAAACAGCCCGTGAACTGTTAAAACTATATCAATCGACTGTCGAATCTAAATAATATCAGCATGAAAAATCGCGACTTTATCATTACCAGCCTACAACCCTGGGACATCGAAATAGGCAGTACCATCAAAAATACGGCTTTGGAAATTTCCAAAACGAACCGTGTCTTATATATAAATACACCGATGGACTATTCCACGCGTTTTCGAGGGAATAAGAATGCAGCATGGAAACACAGGATGGACGTGGTCAAGAAACGGGTATCCCCCATCCGCCAGATCAATGAAAGGATGTGGGTGGCAGATTGTCCTTTCTGTGTATTCCCGGTAGGCGGCCTGCCTACGGCCTGTCTGTTCGACACCGTAAACAGGATAAACAACAAAATGATCGCAGATTATATTTGCAAAGTGGCTTCCCGATTCGGATTCACAGACTACATACACCTGATCGATACCGACATCTATCGAAGCCAGTATCTAAAAGAATACATCAAACCTGCCCTTTCTATTTATTATTGTAGAGATTTCGTCATCGGGCAACCGTACTGGAAAAAAAACGGAGCGCGGCTCGAAGCCATGCTGGCGGCAAAGTTGGACATTGTTTTAACTAATTCTACACAGTTTGCCATACGCTTCAAGAAATATAACCTTAACACCTTCCCGATCGAAACCGGCGTTAACTTGGAGCTATATGATGCCCGAAAAAAATGGGAAGTTCCCGAAGACCTGAAACACATACCTTCTCCGATAATCGGATATGTAGGTAGTGTAATAGCTCTACGTTTAGATTGCAATTTATTAATGGATGTGGCACAAAGCCGCTCCCAATACAATTTCGTATTCATTGGGCCGGAAGATGAAACATTCAGCAATCATCCTCTCCATCGGTTGCCTAATGTATATTTCTTAGGAAAAAAACGAGTAGAAACATTACCTGCCTATATTACCGGATGCGACGTCTGTATCAATCCGCAAATTATCAATGATATTACAGACGGGAATTATCCGTTAAAGGTAGATGAGTACTTGGCCATGGGGAAACCCATAGTGGCAACCAGTACCCATACGATGAGAGATATCTTTGCCGAATATGCCTATCTGCCGGCAAATACCGAAGAATATCTTCAAGCCTTGGATGCCGCGCTGAAAGAATGCGGTGATAAAAATAAAGAAGAACAACGTATTCGTTTCGCCCATACACACAGTTGGCAACATAGTGTCCAGAAAATATATAACATCATCGAACAGTTTCAAGCCTTCTAATATGGTATCGATCATTACTATCAATTATAACGGATATAAAGATACATGCGAACTGATCAATAGCATCCGAAAGTATGAAACTTATCCGTATGAAATCATTGTCGTCGATAATTCTCCGACAAAAGAAGAAGCCTTGCGGTTAGAAAACGATTATCCTGATGCAACTATTATTTCATCGGAACAAAATTTAGGATTTGCAGGAGGCAACAATTTAGGATATGAATATTCCGCAGGAGAATATATTTTATTTATCAACAATGATGTAGTCATAAACGGACCTTTTCTCGAAACATTGGTTAATCGCATGCAATCTTCACCAGCCATTGGGGCTGTCTCTCCGAAAATCAAATACGAGGATCACCCCAATATAATCCAGTATGCAGGTTATACACCGATGAATCCCATCCGAATAAGTAATCGGAAGATCGGTACAAAGCAAATAGATCATGGACAATACGACCAAGCGACTCCAACTGCTTTTATTCATGGCGCCTGTGTTCTCACATCCCGCAAGGTATTGGAACATGCAGGACTAATGACCGAAATCTATTTTCTCTTTTATGAAGAATTAGATTGGAGTTTGCAACTTCAAAGAGCAGGATACCAAACCTGGTTTGAACCGGCAGTGTCCGTATTCCATAAAGAAAGTATGACAATCAAACGTGGTACTCCGCTTCGTTTATATTATCTGACACGTAGTAGAATCATGTTCACAAGACGTAACTATAAAGCATTTATTAAGATGTTAGCATTATCTTATCTATTGTTTATCGTCATCCCTAAAAATATTTTATTTTACAGTATACATAATGAAAAGGAAATGCTTATCGCTTTCATTAAAGGCTCTTTCCGTGGATTAAAAGATAATATAAAAGAGACCCATGCCTGAATCCCGCTTACATAAGAGTTTTCTGAATGCAAAAGTGAATGTCCTTTTCTATGTCATCACTTTATTCGTCTCTTTTTTCTCCCGGAAAATATTCTTAGAGCAACTGGGAGCCGACTTCATCGGGTTGACGGGGACATTACAGAACCTGCTGGGGTTCTTGAATCTGGCAAACTTGGGAATCGGTGCTTCCATGGGGTATATTCTTTACAAGCCCTTATTCGAAAAGGATCGGGAAAAACTACGGGAGATCATCTCCGTGTTAGGCTATCTGTATCGCTACGTAGGTTTGTCCATTTTGGTATCAGGCGGAATACTGGCTCTTTTCTTCCCGCTTATATTCAAAAATACGGAGATCGAACCGGGCATTATCTATTTTGCTTATTTTTCTTTTTTAGCCTCTTCCCTGATCGGCTATTTTGTCAATTACCGCCAAGTCCTTTTAGGAGCGGACCAGCGCAATTATGTGGTTACAGCTTACTCGCAAACCGCAAATCTGGTTAAAACGTTATTGCAGATGGCATTGGTTTGCTATACAGGTAGCTATTATTTGTGGATAGCGATCGAATTGATTTTCGGCATCTTGTATTCATTTATCTTGAACCGGAAGATCGATCAAGTCTATCCCTGGCTGAAATGCAGTGTTGCCGTCGGGAAAGAGAAATATGCGGAGCATAAGATTATCATACAGAAATCCCGCCAATTATTCGTACACGTGTTGGCAGGCACAGGCCGTTCACAGTTGCTCCCGTTTCTGATTTATGCATTTACGTCCCTGAAGTTAGTCGCTTATTATGGCAACTATATGTTGTTGATAACAAAGCTGAACTTACTGGTGAATAATTTTTTGGGAAGTACAGGAGCCGGAGTCGGCCATCTGATAGCCGAGGGTGACCAAAAGAGAATTCAACAGGTATTTTGGGAACTCAATTCCTTGCGTTTTGTGATAGCCGGTTTTTTCACTTTCGCCCTTTATCACCTGATCGATCCGTTTATCACCATTTGGTTAGGAGCAGATTATGTCTTGCCGCATTCTGTTTTGATTATTATCCTGGCTAATTTTTTTGTCAGCCAGTATAGAGGTACGGTCGATCAATTCATCAATGGCTATGGTTTGTATCATGACACCTGGGCTCCGATCGTGACTCTGACCATAACGGTTGTTGTAGCCTTGGCGGGCGGCAGCATATGGGGGCTTCCGGGCGTTTTATTGGGCGATATTGCCAGTTCGCTGACTATCGTTTGCGTTTGGAAAGTTTATTTCCTGTATAAACAGGGTTTCAGAATGCCTGTTTCCCTCTACTGGAAGAACATCGTGAAATATACGGCATTGCTTTTGTTATCCTGGTCGGGGACTGATGGAATATTATTCCTTTTGCCACTATTTAATCCGACAAACGGATACGGGAGCTGGATTCTTTACGCTTTCTATTCATCTACCCTATTTTTATTGATATTCATTCCATTGTTCTACATTTTTTCAGACGGGATGAAGTTTTTATCGAAACGGATCTGGAAAGCAGTCCAAAAACAGTAAACATATTTGTTCGTGTGCAAAAAGAGACTCCATCCAAGCGACTATTTTGATTAAAGCAAACTTATTGTACGGTTTTCCAAAATACCCATTGGTCTGGATCGAAACAGCAGCGCATGAAATTTGATTTTATACCCCATATATTTCAAATTTCATGCAAGGGTAATATTTTTTAAGAAACAAGATATTTTACAAAAAACTGAATATCAACAAAATATGAATATCCGCCTTTTTTGAAGGGGTTCTTGTATTTTTTATTATATATAAATCCGTTTAGAATAGGTTCAAATATTGGCAGATTTGAACCAATTTTAGGCACGGATTACACGGATTTCACGGTTTAAATATGTTTTGAAAAAACTTCTTGCCGTGTAATCCGTGAAATCCGTGCCTAAAATATAGGTTCAGTTTTTCTTAGATTATCCTCTAAATACCTCCTGGTTATTTTATTTAATCAGGGTTCACACTGTCCGGGAGACTCTGTAGATCAGCATGTTGCTGTGAACCCTGTGAATGCAAGATAAAAAAAGGCGGGATTGATCGATAGGATTGGCTGATCGTAAACCGGTTTCACAGCCTTCACAACAAATCGCTGGCCATTAGACTTTTACCGCCGTGAACCCTGTTTTCAATTTTCTCATATAAGGGTTCGGAATTGGTTCCTGTCCCATAAAATATAGGTTATAGGCTAAAAAACACAGCCTTTAGCCTGTCCGGGAAAAGCCTATAGGGTAGCAGGAAAAAGGTCGGCATCTATCCGGTAACCGATGCCTGTCTTTTCGGGAAGCGACAGGCATCTATAGGAACAACTTCACATAAGAGCTTTGAGTCTGATAGACGCAGATTAAAATAAATAAACAGGATTTCTTGACGCGGATTTCGCGGATAAGGCGAATTAAACACCTGATACATATTTCTTATCCGCGTTATTCGCGAAATCCGCGTCAAAATTATATTTGCGTCTATCAGACTCATATTTTAGCAAAAGTGAACCATTTATGCAATGGAATATTTTGTTGCGGTTACCCTGATAGAACTTGGGAGATTTGAAATTATGAATATTTTTTCGTTATCTTCGCAACAGAATAAAGCAGAATCGTATGAAATATCCTATCGGAATACAGAGTTTTGAGAAAATACGCCTTGGCGGATACGTCTATGTGGACAAGACCGCATTGATCGATATGCGGCATCACCCAGGAGGAGATTCACGCCAACTTTGAAAAGCCGTTACAACTACTTGCTGCGGCAAACAGCACCTCCTATGAAGATGTATGCCTCCGCCTGAAAGACTGCTATGACGGATATCACTTCGTGGAAAACGGTACAGATATTTACAATCCGTTCAGCCTGCTATGCACGCTTGACAGCCTGAAATTCAAAAGCTATTGGTTCAATACAGGTACACCTTCCTTTCTTGTGAAGCTACTGAAGGACAGCAACTTCTGCCTGCCGAACCTTACCGATGAGGGGGTTACCGCAAAGACTCTTACGGACGTGGAGTCGTTCAAGGACAATCCCATTGCTGTGATCTATCAAAGCGGATACCTCACGATAAAAGGGTATGAGGAACGATTTGAGACCTATCAGTTAGGATTTCCTAACAAAGAAGTAGCAGAAGGTTTCATCAATTATTTAGTGCCTTATTATACACCTGTCAAAGATACAGAATCCACCTATTATGTGGTGAATTTTATCAACGATGTTGAGAAAGGGAACCCCGAACAATTCATGAAACGCCTTGCCACCATGTTTTCCGACACGGACTATAAAATTGTGGGCGATGCTGAACTCTACTTCCAGAACGCTTTTTTCATCGTGATGCGCATGTTGGGGTTCTATACCAAAGTGGAGCGTCCCACGAGCGAAAGCCGCATGGATATGGTCATAGAAACAAAAGACTACGTCTATATCGTGGAGTTCAAATTGGACGGAACACCCGAAGAGGCCCTGAAACAGATTGAGGAAAAAGGATATGCCAAGCCGTTCGCCATGGACAGCCGGAAACTGTATCGCATCGGTGTCAACTTCTCGTTGGAAAAAAGATGCATCGACAGGTGGATAATTGAATAGGGTGTGATTCTGAAGAAATGGCCATATCAGTACTTATTGTATAAATCGAACAGAAAAACAGCCCAAAATCACGAAAAATTGCCGATAAGCCTTCTCCTGTCAATGAATTTTAAGCCTATGAAAAAGGTTAAATATGGGTTGTTGCCGTGAAGTGCGCAGTTTTTTCCCGCGACGACCGTCTTTATCGCCATGACGACCGTCTTCGTATAGGGTGAACCCGGCAACTCGGAGCAATGAAGACGGTTGTCATGGCGATGAAGACGGTCGTCGCGGAAACGAGATGCCGGTACTCAAAAAATACCCCTCGATCATTTACCATATTCCCCAACTCCCCGCCACACTCTCTCAAATATTCGATTCTCCGGAAGTTCGGTTTTTCCCGAATGTCGCAAATACCAGAAAACAGATTGACAAACGGCAGGCTATTTCCACTGTATCGGCAGATTATTTGCCGACATATCACAAAAGACACCATTCTCATGGACAAAAGTCAGTCCGGAACTGATCTCTTTTTTATCTGAAATAGATAAAAAGGAGGCTTATTGTAAAAAACGTTTCTTATCTCACTCCCGATTATAGAGCTAACGTCTGAACTTGGCTTTCAGCAAATCGGAAAACGTCTTATAGATATTTTCCCAACGCTCATGGCAAAGCAATATAGACAAAGCTTTAAAATAGCCTTGCCGACCAAAATATTTACGGCACTCCGTCACACGAAAATAGCTATATACATATTTGTCCTTACGTCCGATAATCCTTAAAAAACGATTGAGACGGCACGCAACAGATACGCGTGCAAGTAAGTTCTTCAGCACCGGAGCATACTGTAAAGAATCTCCCCTGACTGTGGCACAATAAATGGAGGTGGAGCAAGCCGTTACCTTATGAGCGTAGTAATCGACATAAGCCGAAAACATGACATCATTTGCTGCTGGGGTTTCATCAAAACGAATACGATTTTCCTGCACCAACTTCGTAGAAACCATTTTTGCCCACGGTATATCATTGCGATATTTCAAAAGTTCCAGATCCATATTTTCTGCAATAATTTCATAATTCCATTGACGTGATGGAACAGATTTCAATGTATTATCAGTACTTTCTGCACGAAATGTAATCAAATCATAATCCGTATTACAATACATATCCAAAGTATCCAGAAAATTTGGAAGGAAGAAATCATCGGCATCTGCAAAGATTAACCATTCGCCTTTCGCACGCTTAAGTCCGCAATTTCTGGCATAACCAGCTCCCTTTCCTTCCTTTGTCAAAATAATCTCTACATCATCTCTCTCCTTCCCGGGAAAATGCTCAAAATCCACTATATCGGGAGAACTGTCGTCATCTACAACAATAATTTGCACATCATTTCTTTGGGGAATGGAGTCTAAGCATCGTTGCAACAGTTGCGGGATGTTTTTGTGAGGAATAATCAGAGTATAAGCACAATTTAGCATAGTATCCATATTCATCAATAATCAACGATAATGTTTTGGTCCATAAAAGACCGGACTTATATTCCAACGATATAATGAAATACCTCTACGGTCCTCTAAATAAGGGGACAAAACCTACCTTAAAAAGACAACACATATAAATATCATACAAACTATAACAATGATACACTAAAAAGAATTTACCAACACAATCACCCTTACACACTGGATGATAAAAAAGACGGACTATCTCTTCATTTGTTTTTATGAGCTTCTTCAAATGCCGTAAACGTACTTTCCTATTGACTGCCGATTTATTATATATTTGATAATCGGTCTTCAAGGCACGCTGGAATACTTTCATCATTGCTGTAGTCACATTAGGCAGCATCGCCATTGGGATACCAAAAACTTTCGATAATATCCGCACTTTCTTTTGATATTCCATAAAACAAAGATACTCCATATCAAAAGGATGAAGTAATGCAGATAAAGAAGATGAATACTTAACATATGCATATTCCTGTGCACTACCTATCACCAAGTAATCTATATGTAATATATAATCGTACATGAAAAGAAGATCTTCACAAAAACTTATTCGCTCGTCAAAACGGATATCATACTGCATCAACAGGCTTCTATCATAAAGCTTCGAACACGAAAACCCAAATTCACCTAAATCATATTTTTCCCATATCTCCCCTATATGTTCGAAATCAACCGCAATAGGGGTAAAACATTTTCCGCCTTCCATTCGATTTCCTTCAGGGGTATATAAGACAAAACCTTGAATCACCAATCCACGCTTACCATCAGTTTTCCGAACATCATTTAACAAACAATACAGGTAGTCTTTCTCTACCCAATCGTCAGAATCCACAAATGCAATATATTCTCCTCTCGATTGCATAATGCCGTTATTACGAGCAGCACTCACTCCCTTATTAAGCTGATGAATCACCTTGATGCGATTATCTTTTTTCTTCCAGTCATCGCAGAAAACACCCGAACCGTCAGTGCTTCCATCGTCAATCAATAGAAGTTCAAAATCTCCAAAAGACTGATTAACAATGCTGCTAACACATCTGGACAAATATTGTTCATTGTTATAGACTGGAACAATAACAGACAATATAGGTATATCATTCTTCATAATTCTATTTCTCTATAGCCTTTTCCTAATAAACCTAATAATACTCTTATTTTGTGTATTTGCCATTTAAAAACTCTATTCAAACTTCTTGCCGGCTTGAATTTCTTCCAGGGAGACAACTTCAAGTATTTATAGTATTCGAAGCATAAAGGATTATCACACGGGTAAATCCATGGCTTCCAAGCGCAGGTGTAATGCACCACAACCCGTTTCTTTATTTCCATATCTATGGATTTAATCATGTCAGGAGTATAAAAAGGCAAAGGACGCATCAATGTATTCATCACATTCCAACGATAGGGAAGCGACATCCAATGGGCGTGAAACAAAATATTGAGTAGATCTTGATCGTGCCATAAAAGGATGTCAGCCTTGTTCTTCGTTATCTCCACCGCCTGTTCAAAGATATTTTCCTTGCGCCAATAATCCAAATTAATGAGCAACAACCCGGTATTGAAATAGCAGTCTGCAGATGGAAGAGACAACCTCTCAAATGTTTCAGGCATATAGCTGAGATTGTCCTTCACCGCAGCCAGAGCAAATCCGGACAAGTCCGTATTCCAAAGGGGATGCAAACTTCCCGTCACAATCATGTCGCAATCCAGATACAAAACCTTAGTCATCTTTTGAGGAAGTAAATCAGAAAGCATCAGACGATAATAAGCAGCTATCGAAATGTGGTCTTTGGCACGCACAGGAAAATCCTTGAATATATTCCGGTTCATTTCATAAAAAACTACATTCTGCTTATAGTTGTTTTCTATTATTCGAGAGAGTATTTCCTTTTTCTCCGCCGATATATTATCAGACAACAGATGTACCACAATACTTTCGTTTCTATTATTCTCAAAAATAGAAACCAACAAAACGCCCAAATGCTGCACATAGGCATCATCTGATGCCAAAACTATATGTATATCACCCGACTTCACTTTCACTTTTTCTGCTTTCCCCACATTCAACAAACAAATCATTCTCCTTTATGCTGTCCTTCCATGCTCCGTATGGATAAACTTCTTGTTAGCTCCCTTTAAGCGGAAAAGGTTCAGGAACATATTTAAAAACGTCTCCGGCAATTCCATAATAGCAACGAATAGTTGCCTTGTATATAAACTCTTTGGGATAGCTAACAACAAGGAAACTATCAGTAAACAGAATAAGCCCCACCACTTCAAAGAGACCGGTCTGGAAATACACGTAATAACCAAGGCTATGATAAACGTTTCTCCCAAGAGAAGCAGGCGGGGAATACTCATCTGTTGGAACAGTTTATCACAAAAATCCCAATTTCTACTCAACAAGGCAGCCGGCACATCGCCAATAAACTCTCCTAAGTAATGAATTTGTGCCGACAGCCACCGCCTGCGTTGGCTGGCAAAATCCCGGCAGTTCTGAACCTTCTCATCCAAGACATAGGTATCCGGCAAATAATCGATGCGTTTGCCTGCTTTAAACAAGGTAAGTTCCAAAGCCCGGTCGAAACCGCCGATCGCATGTATATCGGAGAGCACCTTCTTGATCAGCTCGAAATCAAAGACCATACCCGAACCGATCAGGGCGGCCGACAAGCCCAAGTTCACATGCCCTTGCCTGAAAATGCTGTTATTGATCTCCTCGCTTACGGCATCGAGGTAGGCAAGGCTTGTATTCTTATTCTTGGCAGTCCGGTGCGTCTGGTAGCCGACGATGTTTCCTGTGAAAGGAGCTGCATTGATTTGGTTGAGATAGTCGGGACCTATGACGTTATCCGCATCCAGGATCAAAGCCAAATCGTAGCCCGAAAGATGGCTCATGGCTAAATTCAACGCCTTCGCTTTCGTACTGTTCTCGAAACGGACAACCTCCAAAGTAAGGGGCAAGGCCGACAGCCTCTCGTTCGTTTCCGGCTCCATCCGATCGGAAATAACCACCACTTCATACCGGTCACGCGGATAATCCTGTCGCAGGCAAGATTCTACACATTCCATGATCACCCGGTCTTCCTTATAGGCCGGAACCAATATGGCGATACGGCGAAAAGAAACGGCCTCCTTCTCTCTCTTCCCTCTCTTCTCTCGTTTTCCGAACACAGAAGCAAAGCTGAAAACGATCACATACAATATGTTGACGGAGAAACATACAAACAAGATGATCTCCAGTATTCTTATCAGTAACATATCCTGTCTTTATAAATTTTGAAAATAGCTGATTGTCTTTCTTAGCCCTTCATCCAAAGAGACAGAGGGCGTCCACCCGTGGAGCTTTTCCTTGGCAAGCGTAATATCCGGCTTCCGTTGTTTGGGATCGTCGGAAGGCAAAGGACGGAAAACGATTTCCGAACGGGAACCCGTGAGGCGGATGATATGCTGCGCCAGTTCAAGCATCGTAAACTCGTCGGGATTGCCTAAGTTGACCGGACCCGTAAAACTGTCCTCGGTCGACATCATGCGGACCATCCCCTCTACCAAATCATCCACATACTGGAAACTGCGGGTCTGATGTCCGTTGCCGTAGACCGTTATATTCTCGTTATTAAGAGCCTGAATGATGAAATTAGACACGACACGACCGTCATTGATGGCCATATTCGGCCCATAGGTATTAAAGATGCGGATAATTTTAGTTTTCAGCTTCCTCTCCCGATGGTAGTCCATGAAAAGCGTTTCGGATGCCCGCTTGCCCTCGTCATAGCAACTGCGGAGACCGATCGTATTCACATTTCCCCAATACGATTCAGGCTGCGGATGGACGAGCGGATCGCCATACACTTCACTGGTCGAAGCTTGCAAAATACGGGCACGCTGTTCTTCCGCCAAGTCCAGCATATTGATAGCCCCCAAGATAGAGGTCTTGATCGTCTTAATCGGATCATGCTGATAGTGGATCGGCGAAGCCGGACATGCTAAGTTATAGATTTCATCAATCGTTGAAGTCGCTTTATAGGGAATGGTCACATCGTGTTCGACCAATTGAAATCCGGGATACTTAAGCAAGCCGTGCACAAAGTTCTTCGAGCCGGTAAAATAATTATCCAGGCAGATTACCCTGTTTCCTTCCTCCACTAATCGCTTGCATAAATGCGATCCTATAAATCCAGCTCCCCCGGTCACCAATATAGATTTCATGTATTTTTACCCTTTAGATTCGTTTATTTTTTAAATCGTCAACAAATGTAATGATTTGTTTCAAGCAAAATCCAAAACATATTGATTATTTTATATTATTAAAAACATTATCCCTTCATTTATAGGGGATGGAAGAAAAATTAAGTACATTTGCGGCATTTGGAGTAATATAATTTATGCAAAATACTGTATGGAACAGATATATCCCCTCTTCGCCTTCTTGTTTTGGTTCGGACTGTTTATCGTCTTTTATACCTATATCGGTTATGGAATCCTGCTCTACCTCTTAGTCGGTATCAAAGAAACAGTCAAAAAGAAGACCATCCGGGCCCTTCCGGACCCCCTGCCCGACGTGACGCTTTTCATCGCCGCCTACAACGAAGAAGATATCATCCTGAAAAAGATGGAAAACTGCCGCGCCCTCTCCTATCCTGCCGATAAGCTGCATATCGTATGGGTGACCGACGGGTCGAACGACCGCACGAACGAGCGGCTGGCAGCCTATGAAGATGTCACCGTCCTCTTCAACCCTGAGCGGAAAGGCAAAACGGCCGCCTTGAACCGGGGAATGCAATACGTCTCGACGCCCTATGTCGTTTTTACGGATGCCAACACGATGCTGAATACGGACGCCATAAAAGAGATCGTCCGCTGTTTCTCGAACCCCGAAGTCGGCTGTGTGGCAGGAGAAAAAAGGGTAGATACACAATCCGCCCAGGGAGCGACTGCCGGGGAAGGCATCTATTGGAAATACGAATCGGCCTTGAAAGATTTGGACGACCGCCTTTATTCGGCTGTCGGTGCGGCAGGCGAACTATTCGCCATACAAACCCGCCTGTTCGAGCAAATGCCGTCAGACACCCTGTTAGACGACTTTATCCTCTCCCTCCGCATTGCCGCCAAAGGTTATAAGATTGCCTACTGCAAGGATGCCTATGCCACAGAGACAGCCTCCCTGAACATGAAAGAAGAAGAGAAACGGAAGATACGGATAGCAGCCGGCGGCCTGCAATCGGTCTGGCGTCTTAAGGGCTTGTTCAATATTTTCCGCTACGGCACGCTTAGTTTCCAGTATGTCAGTCACCGTGTGTTGCGTTGGACGCTTACCCCGTTGATGCTTTTCTTGCTGCTGCCGGCAAATCTCGTCCTCGCCCTGACGGGAAATCCTTTTTATATAGGAGTACTCATCCTGCAACTGTTGTTTTACGCCGCCGCCTATGCCGGTTACCGGATGGAACAACGGAACCTGCGCAATAAACTGCTGTTCATCCCCTACTATTTCATCTTTATGAATATAAATGTTATCCGGGGATTCTTCTACCTGAACAAGAACAAAGGGAACGGGGCTTGGAGCAAGGCTAAAAGGGGACCGTCCACCCTGCAATAAGACGTGGTGATAAGCTGATAATAAACACTTTAGTCCTTAAGGAACTCTGGTTATTAATAGTGACAAAGATAAAAGATTTCTATTTATAATCTGTCATTTCCTCTTCTTATTTAGGGTCTATCATAAAATTTCCCTACGATTTTCATTCCCGGAAAGCCGGTACACCTATTTTTTCCGGTATTTCAAGCCCGATTTCAGAACAAAAATTATACTAAATAAAACCCCGAAGTTAACACAATTTTTAAAGCATCGCCTACAAGCAAGTAAATCAAGCTGTTTTTTATCATTCTTTCAAGGTTGCCAGAGTTCCTTAAGAACTCAAATAACAGCAACAATCATGGCAACTAACGAACCGAAGATGCGTAGTATCACCGGAACACTTACCCCCCTGATGCTTACAGAACGTGACGACGACTACTCTTTTAACGTTACCTACACGGCAAATCGTACGATTAAAGACATTTGCCAATTATGTGCAAAAAAGGGCAGCAAATACTCCGCCGCCGAATTGGAGGCGAATTATAACGAATTATTGGAAATGGCGAAGGAAGAACTCTACTCTGGTTCTACCGTAGAATTCGGTTTCACCAACAACGCAGTCGGCGTAGACGGGCCGCTCACCGGAACCAAGCCGAAGTTCGATCCGGCGGTCAACAGTGTCACGCTCCGTTCCACACCACGTGCGGAAATCAAAGCCGACCTGAAAAAGATCAACGTCATTGTCGGCGAGATTGCAGTCAGCCTGCCCACTATCAAGGGAATTACAGATATCACCAGCGGCCAGACAAACAGCAAACTGACTCCCGGAGGCCTTCTGAACGGTACAGGTGAACGCACCAAAATCGCCGGTGAAGAAGGCGATCCCATCGGATTCTTTTTCGTCAACAGCAAAACAGAAGCTGAAACAGCCGTGCCCACAACCTCCCTCTCCCGTAACGATCCGTCAAACTTCTCGATGCTCATTCCACAATTGACCGATGGCACTTATTACCTGGAAGTAGCAACACGTTACTCTACCGGGAAAAGAGGAACCTTGGTAAAAGAGGTGCGCCGTACCCGTTTCCCATATCTCCTTACAGTCGGAAACGGAGGAGAGGAGGAGCGGCCAGGGGAATTGTAAGCTCACCGCAGGCGTCCATCGCCGGTGTACGTCGACCGAAGCGTCGATGTACATCGACAGGGGCGTCGATCCATTCCGACCGAGGCGTCGATGCACGTCGACCGAGGCGTCGATCCGTATCGACAGTATCAGGAAAATCTTCCATCACTACTCAATTGAACAATACAACATGATACATCAACCAATATAACAGTAAGAACATGATTATTTCAGCAAATAAAAGGTATAGGGTTCTCTTTTTGCTAATCTTCCTATTACAGACATTTTTTATTAACAGGCCAGTCCTTGCCGGACGCACCGGCCAGCGACCCGCCACCACTAACGAATACACAGAACGCCCTTTGTTCATTGAAGCCTATCCGTTAGAAATCGCAGGCATCAGTTCCATAGCCCTACTCCTCTTTCTGTACATCCTGAAACAACGTAAACATAGAAAGGAACTGCGAAAGATCCGCGCCGAGCTATCGATCGCCCTCGACGCCGGCTTTATGGCAGTATGGCGGTACAACGTCAAAAACGACACGTTCAAGACCGTACACCGCAGCACCATACCGAGCAACGGCATGACAGTTGCCGAAATGGGAAAGCAGATACACCCGAAAGATTTAGAAAAGTATAAAGACTTCATCCGGACTCTGAGAAGCGGGCAAGAAGAGCAGAAAAACGGCATTTTCCGCCTTTATACCGACAAAGGGGAGCAATGGTACGAAGTATATGCCATCGGCCTGAAAGATAAATACGGGAAAGTCAGCCACATCATCGGCACGGAACACAATATCACGGATATGATGGAACAGAAAAACATGTATGAAAAAAACAAACAAATGTTGGATTTCATCTTCGAAGCAGTCAATATCATGCCGTGGGAGTATGATGTGGAAACACAGACGTTCAGCGTCAACAACGTCTTTGTCGAACGGCACAATTATCCCGGCAACTCCATCCGCATCGATAAGCTCACGCAATACTCGCATCCTTCCGACAAGCATCTCCTGAGCGAGGGGATTGAGAGCATGGTGAAGGGGACAAGCAATCTGATGATCATACAAATGCGGACAAAAGCCCCCAACAGGGACGAATACAGATGGTTCGAAATGCAGGGGGTCGTCTACCGCCGTAACGAAGAGGGTGAAGTGATTAAGATCATCGGCCTCAAACACGATATTACCGAACTGAAACACACGGAGGAACTAATCCGGCTGCGCGAAAAGGCAGAAGAGTCCAACCGCCTCAAAAGCGCTTTCCTTGCCAATATGAGCCATGAAATACGGACACCGCTCAACGCCATCGTCGGATTCTCCAGCCTGATGACCGAAACCGAAAACAAAGAGGATTTACGCGCATTCAATAAAATAATCCAGACAAATAACGAAATGCTTCTCCGCCTTATCAACGACATACTGGATATGTCCAGGATCGAAGCCGGACAATTGGATTTCAAATTCTCGGATGTCGACCTCAATGAGCTGGTACAAAACTTAGAAAAGACCTTCCGTTTCAAAATAAAACAAGAAGTCCTTATTGCTTTAGAACTCCCCCAGGAAACCTATTTCCTCCATACCGAGAAAAACCGGCTGACACAGGTTTTATCCAATTTCATCAGCAATGCCTGCAAATACACGTCCGAAGGAACCATAACCATCGGATACGAGGTTGAAGAAAAGCAGGTTTACTTCTTTGTCAGGGATACGGGCAAAGGCATAGCTAAAGAGAATCTTCCGCATGTCTTCGAACGCTTTGCCAAGTTCGACGCTTTTGTACAAGGCACGGGCTTAGGGCTCTCCATCTGCGAACTGATCGTTCAAAACCTCGGCGGCGAGATCGGTGTGGAATCGGAATTAGGGAAAGGCTCGACATTCTGGTGCACGCTTCCCATCGTGCATCCGAAACAGGAAAAAACACAGCGCAACGCTATCTGAATACAAATGACGCTATCCGAACACAAAATAGGGAGGCGTATCAAACCCGCCCTTTTTGATACGCCTCCCGATATCTTCAGGCCCCTATGCCTTCCTATGCATGCATAACCAGCAACGGCGTGTCGGTGTGGAACAGCATCTTACGGGCAATAGAAGGATTGAACATGCGTGCCAGGATATTCCGGCGATAGGTGCTGAGAGCGATCACGTCGATATGCTCGTCACGCACAAACTTTTCGATCGCCAACAGCAGGTCGCCATCGGCCAGCACCGTATGGGTGATATGGGCCTCCGGATATTGCTTCTTGAAATATTCGTTGACACCGGTCAGGCGTATTTCATTCCATTCGTCCTTGCTGGTCGAAATATTGAACAGGTGGATATGGGCATCGTACGGTTTGATGATTTCCATAAACTCATCGAAAGCCACCAGGTCGCGCTGGTTGAAGGAGGTGGCAAAAGCAATATTCTTAGCTTCGCTCAAATCTTCAAACGGCACGTTTTCAGGAATGGCCAGGACGGGAACCTTATTCACCTCGATCACTTCCCCCGTGACGCTGCCGATCAGATCCATGTCTTTCTGGCTCTTTCCACGAGTACCCATCACGATCAACGACGGATGGTATTCCTTGCTGTAAGCGATGATCTCTTCTTCCGGCAAACCTTCGCGCAGGACATAATTGTATTTCACCTTGGGGAGTTCGCCCGACCGCATCTTACGGTTGATCAACGTACAGATATTTTCCATGTCGATCTGAACACGCTTCAGGACATTCTGTGCCGTCTCTTCCTCGTTCACCTGATAGGCCAGCGTGTCGCCCATCGGGATAGCGGACGGGAAATAGGGACTGAAATAGGCGTGCATGATCATCACTTCGGCCCCGACTTTATGGGCATAATTGATCCCCAATTCACACGCTTTGATAGAGTAGTCGGAAAAGTCTATCGGTATCAATATCTTCTTTTCCTGAGGGCCGGCTTTTTCCTCCTGTTCGGCATCTTCGCTGAGCCATTTGCTGTCTTCGATGATACGCAAAGCATGAGGCAGATCGCTTTCTTTAATTCGCACACGTACACCAGCCGAAACTACCGGTTGGATTTGGTTTACATTATGTATGTAGACTTCAATCCCCTCTGTTTCAAGCATCGTCTTGAGAATCTGAGCTTTCTCGAACGTGTGAATCGCTAACGTTACTAATTTATCTTCCATACTCGTGTGTTTTTATGGATTAAACAATCGGAAATTACTAAATGTTGAGTAAAAAAAAATCCCACAGCGTCTTTTTATATTCAGCTATGGGATTTCTTTGTGAGAATGAATTTCTTTACGCCTGCTGTGCTTCCGATACTTCTTCGTTTTCAGCAAGTATCTGCAAAGCACGTTCGAATATTGTGGTATCGTCCAATACTACCAAACCTCCGTCAGGTCCGGGTTCAATATGTATTCCACAACTTTTGCCATCTTTAAAATTGTGCCCACCGAAATAATTACGAACAGTCTCTACAGAGATTCCTAATTCATCAGCAATACGGTGAGTACTTCCGTCAGGCAGGCTGTCTTTCAGTCTGCGAAGTTCATTAAATGTAATAGTTTTTGTCATGGCTTCCTTATTTTGAAGGTTAATACTTTGTTTAATTTCGTGCCACTAACTTAGTCATTATAAATTACAGCGACAAAATTATTCCGTGTAAATAAATATGCTTTACGACATGTATCACTTATGCAGGCAAGCCGCAAGCGGTACATTAAAAATGACAATAATCAGGATCGTCACATATATGGCATAGACTATGAGACGAATCCGTTTCTTCGAATACAACGGTTCATGGTTGTTCACTGCCGCAGGCAATAGCTTTGAACGGCTGAAAGAATAGAGCTTGTAAACCAGGTAGCCGAAGAACACGCCTGCAATGGCGCCCGGCACGATATCCGAAATGAAATGGACTCCGAGATAAACCCGCGTATAAGCGGTAAGCGCCGCCCACAGAAAGATCGTCCATCCGAACAACTTATCCCGCATTATCAATGCCATAAGAGTTGCAAAGCCGAAAGCGTTCGCTGCATGGCTGGAGATAAATCCGTAAAGTCCTCCCCGGTAACCGAAGACCGTTTTCACCTGATCCATAAAATCAGGATGATGAGTCGGACGGAAACGGGTAAAGACAGGCTTACAGATGTGGGAAGCAAACTGGTCGCACAACGTAACGACCAATACGATCGCCAACAAGATCAGCAACGATTCGCGCCAGTTCTTTTTATAAATCAGGACCAGCAGGATCAGAAAGGCTAACGGCAGCCAAACTGCCTTTCCTGTGAAGATCCACATAAAACGATCCAGAAAAGCAGAGTCACTGCCGTTAAGCGCAAAGAACGCGTCGCGTTCGTAGATTAGTATTTTTTCAACCATAGGATAGATTTCTGTGCCGGATATTTAAATGATTTCAATGTCTTTGCTCGGCATCCATCCTACATTTCCATCTTCCATTTCTATTTCATTCCAGTCTCCCAACTTGCTTTTGATGGAAACCTTTGTTCCTTCATGCAGAATAAACAAGTCGGTTCCGCTTGCATCGGGAGAACTTTTCACCGTGACCGTCGGAGCAAATACGATCGCACTCTTCCGGTTTACCAACTCGCTCTTCTGGTTTCCGGCAAAGATATTGGCAAAGATCACCAATACCAGGAATACCAGCCCCAGGTAAAACCCTATCTTTTTCAAATGGATCCACTTGGAGAAGAAGAACAGGATCAGGCAGCCGATAAAAAGGATAAAGCAAACGATACCGGTCTGTGCCCATGAATCGGCAGCCCCCATGTTCTGGACCTTGTCGAACCAACGATGGAGGAAGAAATCGCCCACCGGCTCGATCTTGTCGACAGACTTCTGGCGTGCCAGCTGCAAGTTGAAACGGATATCCCCGTCTCCCGGATCCAGCAGCAAAGCCCGTTCGTAATTCAGGATGGCCGGAGCAATCTTGTTCTCCTTATAATAGGCGTTCCCTAAGTTATAGTAGATCTCAGCCGATTCGCCATGAGTTTTCAGAAGCCCTTCGTAGAGTTCGATAGCCTTGCCATAGTCTTCTTTCGTATAGGCAGCTTCCGCTTCTTTGATCGCTGCCTCTTGGGCAAATGCTCCTAAGGCGACGAATTGAGCCAGGAGGAAGAATACGATCTTTTTCATATTTATATTCATCTTCATCGCGTTACTTTTTAATTGTATTTTCCATTTTGCCAATGGCATCTACTGTCAGTTCATATAACTTATCCATCGCATCCGAAGCCTGTGCCGGAGCATAGCGGGCAAACTCGCATGTGTTCAGGATATCCATAAATTCTTTGATCAACGCGTCGTCCACACCGTACTTGGACAATTCTACTTCAACATTATCCTTTGTCAGGTTGGCCTGCGGGATGCTCAGCTTGTCACTCAGGTAGCCCCACAAGGCGCGAAGCACTTCATCATAGAATTCTTCTTTCTTGTTTTCCTTCATCAGCTTGCCGGCATTTTTCAGACGTTTTACTGCCATCTTATTGGCTTTCTTCGTACGAACCAATGCCAGGTTGGAGTTCTCTTTCACCTGCTTGCGGTAGATGAAGAAGAAGACGATGAACAGGATTGCCGGGATCAGATAGCACATATAGTACATGAATGAACCGAAGAACAATTCATTATTCGGAACGAAATGAATGTTGTTCACCTTCAGGTAGCGGATATCCTTACCCAAGTATTTAACGCTTTCCTTGTTGCTGAAGTTAGAAACGACAGGAGACGTTCCCCCACCCTTGCCCTGCTCTACGTGTAGCTTGTACGGTTCGGATGTAATCGTCTTATAAGAATCGGTCTTCGTATCGAAATAAGAGAATGCGATAGCCGGAATTTCGAAATCACCTGCATAACGCGGGATTGCCATATATTCGATCGTCTTCGTACCGGAAGAACCTGCTGTGGTAGTCTTGATGTCTACCTCCACCTTCGGATCGTACACATCGAAATCGTTCGGGAAGACAACTTCCGGATTCTTTACCAGCTTGATGTTCCCATTGCCGGAAATTTTCACCTTCACAGTAACGGCATCGTCTGTCTTTACGTTATTGGAACTGATGCTGGATGTCATAGTGAAGTTACCTACCGCACCGGAGAATGAAGCCGGTTTGCCCGACGGCAACGGTTTAACATCGATCGTTACAGGAGGAGTAGTCAATTCTTTCTTTACATCTATATAAGACGACGAACCGAAGAAATCGTCGAATACACTGCTTCTTTGTCTGGCCGGTCCAGGCACACGCAAAATAATATCCAGTTTCCCGGAAGGGATCGTAATCTTCCCTGAGCGTTGCGGGTACAGCACTGTTTGTTTTATAATAGCAGTCCCGTAGTTCTTTCCCTTATAGTTTTCCATCACCAACTGCTTATTTTGCGGCAGTTCTACCTCTTGGGCAAGGAAGCCTGTAAATTCAGGGAACTTAGGCTGGTCAATACCTCCGATATCTTTTCTTACATATAATTTAAACGTAACCAAAATACCTTCCTGTTCATATACATTCCGTTTAGAAACATCAATTGTCAGAAAGGCATCGTCCTTACTGATTCCAGTACCGGTCGAACCTCCCTTAGTTGCCTCTTCCGCCTTATCGGGAGGAAGCACTTTTATCACTAATGCGTTAGATGTGTAATTGGCGCCTTTTACCTTGATTGTTGCCGGTGCGATGTTGAAAGTACCCTCTTTCTTCGGTTGGAGGATATAGGTAAACGTCAATGACGTTTCGGTGGTCATTTTACCGTTAATAATCTGGGTACTCATATTTGTGGAAGTAGACGGGCCTATCAATACCTCGAAGTCCGGTATTTCCGGTACACGTATATCCTTACCTTCCGCATTCACCGTGTACGACAATCTGAAAGTTTCTCCCATAACGACAGCTTCCGGAGCAGAAGCCTTGAACGTCACATCCGCCGCTCTGGCTACCACTCCGAAAGTTGCAAAGAGAACAAATAAGAAAACTAATTTCCTCATTCCTCAATCCTTATTTTTTAATTCTTAATTCTTAATTCTTAATTTTCAACTACCACTCCTTATCCGTGCGACGGCGCTGTTGCTGCTGAGCCTGCGCTTTCTTCACCTTCTCCTGAGTGTCTTTTTCATCCTGCAGGAAGGCATCCAACATCTGCTGGGCGTTATCCTTGCTCATCTGCTCTTGCTGCTGCGGTTGTTGTTCCTGTGTCTTATCCTGCTTCTTATCATCCTGCTGTTGTTGCTGATCCTGATTCTGCTGCTGTTGATCCTGTTTATCCTGATCTTCCTTCTTGTCTTCGTTCTGATCCTGATTTTGATCTTCATTCTGCTGATTCTGCTGATCCTGCAACAATTTTTGTGCCAAAGCCAAATTATAACGTGTCTCATCATCTTTCGGGTTCAGGCGCAAAGATTGTTTGTAAGCTTCGACACTTTTGGCATACTCTTTATTCTGCATGCCAATATTTCCGACATTATGATAAATTTCCGCCAGGCGGGCTTTGCCTTCGGGCGTTTCGACCATCTTCTCCCCCTGTCCGGCTATCAGCTGGTACTGCTCGGCAGCTTCAGGGAATTTCTTCTGCTTATACAGGGCGTTCCCCAGGTTATAAGTTCCTTCGGATGAACGCGGGTTCACTTCCAAACTTTTCCGGTAGGCGATTTCCGCCTCGGTAAACTTTTCCGTCTCATAAAGTTTATTCCCCTCCCGCACATTCTTACGTTCCGCTTTCTGGGCAAACACCGCTCCACTGCAGAACATGAATGCCGCCATCCATATAATCGATTTTCGCATACATTTCATCTTGTCCATAGCATTAAGAGAATAATTTTACTTTTCTGAATATACGGTTCTTGCGGTCCAGCGTCATGAAGTCCACCAAAAGCAGGATCAATGCGATCCAGGCAAACGTCTGGAAACGTTCGTCATATTCCGAATAGACTTTGCTGTCCAGTTCCGATTTATTCATTTTATCGATCTCCTTCTGAAGTGCACGAAGCGCAGAGTTCGTGTTGTCGGCACGGACATACGTTCCGTGGCCTGCTGCAGCGATCTCCTGGCACATCTCTTCATTCAGTTTCGTGATCACGACATTTCCTTCCTTGTCCTTCATATAATTGTTGCTGCCGTCTACGGGGATCGGAGAACCTTTCGGATCGCCCATGCCGACAATGTTCACATGAATGCCTTTTTCTGCTGCTGCAGCAGCGGCCTTCACGGCATCGTCTTCGTGGTTCTCACCGTCGGTAATCAGGATAATCGCCTTGTCCGACGTCTCGCTCGGCGTAAAGGAACGGACAGCCAGGTTGATGGCTGAACCGATCGCCGTACCCTGCGTGGAAACCATCGACGGGTTGATGGAGGACAGGAACATCTTGGCCGAGACATAATCGGATGTGATCGGAAGCTGCGTGAACGCATCTCCGGCAAAAACGATCAGCCCGACTTTATCATTCGAGAAACCGTCAGTCAGTTTGGATAGCATCTGTTTGGCCTTGGACAGGCGGTCGGGCGAAACATCTTCCGCCAACATCGAATTGGATACGTCCAGACAAACCATGATCTCCACTCCCTGACGTTTCACTGTCTCCAGTTTGGAACCGAACTGCGGCCCTGCCATAACTATGATAACCATCACGATGGCTCCGAACAACAGCCAAAACTTCAGATGCTGACGCTTGGGAGAAACCTCCGGCATCAAATCTGCCAACAATTCGGGATTACCATATTTCTTGATTGCCTTCTTCTTCAGGATGATTGCATACACATAGAACGCAACCAAAGCGGGAAGCAGGAAGAGCAAGTATAAAAAGTCCGGATGTGCAAAACGAAACATAAGCCTTTTATATTTACGGTATATTTCTTAACAATGTATTTCTCAATAATATCTCGACCAGCAACAATGAGAACAACAGGATCGCCCAATTCTTGTACTCTTCCTGCTTTTTACTATATTCCTGCACGCTGATCTTCGTCTTCTCCATCTTGTCGATTTCCGAATAGATCGCCTTCAGGCTGGCATTATCCGTCGCACGGAAATACTGTCCGCCGGTCGTAGCAGCAATCTGTTTCAGAGTCGGCTCGTCGATCTCCACGTCGACATCCATATACTGGACACCGAAGGCTGTCTGGAACGGATAAGGCGCCTTGCCCTGCGTCCCGACACCGATCGTATAAACACGGACCCCGAACGTCTTCGCAATCTCGGCGGCCGTCACCGGAGCGATCTCGCCCTGGTTGTTCACACCGTCCGTCAACAGGATAATCACCTTCGACTTGGCCTGGCTGTCCTTGATACGGCTGACTGCATTCGCCAACCCCAGGCCGATCGCCGTCCCATCCTGGATAATACCCGGCTGGACATCCTTGAAGAGGTTCAGCAGAACCGTATGGTCGGTTGTCAACGGGCATTGCGTGAAACTCTCCGCCGCGAATACGACCAAACCGATATTATCGTTCGGACGGCCGTTGATGAAGGCGGACGCCACGTCTTTGGATGCCTCCAGGCGGTTCGGCTTCAGGTCCTGCGCCATCATACTGGTCGAGATATCCATTGCTAACACAATGTCGATACCTTCCGTCGAAGAATTCTGCCAACTATTAGTCGACTGCGGACGCGCCAATATCACGATCAGGACAGCTACCGCCGCCATACGCAAGATGAAGGGGACGTGCCGGAGCCAGACTTTCCAGGAGCTTGCCCCCGGAGCATCGAAACCCTCCGTAGACGATACCTGCAAACTTGCCTGATTCTTGCTCAGTTTGTAGACGTACCATCCGATCATCGGGATCAGCAACAATAACAAATACAGATATGTAGGATTTGCAAATATCATCTTATTCTTTACTTATATTTGAATCATTCTTTTCTACAGGCTTTTCTTCGCCTTCACCCTTTCCATCTTCTCCGGGAACAGGAATCTCTTCGATCTTCGTCTGGTTGATGAACAGGTAAGCGTTCATCAAACTCAAATCGTTTTCATCGGGCAGCGGATTCATCTTAGCGAACTTCACGAAATCGGCCAGTTGCATGATCTGTTTCAGGCTTTCATAAACAGAAGTCGCCTCCTGCTGCTTGCGAATGATGTCGAGTATCTCGCCGGAAGTCATTTCCATCGCATTGATGCCGAAACGATCCACGATATAGCGGCGCAACGTATCCGTAATCAATGTATAATACTCCTTGCTGCGACCCTGTTGCCAGAGTTTCTGCTGCTTGATCTCGTCGAGTTCCTTGATCGCCTGTTCGTGAGGCGGAAGTTTCGGTTCCGGCTTTTTGAACGGTATGATGGACTGGCGGTTACGCATACGTTTGATCACGTAGGCAACCACACAGATCAGGAACAGAGTCAGCAGCACGCCGAATATCCAGGGATAGTAATCGGCCAATACAAAAGGCGGCTTCCAGACGCTCTTGATATCGTAAAACTCCTCCGGCTTGTCTGTATTGACAGGAACTGTCGACACCTTCAAGGCCACTTGGTTGGAGTAAACGGTATCCGCCCCGTCGATCACCATGAATGGAGGCAGCAGGTAAAGAGACGAGTCGAAAGATGTCACCAGCAAGTCCTGCTTGATCAGCAAACGGTCGTTTTCGATCAGGGTAGAATCTGCCTTCGGTATTTCGAGCACCTCCACTCCTGCCATCAACGTGTCGCGCGGAATCACCAGTTGGACAGCTTTATCTTTGTCTGTCGTTACCGTCAAATGTAAAACAGTCTGCTCTCCGATCAGTATGGCGGCAGAGTCGACACGAACGTCAACAAGAGTCTGCTGCGCATACGCTTTCCCACCGGACAGGAATGCTCCGGCAAGGGCAAGTAACAGAATGCTTTTCTTTATTAATTTCATTTGTTTGCTTTAATTACGTTTGTCAAAAAGAGCAATTAATGCTTTCACATAATCATCTTCCGTACGGACGGAGACCGAATCGACACGGCATTTCTTGAACGAATCGCTCATGGCAGCCTGCCGGCGGTCCCACCACTCTTTATAGGCGGCACGCACATGGGCGGACGAACTGTCTATCCAGCGTTCCTGTCCACTTTCAGCGTCTTTGATCTTTATCAAGCCGACAGCGGGAAGTTCCGTCTCCCGGCGGTCGTAGACCTGGATGGCAACAACGTCATGCTTGCGGTTGGCGATGGTCAAGGCATCCTTGAATCCGTCCTTGTCGATAAAGTCGGAGATCAGGAAAGCCGTGCAACGCTTCTTGATTGCATTGGTCAGATATTTCAGCGCTTGTGCGATATTGGTCTGTTTTTTATCCGGTTGGAAGTCGATCAGTTCGCGAATGATATACAAGATATGTTTTTTCCCTTTCTGGGGAGGAATAAACTTTTCTATCTTGTCGGAGAAGAACACCACGCCGATCTTATCGTTGTTCTGGATAGCCGAAAAGGCCAGTGTCGCTGCGATCTCCGTAATGACTTCTTTCTTCATTACATTCACGGAACCAAAGTCCCTACTTCCCGACACGTCGATCAGCAACATCACCGTCAATTCACGTTCTTCTTCGAACACCTTCACGTAAGGACGGACGTAACGGGCGGTCACGTTCCAGTCGATATCGCGGATATCGTCTCCGTATTGATACTCGCGCACTTCGCTGAACGCCATACCGCGTCCTTTGAACGCCGAATGGTATTGCCCTGCAAAAATATTGCGGGACAAGCCGCGAGTCTTTATCTCAATCCGTCGGACCTTCTTTAATAGTTCACTTGTTTCCATATTATTCAGTTGAAAGTTGACAGTTGAAAGTTGAAAGTTAAGAAGACAGTTAAGAACGAGTCGCTTGCGCAACTCTCAACTCTCAACTCTCAACTTTCAGCTATTTAGGGTACTTCGACTTTGTTCAGAATTTCGCTGATCACCTCTTCGGATGTCAGGTTATTGGCTTCCGCTTCATAGCTCAAGCCGATACGGTGGCGCATCACGTCGTGGCATACGGCACGGATATCTTCGGGGATCACATATCCCCTGCGTTTGATAAAGGCGTACGCACGGGCAGCCAATGCCAAGTTAATGGATGCACGCGGAGATGCACCGAAGGCGATCATGTTGGACAGGTTTGCCAAGCCATGTTCCTGCGGGAAACGGGTGGCAAATACGATATCCACGATATAGCGTTCGATCTTTTCGTCTAAATAAACTTCGCGTACGATCTTGCGGGCTTCGAGGATTTCATCTTTGGTCAGGATCGGTTTGATGTCCGGTCTTACTCCTGATATATTCTGGCGGATAATCAGCTTTTCTTCTTCCTTCTTCGGGTAATTGATGATGACCTTCAGCATGAAACGGTCTACCTGCGCTTCAGGCAGCGGGTATGTACCTTCCTGCTCGATCGGGTTCTGGGTCGCCATTACTAAAAAAGGGGACGGCAACTTGTATGTATTTTCGCTGATTGTCACCTGGCGTTCCTGCATGGCTTCCAGAAGCGCGCTCTGAACCTTTGCCGGTGCACGGTTAATTTCATCCGCCAATACAAAATTAGCGAAGACGGGACCTTGTTTAACTTGGAATTCTTCGCTTTTCTGACTATAAATCATCGTACCGATCACGTCGGCCGGCAACAAGTCCGGCGTAAACTGAATACGGCTGTATTTCGCATCGATCAATGATGCCAGCGTCTTAATGGCCAATGTCTTTGCCAATCCCGGAACACCTTCCAGCAGAATATGGCCATCTGAAAGCAGACCGATCAATAATGATTCAACCAAATGTTTCTGTCCAACAATTACCTGGTCCATACCCATCGTAATCATGTTCACAAACGAACTTTTACTTTCAATTCGCTCGTTCAACTCACGAATGTCTACTGTCTGACTCATAGATTTTCTTCAATTATATTGTTATTATTTTTACTCGCTTTTTTGAGATGCACAAAATTAGAAATGTTAAATTCGTATTCTGCACTTTCGCAGTTAAATAATACTAACCTCCGCAGAACTATTTTGTTTTATTTTGCTTAAAAGGGAGAGTTTTCGTTACAATTTGCCATTCAGAATCTCAGTCTGGCGGGCAGCGGCTTTTTCGACGGAAGAGCGGTCACGACGGTCGATGCCATACATTTCCGGAGCAGGCACTTCGATCATTGTACCGATAGGCACGTTGTTCGGGTCTTTTATGATGGCTTTATTGTATTCATACAGATAGACCCAAAAGATCTTGCTTCCGTAATATTTCAAGGAGATCAGCGTCAGGCGGCTTCCCGGCTCGATCTTGACACGGGCGATCACTTTCGGAGAGGCGGCGGCTTCCGGCTTAGCTGCCGTATCCGGAATATCGACATGTGGGGCTATTGCAGGCTCCTCCGTCAAAAGAATGGCATCATCCTCGGTGACAACAGTATCTTCTATCAAAGAGGCGGAGTCTTCTACGGCAATACCATTCTCCCAAACTGCCACTTTCTTCTTCAAATCAAGCATTTCACTGTCTTTTTTAGAAAAGAAGAAAATATTCAGGGACAAACAGATGCCGAAACAAGCCAGAAAAACAACAACTACCCAAATAATCAATTTCAGCTTATTCCGGGACATACCCATATCTACGCTTGTTCCCGAATAGCGGGCTGTTTCGTCCTCCTCCTTGGCTGAGTGTACAGGCTGGCTGACTTCAGGTGTTTCAGATGCCTTTTCCGAAAATCCGAGAATCCCCAAAGTTTCAGGAACATCTTCAAACGTTTCAGGGGTTTTAGGGGTTTCAGGTGTTTCAGTAGACTCCAAAACCTCCGGTGCTTCAGGGATTTCAGGTTCATCAAGAATCACCCTTTCTTGTGGTTGGGGCTTTTCTTCGGGCATAACCTCTTCAACCGATTCGTCTTCCGCCTCCTTTTCTTCCGGTTCGCCGGGTATGACATCCATATCCGTAAAATCGACATTCTCACCCAGTTCGGTCGTTTCAAAAAAAGAGAACGGCTTATTGACTAATTCCCGCAACTCTTTATCCGGCAGGAAGGAAAATTTATAATGTTCCGGGATTACGAAACGTTCGCCCGTATTCACATGGATGCTTTCGCGCTTCTCTACCGGAATGATTTTAAAAGTTCCGAGACCTTTGACCTTTACCTGCTTATCCGTATAGACACCTTCCGACACGACCGCTATAAATTCCCTCAAAAAGCGCTCGGTGCTATTCTTGTCTTTTCCTGTATATTCGGCCAACAAACCGGCCAAATCCTGTATGGTCAGCCGGTTATTCATGATCACCTAATTCTTTAAGTTTATTCTTGACGGTCGTGCCCGGTTTAAACACCGGGACAAGTTTGGGAGGGACTAAATACCGTTTGCCGTTCGAAGGATTGACCGAGATCCGTTCCGCTTTCTGTTTCACTTCGAACTGACCGAAGCCTTGCAGGTATATGGTATCGTTATCTACCAGACGAGAACTGACTACGGAACTCAGGACAGAAAGCGCTTCAGCAACTTCCTGTGCGGTCCACCCCATACGGGCGGCAAGTTCAGTAACCAGTTCCTTATTTTTCATATCCGCATCCATTAATAGATTATGCAGCTATATTAGTTATTTTTTTGTAAACCAACAAATATCTTTGCAGTTTTTATATCAAATTAAAGTACACTTCCATACAGATCGAAAGCCTGAGCGTCGTCAATCCGTACGTCATAAAACTTTCCGGGGATCAACGGTTTCTCTTTAGAAACAAGGATCTCCGGATCGACCTCCGGTGAATCGAATTCCGTACGACCCACATAGAAGTCTTCTTCTTCACGATCGATCATCACCTTGAATTCCTTTCCGATCTTGGAGTTGTTCACATCAGCCGAAATGCCTTCCTGTATACGCATCAAATAGTCCAACCGGTCTTGTTTGACATCGGGGTCGATATCATCGGCATAATGTTTAAAAGAATACGTACCCTCTTCATGGCTGTAGGCAAAAGCGCCCATACGTTCGAAACGGGCTTTCTTTACGAATTCGACCAGCTCTTCAAAGTCCTGTTCGGTTTCTCCCGGATGGCCGACCATCAAAGTCGTACGCAGATGAATGCCTGGGACTTCTTCCCGCATCCGGCGTATTAAAGCGTATGTTTCTTCTTTCGTGATGTTCCGGCGCATTTTCTTCAACATCGGGTCGCTGATATGCTGAAGGGCGATATCCATGTATTTGCAGACATTATCGCGTTCACGCATAACCCTGAGCAGCTCATAAGGGAAATGGGACGGATAGCCATAATGCAAGCGAATCCATTCTACTCCCGGAATATCGGAGATGCGTTCCACCAACTCCGGCAACGCATGGCGTCGATACAAATCCAGGCCGTAATAAGTCAAATCCTGTGCGATCACCTGAAACTCTTTTACTCCCTGTTCCACCAACAGTCGGACTTCCTTCTCGATTTCCTCCATCGGAACAGACTGGTAATGCCCCGTGCTGATCGGAATAGCGCAGTACGAACAGGTACGGTCGCATCCTTCGGCGATCTTCAGGTATGCGTAATGCCGGGGAGTCGTCAAAACACGGTCGGCAGCCAGTTCCCGGTGGTAGGATTTGCCTAAATCGTTCAGCAACTCTTTCCAGTTAAACTTTCCGTAGAAACGATCGACTTCCGGCAATTCGTTTTCCAGGTCTTTCAGGAACCGTTCGGAAAGGCATCCCATGACAAAGAGTTTGCCGATCTTCCCTTTCTTCTTGGCTTCTCCCAGATCGAGTATCATATTAATCGACTCTTCCTGGGCATCACCGATAAAACCGCATGTATTCACAACGACGATTTCACCGTTAATCTTGTGAGGATCGTGTTCGACGGCATATCCGTTTGCCACGAACTGGCGCATAAGCTGTTCCGAATCCACCAGGTTCTTCGAGCACCCTAACGTTATAATGTCTACTTTATTTTTTCTCATATATGGTACAAACTCCCTTTTATTCTCCGAAGAGGGAGTTTACAAATTCTTTTTTGTTGAATACCTGGAGGTCCTCCATGCCTTCACCCAAGCCGATGTACTTGACAGGGATGCGGAAATGGTCCGAGATACCGATCACGACGCCGCCCTTAGCCGTACCGTCCAGTTTGGTAACCGCCAATGCATTTACCTCGGTTGCGGCTGTAAACTGCTTGGCTTGTTCAAACGCATTTTGTCCGGTAGAGCCGTCCAATACCAACAATACTTCGTGCGGTGCATCGGGAACTACTTTCTTCATCACATTCTTGATCTTGGTCAGTTCGTTCATCAGATTGATCTTGTTGTGCAGGCGTCCGGCGGTATCGATGATAACCACATCCGCCCCGTTCGCCTTTGCCGAACTCAACGTGTCGAATGCTACCGAAGCAGGGTCAGAACCCATCTTCTGCTTCACGATAGGCACTCCTACCCGTTCACTCCAAATCACCAGCTGCTCTACGGCTGCGGCACGGAAGGTATCGGCAGCTCCCAGACACACATTCTTACCGGCTTTCTTGAACTGATAAGCCAATTTGCCGATCGTGGTCGTCTTGCCTACCCCGTTCACGCCTACGACCATGATGACATACGGCTTCTTGTCTTCCGGAACCGTAAACGACTCCAGATCTTCCGTATGGTTCTCCGTAAGCAGGGAGGCAATCTCTTCACGCAGGATCGCCGTCAACTCAGCGGTTGTCACGTATTTGTCTCTGGCTACGCGGTCTTCGATACGGGAAATGATTTTCAGCGTAGTATCTACTCCGACATCGGAAGTGATCAGCACTTCTTCCAGATTGTCCAAGACTTCGTCATCCACCTTGCTCTTGCCGGCAATGGCTCTGGTAATCTTAGAAAATACATTTTCTTTTGTCTTAGATAACCCTTTGTCCAGAGTTTCCTTTTTTTCCTTACTGAAAAAGCTAAAAATACCCATATTTTATACTGCTTAATTTATTTCTTTTCTGAATGAGTGCGCTAAATTACTAAATAATTGACAATTTTCAATTCTCAATTCTCAATTTTCAATTTCTCAGTCCATTCTCGCCTTGTAGTCTTCGTAACCGAACTCCCTGTACATCACGAGTCGATCCTCCTTGCTCCACAAAGCCAGGGAGGGATGCGGGATCCCGTTGAACATGGTCGTTTTGACAACGGTATAATGGATCATATCTTCGAATATCAATTTATCCCCCACTTTCAAGGGTTGCTCGAAAGACCAGTCGCCCATATAGTCACCGCTCAGGCAACTGTTTCCTCCGATACGATAGGCCGGCTTCCCTTCCTCCGGCTCTATAGCCCCGCGAATCACCGGTTTATAGGGCATTTCCAGGCAATCCGGCATATGGCAAGTGAAAGAGGCATCTATAATCGCGGTCTTGATGCCATGATTCTCCACGATATCCACCACCGTCGTCAACAGGAATCCGGTTTGCCACGCAAATGCGCTTCCCGGCTCCATAATAATTTCAAGGTTGGGATATTTGGCTTTGAACGACTGCAACAGCCCGATCAGATGCTCCGTGTCATAGCCTTTTCGTGTCATCAGGTGTCCGCCTCCCATATTCAACCATTTGATATGCGGCAGGAAACGGCCGAAACGTTTTTCCACTTCTCCCAACGTCTTTTCCAGATCATACGAGCTCGATTCGCAAAGGGTATGAAAATGCAAGCCTTCGACACCGTCGGGCAACTTGTCGCCCAAAAGGTCGCTGACCACTCCCATCCGGGAACCCGGCGCACAAGGATTATACAAATCCGTTTCGACATCCGAATATTCAGGATTGATGCGCAGACCGCACGATACCCGGTTTCCGTCCGCCTGCACCATCGGATAGAAACGTTCGAACTGCGTGAGCGAGTTGAACGTCACATGGCTGCTGTATCTTAAAATCTCCGGGAAATCCGCTTCCGTATATGCCGGCGAATAGGTATGTGCGCGGCTCCCCATCTCTTCAAAAGCCAGCCTGGCTTCAAACTTCGAACTTGCTGTCGAATACGGGATATATTCACGCACGATCGGGAACGCTTTCCACATCGCAAACGCCTTGAAAGCCAAGATTATATTAATCCCTGCCCTCTCCTTCACGCTCTTGATCAGTGACAAATTACGGCGGAGCAACTCTTCTTCCATCACATAACAGGGGGATGGTATCATATTGAAGTCTATCATCCGGTAAGTATTTTTCTTTGATTCTGTCGGGCAAAGATACATAATAAAAAGCGAAAAACAAGAGAAGGGCTTATCGCCTCCTTCCTCCTTATTGTACTTCTTTCCAAAATATCCGTTAGTCTAAATCGAAACACACAGGCATGAAAATCGATTTTCATACCCGTGAAAATGAAATTTCCCGCAAGGGTAATATTTTTTAATAATCTGACACATATTATAACGCTGATTGTCAGTATATTGCAAAACAGCTGTTTTTAGATGGGTTATTGTATGTTTTAACATTTAAAAATAGATATTCTCCCTCTTTATCCTCCGCAATACCGGAGGCAAGAAGGCAAACGGCTTCCCAAAAGCCTCTTTCTTCTTCATTAACAATTATTACCACAAAACGCGCATCTTTGTCTACTAAAATAAAGTAGATTTGCGAAAAGATAGTAAACTGAAATTCAAAAACAACAAAGCAATGGAAAGACTGACAGCACAAGAAGAAAGTGTCATGTTGTATATCTGGAAATTAGAATCGTGTTTCATCCGTGACATACTGAACGAAATGCCCGATCCGAAACCACCCTACACCAGCGTGGCATCGGTGGTCCGGAATCTTGAAAAAAAGAAGTACGTCACCCCGAAGAAATTCGGAACGATCACACTCTTTTCTCCACGTGTAAAAGAAGCGGAATACAAACGGACCTTCATGTCAAATGTCGTACAAAATTATTTTACAGGTTCTTATAAGGAAATGGTTTCCTTCTTCGTCCGTGACCGCAAATTGTCCAAAAGCGATTTGCAGGATCTGATGGACCAGATCGAAAAAGAAGAATAATCAATTATAAAGATATCGATATGATAACTCCGATACTTATCTATTTTCTAAAGGTAAATCTGGCGTTGGCATTTTTATATATCTGTTATCGCCTGCTATTCCGTGACGATACGTTTTTCCGGTTACGCAGGGATGTGCTGTTGTCAATTTACCTGATCGCATTCCTCTATCCTTTACCGGACTTAAGCGGTTGGTTGTCCACCCAGACAAGCGTAGCGGGTATAGTCGGCTATTATTCAGGGTTGCTACCTAAAGAAACGGTTCTGGCGGCAGGCAGTGAAATAGCCGCCTCAGATTGGAAAGAAACCGGACTCAGGGTTATGCAAATAATCTGGCTGACAGGAGCCGGTATGCTGTTGTTCAGATGTGTGGCGGAGCTGTTCACTGTCTTCCGTTTATACAGGAAATGCAAGAAAATCACTTTAAACGACACCGAAGTTTGTATCCTGCCGGAAGCGGAAGCCTCCTACTCTTTCTTCAACTGGATTTTTATTTCATCCGATCCGAATCAACGGGAAAGACTTGATGACATCTTGATCCATGAACAGACACACGTCCGCCAATGGCATTCGATCGATATGATGGCCAGTGAAATCGTCTGTATTGCCTGCTGGATAAATCCGTTTGCCTGGTGGTTAAAGAAAGAGATCAGTATTAATCATGAATTTATTGCAGATGAACAGGTCATGCTTTCCGGATTCGACAAAAAAGAATACCAGTACCATTTGATCGGCGTGAAACATCCCAATAAGGCTATTGCAAATTTATATAACAATTTCAGTGTCTTACCACTTAAAAAGAGAATTACTATGTTAAACAAAAAAAGAACGAACAACGCCAGAAAAGTGAAATACCTGGCATTGGTTCCAATGGCCGCAGGCTTGCTATTGCTCAATAATATCGATGCAATGGCACGTGTATTGAATGGAAAGGTATCAGAGGTAATCCAACAGCCGGCTTCTCTCGCAGCAACCACTGTTTTCGAAATGGAGACTGCCGATCCGCTTCCACCGGACAAGGACAAGATTCATGAAACGTGTGATATCATGCCCGAATTTCCAGGTGGGCAAAGTGCATTATTGCAGTTTCTTGCTAAAAGCATAAAATATCCGGTAGAAGCCCAGCAACAGGGAAAGCAGGGAAAAGTGACTGTCACATTTATTGTTGAAAAAGACGGAAGCATTACAAATGCCAAAGTAATACAGGCCCTATATCCCTCATTGGACGAAGAAGCTTTACGGGTTATCAACTCAATGCCCAAATGGACTCCGGGAAAGATGAAAGACGGAAAAGTTGTCCGTGTGCAATATACCGTCCCGTTAACTTACCGGTTGCAGTAGCCTGACAGTATTTCCCTTTTTGAGCAGGACACAAAAAAAGGCACGTAATCTTCAAAAATGCTGCCAGGCGATAAACGAAGATCACATGCCCCACGCTCCTCTCAGAGAGGGAGATATTTTTTTTATAAATTATCAAGCCAACGTTTACCTGCCGGAGTATGCAGGAAAATATAAAAACCGACTGTCGCAACAGATAAAAATCCGAATGTAAATATTGCTGCATTCATAACTTATGACTTATTCGTTAATGCCTCAAAGATAAGGGATTCATCCCGGAATATCAATTGATTCAGCCGATTTATTCAACAATTGTCAAGCGTGCAAACTTCAAAAGCAGTTGTTTTTGACCGAAATGAGCAAATGAAACAGTTGCTTTAGCATTGCCACCATCGCCTTCAATGGCAGTCACTTCTCCTTCTCCAAAGCGGTCATGCCGGACTTTAGCTCCTACATACAAGCCCGACAGATCGGATGCCGGAGCAGAAGACGGAGACGAAGAAGCCGTTTCCATCCGTGTCAGACGCCCGGCAGCCTGAGCGACCGGAGAAACATAAGTATCTTCTTCCACAGCTTTCGGTTGTTGGAAGGAGGAAGAAAAAGCCGATGGACGACGAGTGACGGTTAATAAACCGTCAGCAATGGCATCTTTCGTCTTATAAATATATTGGGTATCGATATCCTTTAAGAAACGGCTGGGCGAACACATGGCGCTCTGGCCATTCCGATAACGGCTTTTGGCGTATGTCAGCACACAGTTTTCTTCCGCACGGGTAATGGCGACGTAGAAGAGGCGGCGTTCTTCCTCCACCGCCCTCGGATTGTCTTTCGACATGGCGGAGGGAAACAGGTCCTCTTCCAGCCCGACAACGAAAACATTCCGAAACTCCAAGCCTTTGGCTGCATGCACCGTCATCATCGTCACCTTGTTTGCCTGTTCTTCCTTATCGTTATCCTGGTCTGTCAACAGCGATACTTCAGACAGGAAGTCTGCAAGCGAGACGTGCTCCGCCCCTTCCTCGCGGCGTATCTCACAAAACTCGGCAATACCTTTCAATAACTCCTGCAAGTTTTCCTGCTTGCTGATTCCTTCCACCGAGCGGTCTTGAAACAAAGTACTGACAATACCGCTTTCCTTCACCACCGCAGAGGCGATTTCTTCGGCAGAGAGTTTAACATTCCGTTGGATAAAGCCGGAGATAAGTTCCCGGAAATCGCTTAGCTTCTTTGCCGTACCATTATTTATCTGCAAGGCATAACCGATCGGATCGTCCAGTACGGTCCACAAGCTGACGTTATGCTCGGTCGCGGCTGCAATCAGCTTGTTCAGGGTGGTATCGCCTATTCCGCGAGCCGGATAGTTTATCACACGTTTGAAAGCCTCCTCGTCATGCGGGTTGATGATCAGGCGAAGGTACGAGATGACATCCTTTACTTCCTTACGCTGATAGAAAGACAAGCCTCCGTATATCTTGTAAGGAATCCCCCGTTTGCGCAGGGCTTCTTCCAAGATGCGTGACTGGGCGTTGGTCCGGTACAGGATGGCAAAATCAGCATAATCGTAATTCCGCATCCGCATATCGTTAATCTTGCCGGCAACGGCATATCCCTCTTCATAATCGGAATAGGATGAACAAATGGACACCTTGTTACCCTCTTCCTTTTCCGAATAAACAGTTTTCTGTATCTGTTTCGTATTCTTATGGATCAAGCTGTTTGCCGCGTTTACGATATTCTGCGTCGAACGGTAATTCCGTTCCAGTTTGAAAATGCGGCAACCCGGATACTGGTTCTTGAATTGCAGGATATTATCGATATTGGCTCCACGGAACGAATAGATGCTCTGCGCATCATCCCCCACCACGCAGATGCGGCGATGCACTTCGCACAAGCGTTGCACGATCAGATGTTGGGCAAAGTTCGTGTCCTGGTACTCGTCCACCAACACAAACTGAAAAAAGCTCCTGTACTTCTCTAATACGTCCGGATGGTCGCGGAACAGGATATTCGTTTGCAGCAGCAAATCGTCGAAATCCATTGCTCCCGCTTGCATGCAACGGTTCTGATACCGCTTATAAATCTCACGCAGCAAAGGAACTTTCGAATCTATATCATGTTGCACCAGCTCCTTGTTCTGCTCGTAGGCCTTATAGGTGACAAGCGCATTTTTTGCATTCGAGATACGGCTCTGTATCATTCCCGGCCGGTACACCTTGTCGTCGAGCTGCATCTCCTTCATAATGGAACGGAGCAGGCTTTTGGAATCGGTCGCATCGTAAATAGTGAAATTGGAAGGATAACCGATACGCTCCGCCTCATAGCGGAGAATGCGGGAGAAGATGGAATGGAACGTCCCCATCCATAGCCGTCGTGCCGTCTGTTCATCCGTCAGGGAGGCTACACGCTCTTTCATCTCGCGTGCCGCCTTATTGGTAAAAGTAAGTGCCAGAATGCTTTGGGGAGGCAACCCTTGTTGCAAAAGATAAGCTATCTTGTAGGTCAGCACACGTGTCTTTCCCGATCCGGCTCCGGCTACCACAAGCGAAGGTCCGTCGGTATAGACAACCGCTTCGCGCTGACTTTCATTCAATTGTTTCAGATATTCTTCCACGTATCTTGTATTTTTAGGGCACAAAGGTACGAATTTTTATTTACCTTCCGACCGTCTTCGTTGTGCATGACCTCGGCATCTCACGGGGATGGCGACCGTCTTTGTGGCTATAAACTGCGCACCTCCTGGCAGGAAGGCCTTTTTCCTCCATAAATCACCGGAATTTGCAGCAATTCACAAAGGATGTGCCTTGTTGTTAAAAAAACAACATTATACAATAACCCTAAAGGAGCTGTGTCAAAATCCACGATCCGAGATGACAGGATCGTGGATTTTGACACAGCTCCTTCACATTTGTCAATATGCAATATCTACCTATTGGTTATACGGCTTATAAGGCGAATGCATCACATTCAATGTCTTCGGCAACCACACCCGGTAACGCTGCGTCTTATCCCAGGTATTCCCGGCAGAGGCAAAATCGCAGAAATGGATCTGCTTCGGGACCCGGTTGCTTTCTAAATCCGTACCTAACACCATCGGAGCGGTAAAAGCCAGCCATGCAAAATCGGGAGCCTCCACAGGAGTCAGTTCCACATACCCGTCTTTGCTTACGATAACAGACGCTTCATCGACAAAACCATCCCCAAAACGACTGTCGCGAGCCAATACAAGCGGACCGCGCACAATGGCCTGTGCCTGGTTCCTTTCCACCAAGCGGGCACGCAAATCGAGCTTGACAGTGATCCGGTCGCCCTTCTTCCACTTACGGCTTACCGGTAAATAAGCTCCTTGCAGGACACCGCTCTCCGGACTTCCATTCACGGAAACCGTTGCAATCTTGCTCCATGCCGGAATACGCAAGGCAATAGTGAAAGCCGCCTCTTTAGCCGGATCGACCTCTATCTCGATCTGGTCCGTTCGCGGATAATCGGTCGTCTGCTTCAACCGGACCGGTTTCTTGCCCGGCAATACCAACTCCGCCTCCGAAGGAGCATAGAAATTCACCCGGACACAATCGTCCTGAACCTGATAGGCGAATTGAGGGATCATGGCAAAAGCACGCGGACCGTTCGCATTGCAACAGTTGATGTGCATGCCGCATTGCTCCTCCCCTTCATGACGCCAGCCTTCCAGCGGGCTATATTTGGCTATCTGCGAAGCATCCGCTTTCAAAGAAGCCATCAAAGCATTATAGATAGCAGTCTCCATATAATCGGCATACAGGGAGTTGCCCGTCATCTGCAACAGGCGGTTGCAAAGTTGCATCCAGGTAAAGGTCACGCAAGTCTCCATCGTATGGTAAGTAGGCTGTGTCTGCCGTTCCTTCCCGCCATACCAGCATTCGAATGCGCTGCCCGATCCGGCCACATTGATCTCTTCGCGTACGATATGCCCGACCGTCTTTTCGACGACGGAGAGATAAAGCGGATTGCCCGTCACCTTATACAGTTCGAGCAAGCCTTCGTAGCAAGACATCATTTCATAGGCTTTCTGCCCGTTCTCCCTTGAAAACCAGGTTTTCGGATGCGGGAAACGGTTGGCTACGGGCACTTCGTCAATCGCTTTGCTGATCAACTGCGGGCCGCCGGGTGTCTCCCACTGTCCGACAATATATTTGGCAAAGTCGAGATAGCGCGCCTCTTTCGTCCGGTTATACAGATACATGACAGGTTCGAGGACAGACGAGCTCGGCATACCGATATAATTGCCCGTCGAGACGATATCCACCTTTCCGGGGCCGACCTGCGTCATCAAATGATCGACAACTTTGCAGGCAGCTTCCAACGCTTTCTTATCTCCCGACAAATCGTACCAGGCAATCAGACCCAGCGAGGTATATTTACGTCCCCAGACATCCCACTGCTGCAATTGGTATTCCGGCGCATAATTTCCGATATATCCGTTTGCCGACTGCGTCGCCATAAGAGATTCGGCTGCATCCTTTATGATCCGGTAGAGTTCCGGGTCCTGGTTATAACGATAAGAAGCGATCGCCCCTTGAATCCATTTCCCCCAGAACTCGCTTTGCCAACGCGACTTCTCCGTCTGGTGACGGAACGGCTCGACCAGATGATCCACATCCTGCGCTTTCACACGATGTTCGATACAATCAGTTATTCGAGTCCCTACATAACCGGATATTTTCACCTGTTTTACAGGAGAGTTATTGACTACCTGCGCCATGCCCGACGCCGAACATGCACAAGCCAACAAGAAGGAAAAGGTTTTCACCTTGAACAGTATCATCATAATATTAAGAAATTAAGCATTACAGAAACAAAAATAGAGAGTTAACCGTGATGTCGTGTTATAAAATTGACAGAATACCTGTCATTTATGATAAGTGTCTTTCCCTCCATAACACTCCGTTAGACCATCTTCGTTAAGGGTACGAATTATAGTGCTTCCAGGTAAAGTCCCGTTTTCGATTGCGCTTTTTATCCCGTTCGCTTTTCCAAAAGGCGTAACGCAACATATCTTCCATTGAAAAATGGAGCGTTATGGTAACCCCTGCCGATCCTCTCCGCTGCCCGTCCTTCACCTCCGGCAGAAAAAGATTCTGTGTCCCGGCTCTTCCGTAAAAAGGTGAATTGCCCAATCGTATCTGATTGCTTATAACCAACGATTTGATAGGCTTCTTATAGTCTCCCCGACTATCAGCATGTAGCATGTCCACCCCTCGATAGAGCCAAAACACTGCCGGAGGAAGGGAGTCGATTTGCAATAATCGCCGAACAGTATCCGCTTTTATATATTCCGAAAAGTCTTTCAGGATCGGCAATCGGGATGATTCGAGTTCCAGGGGTTGTCCCAGATTTATCAAGGTTCCGTTCCCGATCGCTTTCAGATATTCCGGATTAAGCCGTATCGTATCTTTGCCTGCCAGCATCTCGGACACCCATACCGAATCCTGGTACAAGGAATTTTGTGCCAAGAGAAACGTCGTAGACAAAAAGAGGGATAAAAAAGCCAATCCGCATCGCCACATATCATCGTTGTTTTTTATAATGACAATAAGAAGTGGAAATCCCCCTACCGGACAGTTCATTAAAAAGCTTAAAGTATCATCTTTTCCACAGCTTCCTCATCCTCAGATCATGCTTAATCGCACGGCGGATAAGCCTGTATCGCGGGTGAAGAGCATGGAACGGGCGGGCGGAATTCTCGTTTATCAGGAAAAGGAAAAGACAAAAGAGACTGACCAGCGTAAGCCAGCCGTACAACTCTTTCATCGACACCATCAACGCCTGCTGGTGCAAAGCACCGTAAAGCTCACCTAATGGCAAATGGTTTGCCAACAGGTTCACATGGTCGAGCGTCGCCCCCAAATGCACAGCATTCTTCTTCATTACGATTGTCAGCACACGTCCGAGCAAGGCTGTTCCCAATGCGCCCCCGAAAGCCGCACTGACAAATGCCTGTACCGATACAGCTTCAAAGAAGTTCTCGAAAGGGACGCGGGACAATGCCGTGATAAAGCAGATCGCAATAATCACATACCCGAAACTCCTCAGGAACAAAGGCAGCATCAACGACTCTTTCGGCAGGTTGTAATCGAGCGTAAAATAGAACATCATCAGATAGGCCGTTATCAACAGGAAAGCGATAACCGTCATTTTCCGGTACGCCCATTTATGGCGGGCAAACGTCAAATAGGTGAATATGCTTCCTGACACAATACCTAAAAGTACGACCCAGTTCAATGAAATCAGATTCAGCGAATCATATTTCAGGATCGATTCCATATAAATATGCTCGAACAGATGCTCCGGCGCCAACAAAATATCGACTATGATATAAAGCAAGAAAGTCGTGTAGACCGCTTTGAACCGCCAGGTCCTCAACGCTATGAACGGATGCCGGATGAAAGAGGCGCGCCAGAGATTCAGAAGCAGCAGGACTATTCCCGCCAAGGCCGCCATCCGGATATAAACAGAATCGAACCAATCATAATGCTCCCCGTATACACAAATGAAGATCAAACACATCAAGATCGCTCCCCACATAATCGCACCCAGCCAGTCGATCCCGTAAAGAGGCAGTTTGGGCATCGAGCGGTAGTTGCGGAAGATCAGCATGGTTACGATCATCACCAGCAAAAGAAGTCCGATTATCAGCCAGTGCATAAACTCCCATTTCGCCCAGAACGCCGTATAGACCGTGATCAGCCCTGACAGTTGGATACAACTTTGCACCAACAGGTAGATATAACAAAAGAAAACAGACAAATCGCGCTTAGGCGTTATCCAGAGCTGAACCGTTGAATTGCATTCGAACGTCCCCCACATACGGAAAAAGCCGGCAATAAAACTGACCGTAACCAGTATCGGGACACTGCGGGTACACATACAGATCAGATTACTGGCTATAAGCACGGCACTGCAAACCAGCAAAGCCGTCTTCGACGGAAACCGGAACTTCAGCCGGAACATCACGGCAAAAGTCAGCGACATTCCCACCAAAGAAGCATATCCTGCCATCATCACATCTTCCTGCAACAAAGCTGTCGATCCGACCATCTCGCTGACGGCCGCTAAATAGACACCTCCCGAAAGCTGAAAGACAATGACTATGGCTATCACAATCCACGGCCTTAGCTTTTCAGGAACAAAGTCGCGCATGGCAGGAATCGAGAAAGGTCCTATATCATGCATACATCAATAGTTTACGATACATTCAACATTCATACCGGCACGCAAACGCTTCATATCTTCCGGCTTATTATTCTCCGCAAACTCGATACGCACAGGTATGCGCTGTTCCACCTTGACAAAATTACCAGCCGAATTATCCTGCGGGATCAGTGAAAAACTGGCTCCCGTAGCCCGTGAAATAGATTTGACAACCCCTTTAAAGACCACGCCGGGAATGGCATCCACTTCCAGATCGACCGGCAGTCCTTCATAGATATTGGCCGTCTGCGTTTCCTTGTAGTTGGCAACTACCCATTTTTCATTCTCGTCCACCAGATCCACCAATGTCTGTCCGGGCTGCACCAACTGTCCTTCCTGGATTTCCTTGCGTCCGGTAGTTCCGTCGCACGGGGCGATGATAACCGTATAGGACAAATCCAGACGGGCAATCTCCAAAGCTGCTTCCGCCAACTTGATACCGGCCTCTGTCTGTTCCAACCGCCGGGTCTGCTCCTGCTTGACAAGCGCCGTCGAATGTTTCTGCCGGGACAACAGTTCGTAACGGGCTTTCGACGCTTCATATTCCGTCTTGATGGCATCATACTGCTGGCGAGTAACGGCATCCTGGGCCAAAAGGTTCTTATAGCGTTTATATTCACGCTCCGCATTTTCCAGCCTGATTTTAGCCTCCTGTACCCCGGCATCGGAAACGGAGATATTGTTCTGAGTCGTATGGATAGTCGACGTCATCACCGTCTTTCCGGACAGGGCATTTTGATAATCAGCCTCCGCCTGTGCCACCCGGAAACGGAATTCGGCCTCTTCAATCAAAGCCAACGTATCGCCTTTATGCACTTCCTGGTATTCCGTGAAATAGATTTTCTTGATAAAGCCCGGTACGCGGCTGTTCACCGGCACGATCTGCTGGCGAACCTGCGCATTATCGGTAAATTCGACATTCCCTAAATGGATAAAGCGAGAACAAACCCATGCAAAGGCGGCTACCAATAGAATAATGATACAGATATTGAATGCTATTTTCTTATTTCTTCGAGTCATGACTGTAATATTTATAATGTTCCTGATATATAAAGAAGTTTGTAATAATTGTATACGGTATTAATCTGGGCGTTTACCAGTTGCAGCTCGGCTGCCAGCTTGGAGTTGCTTGCATCCAGCATATCGGTGATGAGTGCCATGTCATTCTTATAGCGGTTGCTGACAACGGCATAATTCTGGTTAGCCAGTTCCACACTCTTCTCCTGCGTATTGAGTTCGACAAAAGATTCCAGATACTTGATATGCCCGGCTTTCACTGCCAATTCGGTCTGCTCCTTTGCATCGTCATACTGCTCGATGTTACGGCGTATGGCATATTTGCTCCGGTTCAGGGATTTATTCGTCTTGTAGAGGGAAGAGAAATTATACTTCACACCTACGCCCACATACCAGTAATTAAAGTTCTTGTCGATTGGCGGCACTTCTATGATGATCGGCCCGTCCAACTTATTACCGGCAAACAAAGCGACTTTGGGTAAACGCTCCGAACGGATGATTTTATCTTGATGCTTGCTCATCTGTACACCCAATTCCAGTTGTTTCAGGACAGGAGAATTAGAGAATGCCGTATGGGTCCAACTTTCGGTATCTTCTACCGGCAGGACTTTAGACAACAGCGCCGTATCGGGTTCAAGCATGACTGTTGCCGGCAGTCCGAGTGTCGTCGTCAGATTATTATTCAGGATCACGATCGTATTTTCAATCTGCGTACGGGTCAGTTCGAGGTTAGACAGCAACAGCTCATAACGGGTAATGTCGTTCTTCAGCACGATTCCCTCGTTGCCTTTCGCCCGGATGTCCTTCAGCACTTGCCGGGTCTGTTCGATATTCTTTTCATACACCCGATACATGTTCTGCTGCTTAAAAAGGTCGAGATAATAACCGACCAGCATAAAGCGTATCTTATCGCGGTTGTTTTCCATATCCAAGCCGGCAAGTTCTTCCTGCAACTTGGCGATCGCTATCCCGTTGGAGACGGCCCCTCCCGTATAGACGGCCTGCGTAGCTTCGATGGCAAAATTATTGCCAAAATGCGGCATCGGTGCATTAAAACCATCGGAGAAATTCCGGTCCATCATACGGCCGTCCCCTAAATAACTAAAAGACAAAGAAGCATCAATCTCCGGCAACCGGGCATTCCTGGCCACCCTTACTCCTTCCCGCGCTTCTGCCATTCCGGTAGCAAACGGGCGTAGTGATTTACTGTTTTGGTCGGCAAGCGAGAACATCTCATCGATGGACACGACTCGCCGGGCCACATTCTGGGCATGCGAACCCATAGGACATAATGACGCGCAAAGCGACATTATGAACAAAGTGAATTTGCTCATACGTTATTGTTTACGAGTTTTAAATTATAAGAATCGGATAATAAAGATCAAGTAAAGAAATTACTTAATCGGAGTTTTCTCTTCCCCACTGGTGGAAGAGTGAAAGCTTGGTTAGTACATCTTTCAATAAGGGAAAATACGCTATTCTATTTTGCTTTTTCATTTATCGCATGAGACTGTATGCCCCATTCAAGGGGCAAAGGTACGAAAAATCTTTTTGATGAAAAAAACAGGCACGTGATTATATTATTCCTATATTTACGAAAATTATATATGGGAAACATGGAAGAATACATTGGTACAGTCATAAAAGTCGGAGGTATCGTGATCGGAAGCGTCATGGTACTGTTCGTCATTTGGTACATAGTCAAAGACATACTGGATATTAGCGGAAAAGATTCATCCGACGGTAAATAACCCCCTCGAAATCCTCTCCGCTACATGACTTTCTGTTCAACGAAAATAAATGAATATTTAAAACGGGACCTCATTATTTCCCGGTGCTAAGAAATCTGCGCCGGTCGGCGGTATGGGCGGCATAGCTCCCATCGGGGCCGAACCATTCATATTGGAAGAGAACTCACGGACCGGGACATCTTCGTCCACATTCATAAACTTGGCGAACTCGCTCTTGAAACGAAGGCGTACATCCCCGACCGCACCGTTACGATGCTTGGCTATAATAATCTCGGCCAGGCCGATCAGGGAATTACCCCGTTCATCTTCCGTTATCTTATAATATTCAGGACGGTGGATGAAACAAACCATATCGGCGTCCTGCTCGATAGCACCGGATTCACGCAAGTCGGCCAGTTGCGGGCGTTTCCCTTCCACTCCTTGACGCGCCTCCACACCACGGTTCAACTGCGAGAGGGCAATGATCGGAATGTTCAGTTCCTTCGCCAACCCTTTCAAAGATCGCGAAATGGTACTTACTTCCTGTTCACGGCTGCCGAAGCTCATGCCACTCGCGTTCATCAACTGGAGGTAGTCGATAATGATAATCTTAATGCCATGTTCACGCACCAGGCGGCGGGCTTTCGTACGCAGTTCGAATACCGAAAGGCTCGGCGTATCGTCCACATAGATCGGAGCGTCGTACAGTTCTTTTATCTTGAAATCCAACTGTTCCCATTCGTAGTTTTCCAGACGTCCGCTCTTGATCTTCTCGCCCGGAATCTCGCATACGTTCACGATCAGACGGTTTACAAGCTGGACGTTACTCATTTCAAGGGAGAACAGGGCTACCGGCGTGTTATGGTTCACCGCCATATTCTTAGCCATAGAAAGGACGAAAGCGGTCTTACCCATCGCAGGACGGGCGGCAATAATGATAAGGTCGGAATTCTGCCATCCGGAAGTCATCTTGTCCAATCCTTCGAAGCCGGTGCGCAGACCGCTCAACCCTTCTTTTTGATTGGCTGCCTTCTCAAGCAAGACCATCGCTTCCTTGATGACGGGGTTGATCTGGGTAACATCCTTTTTCACGTTGCGCTGGGAAATCTCAAAGAGTTTTCCTTCGGCTTCCTGCATCAGGTCTTCCACATCGATCGTCTCGTCGAAAGCCTTGCCTTGTATCATGGCAGTGAAGGAGATCAACTCACGCGCCAGATATTTCTGGGCGATGATACGGGCATGGTATTCGATGTGGGCGCTACTGGCCACCTTACTGGTCAGTTGGGATATATAGAACGGCCCGCCTACCTCTTCCAGTTCGCCGCGCTTTTTCAATTGCTCGGTGACAGTAAGCATATCCACCGGGCGCTGGCTGATCGCCAGATCTACGATAGCGGCATAAATTTTCTCATGCGCCTTCTCATAGAAACACTCCGGCTTCAATATTTCACTGACTATCGAATAGGCATCTTTTTCAAGCATCAGAGCGCCTAACACAGCCTCTTCCAACTCACGGGCTTGCGGCTGCAAGCGCCCCATATCGGGTACTATAACCGGTTTCTGCTTTCCTTTGCCTCCTGTATTTTTTCCTTTTTCTGCCATTGTTCTAATTATTATCGGGCATCAAAAGTAATACTTTTTATCCGGTTCTCCGAACCCTGCAAGGTTGTATTAAGGCAATCCTTTCAAATTTATTCAAGGGGGAGGAGGTCTTATTTGTCGAAATCAGCATGTACAGGTCCCGCTTTTCTTAAAGCAATACTTATTGTATAGTTTCCTCAAATACCCGCTGGTCCAAATCGAAACAGTAGCGCATAAAAATTGATTTTATACCCCATATAAATCGAATTACCCGCAAGGATAATATTTTTTAAGAAACAAGCTATTCGACAATACATTATCAATCAAGCGAATACGAAATAATGCCTTTTCAAGGGGGATATTGTAAGTTTTAACATATCCCCCAAAAGAATTTACCGATGCAAGACGTGGATAATACGGTCAAATCACATCGATTTTCCGAAACGGGAAGCATCCACCGCTTCATGCTCTTTCTTCTTATAACCACCGAATTTCCAGACAAAAGAAACCGTCACGCAACGCTGGTCGTCCAGTTTCCAAAGGCGGCTATATTGGCCTGACTGGTTGATTTCCATCGTATGAGGCATATTGCTACGGAAGATGTTGTTACATTTCAGGATCAGAGTAGCACGATCGTCGGCAAACTGCCATTTCAATGCAGAAGAGACATCGTAGAGATAACCGAGATCATAAACGCCCTGCACAGCACCTGTCACGAAATAGCCATTCAAATCCAGTTTCAGGTTCGGACGGGACTTGGAAAGGGTAAACGTATTATCCATCTTGAACTGCCCGGTGTATTTCTCATTGTTGAAAGACAGATCATGAAAATGGTCCAGCTTCTCCTGTATACGCTGGCCGGTCAAGGTCACCTGGCTGTTCCAGAACTCGCCGACACGGAAAGGAACGATCACCCCCACTCCGAATTGCAACAGGTAGTCCATGTTCTCAAACCGGAAAACGTTTTTCAGTTCCGAGGTATTCTGATAAGGCAATTGGACGAAGTAATCGGGCACATAATCACAAAAAGCCAGGATCGTATATTTCTGCTTCAGGATATAAAGCAACTGCCCGCTATAGGAACGGTAAGGTTTCAAAGAAGGATTGCCCAGGACAACGGAATAAGAATTGATCGGGCTTGCCTGCGGCGTCACATCCCAGTAAGACGGATAGGTCTTGTCGCTGCTTACATTCAATTGCAGGATGTTCATCGGATCGATCATATAGCTGAGTGTCGCATTCGGGAACAAAGTCCAGTTATTCCAAAGCGTGGACTTCACGCCGTTAGAGATATAATCGGATTTAAAATATTCTGCTTTCAGGGAAGCGGTCCCTGAAAAGTGAGAACCAAAATCCTTAGACACTTCCAGGAATGCATTTCCGCTATACTCTTTCTGGCGGTTATTTTCAAGCTCGTCGGGAGCCAATTCATAACCGTTGCCTTTATTATACAGATAGTCGATGTAGGTTTTCGAAGAGGTGAAACCGCCGTGGACACCGTAATTCAGTGCCCACCCGGTCTCAAAAGTGTGGCTATGGTTAATAAATAGTGCTCCTTGTGAAATATTCTGTTTGGAATTATTCTGCATATCCGTCACTGTCGTTTCACGGCTTTGATCGACAAATGTCTGGAAACCGGGTGAATGATAACGCGTAAAATCGGCCCCTGCCATAAGCCCTGCATGGCCGTCATACTGGATACGGACATTGTGCAACGCACTGTTTCCTTCCACATAAGTACGGCTAAAACGTTCTTCTGCCGATTGTCCGGATTCCAACGCCTGGAAGGTAGTGGTTGCCATCCGTTCGATATCCGATTTACCGGCTTTGAGATAATAGGCGGCGGATAGTTCGTCGTCATTCCTAAAAGTATAGTCTACGCCTAAACGCATCGTCCCATCCATGCCATTCCGGATTCCGCGTCCCGATTGGTTGACCTCCGTTACCTGATCTTTCAGGGTGTGGCGGGCCAGGATCTCTTCTCCCATATAATTCCGTCCCTTAGCCCCGTTGACCAAAAAGTCTATATTGAGGCGCGACGTGGAGTAAAGCAAGTTGCCGTGCGCTTTCCCTTCTGCGTAATGACGCTGCAGATAATCGACGCCGGCTTCTCCCTGAAAAGAATTATTTCCGGTCGTTTCCTTATCCAGCACGACATTGATCATGGCTCCTTTGATGTTATATCTGGCAGGTGCATTATACATGATCTCAACATTGCTGACAAACGAAGCAGGGATAGTCTTCAACAAACCGACTAACTGGTCGACCGACATAGTGGTTAGCTGTCCGTTGATCACAATACTCGGACTGCCTGCCCCTAACAGTTGGATGTTATCATCCGTACCGATCACACCCGGTATCTGTTTGACTACTTCAAAGGCATTACTTACAGCCTTGTCCTTCATGAGTTGAGGAACATCATATTTCAACGCGCCATTCTCTACTTTCACCTGCGGACGTTCGGCTTTCACTACGACGCCTTCCAGTTCATAATCTTTCCCCTTCAGGAATATCGTGCCGGCCTCAGCAGTCGATATTTCTTTACAGGCCGGTTCGTACAGCAAATGCTGGAACAAAAGGCGATAAGCCTGGCCGGCTTCCTGGTTCAACCGGAAAGTGCCGAGGCTATCCGTAACCGCTGCATCTATATAGATGGAATCCAATGTTTGCAATACGACAGCCACCCCGTCTACCGGTTGTTCTTCCTTATCGACCACTTTTCCATGAATCCAATCCTGCGCCTGTATCATTTCGCTACCGGCTACAAATAAAACCAAAGAGTAATAAAGTATTCGTTTCATCTTCGTTCGTTTTTTTTAATTGACACTGCAAAGGAAAAGCCTTCTGATGAGAAACTGTGTTATCACTCGCTTATGGAGTGTTATTTAGTCTTACCACGCTTATGTTGCAATATATTTTTAGAAGTTTATCTACCCGAATTGGAAAAATATCAGATATGGATATATGCCATAGATAATGAGGAAGACTATGACGAAAATCAAGATGAATCCTGGTTAAAACCAATGATGATCTTTGGATCAGGTTGCAGTCGAATTTCATGTCTAATACGGTTTATAGCGCACAAAATCACTATATTTTGCAGACGTTTTTGTATTGCAGACTATCCATTTCACTATTTAGTGTTATTTAGTCTTACCGGATTCGTGGTAAATTGAATCGAAACATATACTTTTGTTACAAATATAAAAGGGAATGAAGACACGTCTCCGATTCAAAATAATAGCAACACTCATCTGCCTTTCTCTTGCCGGGTTACTGATATCGCAGGGCTACTGGCTAAAAGGTTTGTATGTTTCAAATAAGAAAAGCACGTGGGAGAAGATAGAAGAATCCATGCGGATGGCCGATTATATGGAATTATTCCTACGCCTGGATTCGCTTAGCCAAAATAATTATCATGATGAAATATCACCCAAGATTTCGATCAGTCGGGATACGGATTGGGAAGACAAAAAAGATTCCCTCAGCCAGGATCAAACCATATCGTCTCCACCTGGCACTACAGTCCAATATATAGCAGCAGCCCAGACCCTTAAAGAATACCTGCAGATGATCAGTACAATGGAAAGAGGCGTCCAGATCATGATGCACCAGAAAATAGACTCACTACTACCTATTGATTACACGCAATATAAGAACTTGCTGCAAATAGAATTGCAGAAAAGAGGGATTGCAGCACCGTTCGTCCTGCAAGTGATCCGGCAAGGAGCAACCGACTCCGTCATTTACACCGGCGGTGATTCGATATATAGAAAACAACCCTGGAAGAATATGGTCTGTTTTACTCACACAATCGAGCCGGAACAGTATTATTATAGCCTGAAACTACCATCCCCCGACCGGATCGTATTCCGTCAAATGGCAGGTATCCTGACATCTTCATTCCTGCTTATCGTTATTATTCTGATAGCCTTCATCTACCTCCTTTATACCATCCTTCGGCAGAAAACGATAGAAGAACTGAAAACAGATTTCACCAACAACATGACGCATGAACTGAAAACGCCGATATCGGTAGCCTATGCCGCCAATGATGTACTGCTGAATTACAGTGACACCACTAACGAGAAGCAAAAGAAATATCTGAATATCGTACGGGAACAACTCAACCACCTATCCGGACTTGTCGAACAAATATTGACCCTTTCTGTCGAAAACAGGAATACTTTCCGCCTACGGCCCGAACCGATATTGGTACTGGAACTGCTCATTCCGCTTATCGAGCAATTCAAGCTGAAGACAGACAGACCTATCAACCTGACGACAGAGATACCGGCTAAATTAGTTGTAACGGCCGACCGGACCCATCTGTACAATATGCTCAGCAATCTGATCGGGAATGCAATCAAATACTCTGGCGAGAAGCCTTGCCGTGTCACAATCAAAGGTGCTGTATCACCCAAAGAAACAGTTCTTTCAGTTACAGACGAAGGAATCGGCATCAGCGAGACTAACCTGAAAAGGATTTTTGACAAATTCTACCGCGTCCCAAACGGCAACTTGCATGACGTAAAAGGTTTCGGGCTTGGATTATACTATGTACACGATATGATGTCCAAGCACGGCGGAAGCGTTACCGTCAAGAGCCAGCCGGGGAAAGGTTCCACATTCAGCCTTCATTTTAAAAATTAACGACAATGGATAAGATCAGAGTATTATTGGTAGAAGACGAGCCGACGCTCGCCATGATTATAAAAGACACCTTGGATGGTGAAGAATTTGAAGTGATTCTCGCCGCAAACGGAGAAGAAGGGTTGTCACGATATAGAGAGACAAAGCCGGACATCATCGTCACAGACATCATGATGCCGAAAATCGACGGCTTCACGATGGTCCGGCACATCCGGAAAACGGATCAGCAGATACCGGTTCTTTTCCTTTCCGCCCGTTCCGCAGCCAACGATGTGGTCGAAGGTTTCGAGCTGGGGGGTAACGATTACCTGAAAAAACCGTTCGGCATGGCGGAACTTATCATCCGTATCAAGGCATTGTTGAACAAAATAAGTGTCCGTAAGGAAGAAAGCAGCAACTTCACACTCGGACAATATACATTCGACTCCATCACACAAACGCTTCAGTACTGCGGAGAAAAGCAATTGCTGAGCAACCGCGAATCCGAAATACTGAAGCGCCTATGTGAGAACAAAGACCATGTACTGCCCATGAAAGACGTCCTATTAGAACTTTGGGGAGACGATTCGTTCTTCAATGCCCGCAGCCTGCACGTATTCATTACCAAGTTAAGGCATAAACTGTCGGAAGACGAATCGATCAAGATATTAAATGTACGCGGAATCGGCTACAAGTTGATTATTGACTAAAAAAGCATCGGCCATCCATAATAACCTATACTTCTACTTTTATTCAGCCATAATTTTATACATTTGCACATAATTTGAATTATACCGATAGCTGATGAAAAACAATATAAACAGAAAACGAGGCAGAACTAAAGTTATCAACCTGTTATCCAAGTCGAACAAGCAGAATAATATTGAGGAATCGTTAGAATTTTTCAGGCACAACCTTCTGCGTAGCGATACTCGTTTCCGGATGATCTTTAAAAATCTGCCTATCGGAGTAGAATTATACGACACAGACGGCATCATGATCGACACCAACCAAGCGGATGCCGATATATTTGAAACGACTATAGACGAACTGATCGGCATCAATATTTTCGACGACCCGAACATGAAAGAACTGACCAGCCAGATGAAAAAAGAGGAAAGCATAACCATCGACATGCCGATCACCTACTCTTTCAAAAAGGTGAACGACACCTCATACTTTAAAACTAAAGGAGGGAATGCGGTCAAATATCTTCAAATGAAAGGCATCACTTTATGGGATGACGAAATAGGACAAATCGGTTACCTGCTTATTATAAACGATAACACCGAAAGCCACCGGAAAGCCGAAATGGAAGATAAACTCAGGAAAGCCGAAGAAGAAAAAATCAGGACCGAACTGGAAATGCAAAAAATCATGGAAGCCGATAAACTGAAGTCTGCATTCCTGGCCAACATGAGCCACGAAATACGCACTCCGCTGAACTCCATTGTCGGTTTTTCCAGTATTATCACTGAAACGGAAAGCCGGGAGGAACGGCTGGAATACCTCGATATCATCCTAAAGAACAACGAACTGATCCTGCAACTCGTCTCCGACATTCTCGACTTTTCGCAGATCGAATCGGGCGAATTGGACTATCAATGGTCTGATGTAAAAATGAAAGAGATATGCGATGAGGTTTTCTTGCAATGCTCGCAACTCCATTATTCAATTCCGCTCCTGTTTACGCCGGACGCACTCCCGGATATAACTCTCCGGACAGACCGTAAACGGGTCAAGCAGGTATTGACAAACCTCATCACAAACGCATTCAAGTTCACCGAAGCAGGGAAAATCACGCTGACTTATCAGAAAGAAGACGGTAAAGTCTGCGTTTCAGTGATAGACACCGGAATCGGCATCGCCCCGGAATATATCGATTCTATCTTCGAACGTTTCATGAAAATAGATAATTTCAGCCAGGGAACCGGCCTGGGGCTTACCATCTGCAAGACCATCATCAAGACACTCGGCGGGGAAATCGGTGTGGAATCCGATTTGGGAAAAGGCTCGACCTTCTGGTTCACCCTTCCCACCCGTTAACATTACCGGATCTGCTTCAATGCCTGTGCCAACTGGTCCGGGCATGAAGTTCCCCGTTCGCGGCAATCGATCCCTTCGAGACGCCGGATCGCATCGTGAACCTCCATGCCTTCCAGCAGCCTGGACAAACCTTGGGTATTTCCCTGGCAACCGCCAATGATCTGTACATTCTTAATTACGTTGTCTTCCGAGTCGATAATCATCATTTTAGAACATACTCCGCCGGTCGGAGTATAGGCTACGCGTTGTTTATTCATCCTTTTCTGTTTCTAATTCATTAATGTAACGGGGCACAAAGATAATAATAATTTGAGATAACGTCCAATCCTTAAGTATTGGCTTAATTTCACAAAAGAAACAAATTATTCAAGATATATCGGAAAGCATAGTATTTTATCCGAAAAGAATGCTTTCCTTTGTATCGACAAACAATGAGAGATTATATCGATTTGATTTTTCACATGTATCATCTCAATTATCTATATTGAGCATCTTCATCTCTGATAAATAACTTCTTTAAATTCGATTGTTGGATTATTAATTTTTTTATTTTTATATTTATGAACATGTATATTGGTAACCTTAGCTACAATGTTAAGGAATCGGATTTGAGAGAAGTAATGGAAGAGTTCGGAACAGTTGATTCAGTAAAACTTATTATTGATCGCGACACAAGAAGATCTAAAGGTTTTGCATTCATCGAAATGCCGGAAGTTTCAGAAGCACAAAATGCAATCAGAGAATTGAACGGAGCTACATACGAAGGCCGTCCTATGGTTGTAAAAGAAGCACTCCCAAGAAATTAATTCACTGAATTATAAAAGCTAAATTGAAAAGGATATCCGTTTCGGGTATCCTTTTCTTGTTTTTGATAGCTGAACATCCGCAAGAAACGTCTTGAATGAAAAGCTTTCCGCATTCAAGTCGATAAAGTAGTATTTTAAGCAATTCCTTTTTTCCTAAAATATTTGTACCTAACTTTGCGAGACATAAATTCTAACAGCATGACATACGAAGAGACGCTACACTATCTATATACCAGTATTCCTGTTTTTCAGAATGCCGGACCTTCAGCTTACAAACCCGGATTAGGAACCAGCATCGCGCTGGACGACCATTTAGGCAATCCGCATAAAGCATACAAAACAATACACGTTGCAGGCACAAACGGCAAGGGCTCCGTCAGCCACCTGTTAGCCGCGATCCTGCGCCAGTCGGGATATAAAGTCGGGCTTTACACCTCCCCGCACCTGATCGATTTCCGCGAACGAATCCGGGTAAACGGCCAAAAGATCCCTAAGGAATACGTTATGGATTTTGTAGAACGCAACCGTTCCTTCTTCGAGCCTCTCCAACCTTCCTTCTTCGAACTGACTTCCAGCATGGCATTCGACTATTTCCGTGCCGAGCAGGTGGATTATGCCGTTATCGAAGTAGGCATGGGCGGACGGTTAGACAGCACCAATATCATCACTCCTATCCTGAGCATCATCACGAACATCAGTCTGGACCATACCCAGTTCTTGGGAGATACGGTCGAAAAGATTGCATTTGAGAAAGCCGGTATCATCAAGAAAGATGTTCCGGCACTGATCGGCGAAGTAGACCGGCACAGCGTGGCACAAGTTTTTGCAGATGCAGCTGTCAAAGCCGGCACATTGGTTTATTTCGCCCAGGACGAAGGGCTGCTGAAAGAATCGTATCTGATGGATACGGGCGAATGGTATCTGGATTCTGCGGAATACGGGCAGCTATTCGGTGAACTGGGTGGCGTCGTGCAGTTCAGGAATGCCACTACCGTATTGGGAGCCATCAACTTGCTGAACGCAGCCGGCGCAGACATTCCGGTCGAAGCGATACGGGAAGGATTCGAACATGTGGTCGAGTTGACCGGACTGATGGGACGCTGGCAGGTTTTACAGCAAAACCCGAAAGTCGCATGCGACACCGGGCACAACGTCGGGGGCTGGCAATATTTGCAAATCCAACTGGAAGAAGAACTGAAATATCACAAACATCTCTATATGATTGTCGGCATGGTAAACGACAAAGACATCAACGGCGTATTGGAACTGATGCCGAAAGAGGCATTCTATTTCTTCACCCAAGCCTCCGTACAGCGGGCAATGCCTGCGGAAGACTTTGCCGCACTGGCCGCAAGCCACGGACTGTCGGGCGTAGTCTGCAACTCCGTACCGGAAGCAGTAGAAAAGGCACTGGCACGTGCCGGACAGGACGATATGATCTTTATTGGCGGCAGCACGTTTATCGTTGCAGATGCCCTGCCCTTGTTCCTCAAAGAAAACAAATAACATAATTCAAAAACAAATATCATGACAGAACAAATTCAGAGAAAACTGAGCGAATCGAAGACGGCGAGATGGTCCGTACTGGCGCTCGTTGCATTCACAATGCTCTGCGGATACTTCATCACGGATATGATGGCTCCGCTACAGGACTTATTACAAACACCGGTCGAAGGTGGCGGATTAGGATGGACAGCCAATGAATACGGCAAATTTACCAGCGCCTACGGTTGGTTCAACGTATTCTTCCTGATGCTTATCTTCGGAGGTATGATCCTGGACAAGATGGGCGTACGTTTCACCGGTTTGATGGCAACCAGCATCATGCTCGTCGGTGTGTTTATCAAATGGTTCGGCATATCACATAACTTCGACGGCGCAACCGTTGCCGTTTTCGGTACGGAATACGGATATCCGCTGGTGGTCGCTTCATTAGGATACGCCTTGTTCGGCGTCGGCATCGAGATTGCCGGTATCACCGTTTCGAAGATCATCGTAAAGTGGTTCAAAGGAAAAGAGATGGCATTGGCAATGGGGCTGGAAATGGCTTGTGCCCGTATCGGTACAGGTTTGGCAATCGGTGTTACGCCTTTGTTGAGCCGTGCGTTCGGTAACTCCATCAGCATGCCGATCTTCATCGGTTTGATTTTACTTTGCATCGGCCTGCTGTCCTTCATCGTATTCGTTGTCATGGACAAGAAGCGCGACGCGGAAGACGCCGCCGGTGCTACCGGGGAAGAAGAGGCAGAAGAACCGTTCCGTTTCAGCGATATCCTGGATATTATCACGTTAAAGGGCTTTTGGTATATGGCGCTCCTTTGCGTTTTATTCTATTCGGCAGTCTTCCCCTTCCTGAAATATGCTCCGAACCTTATGATCAACAAGTTCGGTATCGATCCGGAATGGTCCGGTGTCATTCCGGCTTTGCTGCCATTCGGTAATATCCTCTTGACCCCGTTCTTCGGGAACTTGTACGACCGCAAAGGCAAAGGTGCTACTATCATGATTATCGGCTCCATCATGTTGATATTTATTCACTTGACTTTCTCCATCCCGATGTTGAACAACTGGTTGATAGCCTTAGGACTGATCTTGCTGTTAGGTATCGCCTTCTCACTGGTTCCTTCCGCCATGTGGCCTTCCGTTCCGAAGATCATTCCGGAAAACAAATTAGGGACTGCCTATGCTCTGATATTCTGGGTACAAAACTGGGGACTGATGGGCGTTCCGTATATGATCGGTATCGTATTGGATGCATACTGCATCACCGGAGAGATCAACGGTAAACCGACATACGACTATACGATCCCGATGTTGATCTTCACCTGCTTCGGTGTTTTAGCTCTTGTGATCTCCCTGTTGCTGAAACGTGAAGACCGCATCAAAGGTTACGGCCTGGAACTTCCTAACATCCAAAAAGATGCCGACAAAGTACTGGCAGAAGAGATGATCGGCGAAGGACAGAGATAAGAAGAGAAAAAAAGAGACTGTGTCAAAATAACCTTGTTCCCGCGCTTGACGGCTATGAGAGCCAAGCGTGGAAACAAGGTTATTTTGACACAGTCTCTTTTTTTGTTACCGGATTACGATCTTATATGTCTTCCCTCCGATCTTCACAAGATACATGCCTCTGCCCAATTGTATCTGTGTACTTCCTGCGGATAAATCCTGTTGCCCGTAAAGAAGTCCGGAAAGCGTATAGACACTGACGGTTTCTGCTTTCGGGAGGTAGATATGCAAGGTTGAACCGATAACCTGAACCTTGACCTCTCCTTCAATCGTCGCATTGCCCGTCGGATCGTCTTTTATGATGCCTTCGATCGTTATTTCTATATCTTCCTCTATATTCCGAATGATGTATTTACCGTCGCTTTCACGGGGTTCCACTACTGCTCCGTTGGCTTTTACTACTGGCCGGGAGTTTTCGTAACCTTCATGAAGCGTCAGGGCAAAGCTGAACGAATAGCCTTCCTCGACGGTCCGCGTACCGGCTTTCGGATCGGTGGTGACTCCTTCCACTTCGGGGAGGGTAACGGTATAGTAAGTCGGGACAGGCGGAACATACGTGCTTTTGAAGGTAGCCTTGAAGGTCACTTCATTTTCAGGCATCACATAGGTTCCGTTGTTTGCCAATGCCACAGCCTGGCCATCTTTGGGAGTGGCGGTGATCGTTTCCAACCGATAGCCGCCTGCCGGGGTTGCCAGGACTGCCAATACCGTCTTATCGGCTACTTTGTCGTTAGACTTGATTTCGATATCTCCGGCTTTTACCGTAAAGGTATGGCCGTTGCCCGGATCAGCGACCGTAACCAAGTAGGTCTTTTGCAAATCCTCTCCTCCTTCGGTCTTGGCCTCAGCACCCTCTTTCACGACAACAGTCCCTTCATTACTCAGGCCGGAAGTGGTAAGAGTAGTGCCTGTCTCAGACACAATGACCGCGCTATTGCCAACTTGGATTCCTTTATCGCTACCTCCATTCGTATTGGTCGATGTGATCGTTGTCGATGCACCTGCAATGGTCAGGCTTCCTTCGTTCCGGATACCGTATTGGTCGGCATTGCCTGTCTTTACTTCCAAGCTGCCGCTGAAGGAAACGTTCGCTCCGTTCTCGATTGTCAATGCCGGAGCCGCGATCGATGTCGAGTTGATCTTTGCGCTCTCAAAGATCAAAACACCCTGTGCGGTGTTATCGATCAACATGCGTTTGCCATCGGCAAGAGTGTTCTTGATTGTACCGTTGAAAGAGGTTGCTGCCGTAGCGGTTTTTGTAATGGCGGCTTCCGTATATTTCCAATCATCACCATCTTTCGAGATCGTGACATCATTGCTCCGCAGGGACAAATCCAACGGTTGGACTTCTGTTTCCACCGTTATATCGGCATCAGCGGACAAGGTCAGTTTTTCGCCGCTCGTTATCGTTTGACCGTTGTTTTTGAGAACAGCAGTAATACCTGCATCCGCCGGGGTGACGGTAACGGTCAACTGAGTATTTGCCGGAGCCTGGTCGCCATCTTCCAGCTCGACATCTTGCCCATTGACTTTATCCCACACAACAGACAAAGTTCCGAGTTTTCGATCCGGTTCCGTAATGTTTACCGTATAAAGAGTTTCACTGTCTTTTTTCAGGCGATAGGTGTTTCCGGCTTTGTAGACGGGGATAGTAACGGCATTGCCGTTCTCCATCTTCACATGTTTAGCGAATGTGGTAGTTTTGGGAAGGTTGCTTGCAATTACCAACGGGAGGTTTTCCGGCAAGTTCTCTGTCCCGAACTTATTAAGAAGAATATCGGTCCCGACAAGTTTCCCATCCCCGCTTATATTTAGCGGATGGTCCTTATGCAAAATAAAACTATGCACTTTGTAAGCACTCGAAACCAACTCAATAGGTTTAAGTTTCACAGTCGAGCTCTCAAGTACGAGATCGGTAATAGCATATATCCCCGGCAACATAAAAGGAGCACTCTCCGAACCTGTATTCCGGATCGTCAACGTACAAGATTTATATTCGTTTCCATGAGGTTCATTGCCCGATTGTATCACATACGTCACTTCTCCCCCTTCGATTGTGATATTCATGTTTCCGCTGACCGGAACGGCTTTTCCGGACTCCTGCCCTCTGGCGGCACCGACAGTCCCGATCGTTCCTCCTTTGATAAGCACGTCTACATTGCCGGCAACGCTACCGCTTGTGTTGGTATAGTTATAACCGCCCCCGTAGACGGCATTGATATTTCCTCCTTCGACCGTTACTTGCGTATTTCCTCCTACATTTGAATACAGGCCGCCGCCAAAGACAGTTACATTACGGCTATCCTCTGCAAGGCTTTTGATAAGGACTTGTGCAGAGCCGACTTTTCCTTTGTCACTTTCTGCCACTTCTCCAAAACCGCCGCCATAAATGCCTCCTCCGCTATAGGTTCCAGGGTCTATTACTATGGGTACGATATGAGCGTCGTCGATTTCTACATATGTAGCTCCGGTCACAGTTCCCAACTCGCCACCGCCATATATTTCACCGATAAATGTTCCACCTGAAATTCTCACTTCCGTATTGCCACATGTACCTTCATAACCACCTCCGAAAATAGATCCGTTAACTGTTCCGCCACTCATCGTTATTTTAGCAGTTCCAGTGACAGCTCCGGTAGAAGCGCTGCCGCCAAGTATCCAACCAAACTGGCCGCTTTTGATCGTAATGTCGGAACTTGCAACATCGCTCGATGAATCTGTTCCTCCCCAGATATTCCGGATACCTGTTAGAGTCGTATATCCATCATACTCATTACCAATCCTATATGTGCTCACAACAGTGACTCCTTCGTCAAATGTTAACGCATGCCCGTTCGAAGCAATCTGCCATATCTGAAGCGTAATGTTCTTAAATGTCAATGGAGCCGACATTTGTATTCTCGTAAGATAGCTCTCATCATTAATATAGGCGAAATTGATCGAAGACGTACTTCCGCTAATCGTACACGCTTTAGACGGCATTATCTTTGCATCCATTACGTGATTCAACAATACGATATCGAACGAAGTCTCTGTCGCATTTGAATTGATCGCTGCAACAGCATTTGCCCAGGTATCGTATTCCGTACCATTTACAGAAACGGCATTACCTCCGCTTTTAGTCATACGGGGCATTACCGGCTTTTGTGGCGACACAACACTACTGGCGGAAGAGCCGCTCCCTCTCTCCATCGGGTTTTGTGCCCCGGCTCCCTGGCTTCCTGCCAGACATAAAAAAGACAGCATCAATATCGTCACACGTGCTGTCAAACTCTTTAAGTACCTATTTTTCATACGCTATAATTATTATGTAATTTATAAATATGTGTTACTTGTTTTATTACGGCCATCGTAACAGAGGCTTTACGGGGATCGTAACAACCCGGTTACGATAGTCGTAACAGAGGCTTTACGATGACCGTAACCTCTCTGTTACGGTCATCGTAAAAAAAGAGGGCATCAGAGTTCGCCCGGTCTTTCCTCATCCTCGCCAACTCTCAGCTTATAGGGGAAGCGGTTACGGCGCACCTCTTTAAGGACTGTTTTACTGTTACCGCCATATTGGGTAGCGATTTCGAGATAGTAGTAGCCTTTTGCCAGTTGTGGAATCGTAAAAGAGAAGAACGACGGATCGTTGCGGGAAATAGAAGTTTTCGGAACGGCAGTTTCTTCTTCCGTCTCGGCATTGATAAAGAAGAATCCGACGATCGAACCTTCCGAACCTACCACTTTGACGCGCTTGCCTTCGCCGTTGAGGTTGCCTAACGGGGTGAGCTGCGAGTTGACCTTTTCGGTCACGACATCGGTAACGGTGGTGATCGTAGGGAGATTTTCCTCGATACCTGAAATGATTACATTTATACTCTTCAAATCTTCACGGAAAACCGAGCGGGTGGTGCTGCGGATGGATACCTTGTTCTTGGCAGGATCAAAAGTGGCTCCCGGTCCGATAAACGGCCCGTCGACTCCAAGAGAGTTGTTCGTAAAGCCAAATTCTACGGTAGAACCTGAGTACATTTCTTCTTTCGCCGTCTCTTCAAGATCGTTGTACATGCTCTCATACTCTGCGGCAGTGTACTTGCTCCCTTTGGCCGCTCTTATCCGGCAAAGGTCTTTGATAGAACGGTTTGCCACATAGGTTACATTACATGTGAAGTCGTCTTCACGTTCGGTCAGTACGTTGGCTACCAATTTGCCTGTGATACTGCGCTTTTTAGGTTCGTTTGCCATGATAATCTAATTTACTTAGTTCGTTATGAACTAAGTCGATTACTCAAAATCAAGGCCTGATATAGTTCTTGAAATCGGCTACAGTAAAGAGAAAGGCGATAAAAAGCCAGCGGATGATCCCCCTGTTTATACCATAATCAGAGATTCAAAGTATAATCTAATCCGTTCACAGGCAAAATAAACTCATAAAATGCCAGATAAATAGGAACTATATATAAGCAGTTATGGGATATTTACTATCTTTGTCAATAGTATAACCATAGTTCATAACGAACTAAGTAAACATTCCCCATCTGCAAACTTATCAGATTCACCTTCCACAAGCCATAATTTAATACAGTTACCCCATGATTTGTATGGAAAAGTTTGTATTAATACTTACATTTGCCAATCATTAAAAGTAATTAGATATGATCTGTTTTCCTAATGCCAAAATAAATCTGGGGCTGAATGTCGTAAGCAAACGTCCCGACGGCTATCATAATATCGAAACGATTTTCTATCCGATTCCGGTGAAAGACGCGCTGGAAATAGTTGGAGCCGGAAGGTTCTCTTTCACGCAAACAGGCATTCCGGTAGATGCTCCGGCAGAAAAGAACTTAGTTGTCAAAGCGCTGAACCTGCTGAAGTCACGGCATGAAATTCCGGAACTGGAAGTCCATCTGCTGAAAGCTATTCCTTTCGGAGCCGGACTTGGGGGAGGTTCGGCTGATGCAGCCTTTATGCTGAAGTTGGTGAACGACTATTGCGGGCTTCATATCCCACAGGATGATTTGGAGGAACTGGCTTCCTCGATCGGGGCGGACTGCCCGTTCTTTATCCGCAATAGGCCGGTATTCGCATCGGGCACGGGAAATATCTTCGAACCGGTGGAACTGTCGTTGGCTGGTTATCACCTCTGTCTCGTCAAACCTGATGTAGCCGTTTCGACTCCCGAAGCCTATTCGATGGTGACGCCCGAAGCTCCGGAAACCTCTTTAAAAGAAATTATCGGCAAACCGGTCGAAGAATGGCGGGAACTGATGGTAAACGATTTCGAGAAAAGCGTCTTCCCGAAGCATCCGGTCATTGCCGGGATTAAAGACACACTGTATGAAAAGGGAGCCGTATATGCTTCGATGTCCGGTTCCGGCTCTTCCGTATTCGGACTGTTCAGAGAGGCAACCGACCTCAAAGCCCTCTTTACCGGTTGTTTTGTCTGGGAGGGGCAATTGCCATGAACAAGGTGGCGGACTTCTTCGATACTCTTGCCGACCGGTGGGACGAACTTTGCTACCATGATCCGGAAAAGCTGAATGATATCCTGCAAAAGACCGGACTGAGGAAAGGGCTTCGCATACTGGACATAGGATGCGGAACCGGTGTATTGGAGAGTTACCTCCTGCCCCATTCTCCCCGGCAAATTGTGGGAGTGGATATCTCTCCGGGGATGATCGAAAAGGCAAGGAGCAAATATGCAACACCGATCGTCGACTTTCGTTGCCAGGACGTGTGGGATATACAGGGAGAATCTTTCGACTATATCATCGCCTACAGTGTTTTCCCTCATTTCCCGGAACCGCAGAAGCTGATCTCCCATCTGGCCGGCCTGCTGCCGGAAGGCGGCGAACTGGTGATCTGCCACAGCGAAAGCCGCGACAAGATCAACGGACACCATGACAAGCACGCCGGAAAACTGTCGGAAGGACTGCCTCCCGTAGCCGAACTGGCTCGCATGTTGTCTCCTTTCTTTAGCGTCAACGCGATGGAAGACAATGACCGACTCTATATGGTCAGTGCAACCCGCAAATAAACATTCTAAATATACACAATACATGAATCAGAAGATTAAACTTATCCCGTTACTCCTCTTTTCGGCTTTCGCCACGCAGGCGGCGGAAGACGTCAAAGTGATGCAGTACCTTCATGCCGGGCCGATAGCGGTCAACAAGCCGATCCTGGCAGACAGCCTGAATGTCAATGGCAAACCTTTCGAGGCCAAAAACCTGGTCAAATCGACTATTCCCTTCGACCGCGCCCTGAGCAATGCGGGCGTTATCGATGCAGATACCGCCGGACTGATCACCGTCCCGGCGCCTGAAAAGGGATATGCCTTGCACCTCTATTCGTTCTACCTGAACAGCGACCGCTACACGAAAGGCTCGCTTGAAGTCTCCGGACCGGGCACATTCGAAGTGTTTGTCAATAATAAACCGGTAGGCGCGACTTCCGAACTGGCGCTGGAACCGCATCGTTACGAAGTGGTGGTCAAATACCTGACCGCCGACACCGATACATGTTCGTCCACCCTGAAAGCCATCTTCAAAAGCGAGGAAGAGGCACAAGTAATCGCTTCCCTTAATCCGGAAAAGCGATATACGTCGCGCGATATCCTGGAAGGGACACAATTCCGGGGAACGAGCGTATCGCCTAACGGGAAATATGTGCTGGTAAAATACTATACCCGCATGGAAGGAGGAAAAAGCGAACAATACGCCCAATTGCGGGATGCAGCGACCGGACGGATTTTATTGCAGGACAAAGGATTTATCCTGACTGCCGACTGGATGCCGACGAGCGACAAGATGTATTTCACCCGTACCGGAATGAACGGGAAAGAGCTGGTAACCGTCGATCCGGCAACCATGCAGGAAGAAGTCTTGGCGGAAAACCTGCCGGAAGGCAGTTTCAGTTTTACACCGGATGAAAAGACATTGCTCTATACCATCCAGGAAGAAGGTCCTAAAGACGGTCCGGATATGCTTCGTATCCTGGAACCGAACGATCGCCTGCCGGGATTCCGCAACCGTTATTTCATCTGGCGCTACGACCTTCAGACCGGCCTGTACGAACAGTTGACATACGGGCATAACAACACCTTTATTAATGATGTCAGTGCCGACAGCCGTTACCTGCTGTTCAGCACCAGCGAGATGGATTATACTTCATTGCCCCACTCCGGCAATTCCATGTATAAGTTGGATTTGCAGACCATGGCGATCGACACTTTATGGGAAAAAGCCAAATACATCAATGGGGCGACTTTCTCGCCGGACGGCAAGCAGTTGATGGTGTTCGGTTCGGGCAATGCATTCGACAATATCGGCCTGAACATCCAAGAGGGACAGATATCCAACACCTACGACGGACAGCTTTTCCTGTACGATCCGGCAAAACGGAAAGCAAAGGCGCTTACCAAAGACTTCAATCCGAACGTCACGACTGCGCAATGGAGCAAATTCGACGGACAGATCTATATGCTGACGGAAGACCAGGATTACCAGCGTGTCTATACCTGCAATCCCGCCAACGGCAAGATCCGCCGCCTCGACCTGCCGGAAGACGTCATCTACAATTATTCGCTGGCCGAAGCTGCTCCGGTCATGTATTACTACGGACAGAGCGTATCCAACGCCAACCGCCTGTACAGCTACAACACCAAGAACAACAAGACGCAGTTGATTTACGACTTGTCGGCCGACAAGCTGAAAGACATCAAATTCGGGGAAGTGCACGACTGGAATTTCACCTCTACCGACGGGACTGTCATTCAAGGCCGCTATTATCTTCCGCCCAACTTCGATGCATCCCGGAAATATCCGATGATCGTCTATTACTACGGCGGAACCTCTCCTACTAACCGTGCGTTGGAATTCAGCTACTCCATGCATATGTATGCCGCCCTCGGCTATGTGGTCTACACTTTGAACCCAAGTGGCACGACCGGCTTCGGACAAGAGTTCGCCGCCCGCCACGTAAACGCCTGGGGAGACAAGACTGCCGATGAAATCATTCAGGGGACAGAACAGTTCTGCAAAGAACATTCGTTCGTCAATCCGAAGAAAATCGGTTGTGCCGGCGCAAGCTACGGCGGTTTCATGACGCAATATCTGCAAACAAAGACCGACCTGTTTGCTGCCGCAGTCAGTCATGCGGGTATCAGCGCCCTGAGCAGCTATTGGGGTGAAGGTTATTGGGGATACGGATATTGCTCGGTTGCCAATACGGGCACTTACCCGTGGAATAATCCGGAGTTTTTCACAAAGCACAGTCCGCTGTTCAATGCAGACAAGATCCAAACGCCTCTCCTGCTGCTTCACGGAAATGCGGATACGAATGTGCCCATCGGAGAAAGCATCCAGATGTTCCTGGCTTTGAAGTTACTTGGGAAAACGGTTGAGTTCGTCCAGGTAGACGGTGAGAACCACGGAGTGGCGGATTACAAGAAACGTCTTGAATGGCAAAACACCATCTTCGCCTGGTTTGCCAAATACCTGAAGGACGAGCCGCAATGGTGGGATGCACTTTACCCGGAAAGACATTTATAATTGCAAAAAAAGGAGTATGTCGGGGATGAAAAGCCCTTTTGACATACTCCTTAAAATAAATATCTACAACCTATTTTCTGATAACCTAAATCTCTTTACCTGTCTTTTTGACTTTTCACTTAATATTCGGATTCAATGCATGCCACTCGGAGATCGGAGGCAAAACACCCATTGCGATCACTTCGTCGCGCAATGCGCAAAGATGTTCGTAGCTCTTTTCCAAAGCAGCTTCTTCTTCCGGAGTTCCTTTTACTTCTTTCAATGCTACGCCGTCTTTTGTAATGGAAGTTTCCCACGCCATCATGATATGGTCGAACTTGCCATTGGAGACATAAGCGCCGGCAGGCCAGCGGAACGGTTTACCGCCCATAGCGGCAGCAATCATCTCGATGGAAACATAAGACGGGCTTTGGAAAGAAGAACGGCCGCGCAAAGCAATGATATTGGCGCCACCTTTCGTCACCTTCGTCTGGATTTCAGCCCACTGGTCTTTAGTCAAGGCATCCGTGCCGATCATGTCAGCCAACGGTTTGCCTTCCACTTTCGCAGTAGAAGCGTAAACAGCCATTTGTTCGCCATGGCCGCCGTATGTACGGCAGTTCTCTACAACATCCATAGATACGCCGAAATGTTTAGCCAGTTCGCTACGCAGGCGGGTAGAGTCCAAAGCAGCCAAAGTCGTCACCTGCGAAGGTTTCAAACCTGAATACAACAGTGTGATCAAACCGGTGATATCGGCCGGATTGAAAATAACTACGATATGCTTGACATCCGGACAATAAGCCTTTACGTTCTTACCGAATTCTTCGGCGATAGCGGCATTTCCTTTCAGCAAGTCTTCACGGGTCATTCCTGCCTTACGGGCAGCCCCACCGGAGTTTACGATATATTTAGCACCAGTCAACGCTTCTTTGATATCGGAAGTAAAAGTGATATTAACGCCTTCGAAACCGCAATGGAACAATTCTTCAGCTACTCCTTCCAAACCCGGAGCGTACGGATCATACAAACAAATATTAGAAGTAAGTCCCATCATGATGGCTGTCTGAGCCATATTCGAACCAATCATACCTGCTGCCCCTACGATCGTGAGCTTTTCGTCTGTCAATGTTTTCATATTGTATTGTTTTTTAATGTATGTCTTCCTATAAAACATTCCGAAGAATCATAAAGTTCTCTTGCAAACCTTATTTTTCTTTTCCTTTGCAAAGATATGGGATTTAAGGATCACTTGCTAATCATTAATTCCTATCTCCCATAAGCAAAAGTTATGGCTTGGCCCCATCATGACGGACAGAATATAATTCGTATCTTTGCCTGCATGAAAACATTCAGACCGGAGGCATGGCTGCCTACTACAAAGAAAGAAGTTGAAGCCCGCGGATGGGACTATATAGATGTGATACTTTTCAGCGGAGACGCATATGTGGACCATCCTTCATTCGGGGCTGCCGTCATCGGGCGGACACTCGAAGCGATGGGACTGCGCGTAGCAATCGTTCCGCAACCGGACTGGCGCGGGGATTACCGGGACTTCAAGAAACTGGGAGCACCCCGCCTCTTCTTCGGTGTCTCTGCCGGAGCGATGGATTCGATGATCAACCACTATACCGCCAACAAACGCCTGCGCAGCGATGATGCTTATACGCCGGACCGCCGCGCCGGCATGCGCCCGGATTATCCCAGCATCGTTTACACGAAGATACTGAAAGAAATCTACCCGGATGTTCCCGTCGTATTAGGAGGTATAGAGGCTTCCCTGCGCCGAGTCACGCATTACGATTACTGGCAGGACAAGCTGCTCCCCGGAATCCTGAAAGACAGCCCGGCGGATTTACTGATATACGGCATGGGAGAACTTCCCCTGAAAGAACTGGTCAGCCGGTTACAAGCCGGAACTCCCTTCCATGAGATCAAAGATATACGGCAGACCGCCTATTTAACTGATACGGTAGAGCCGCTACCTGACGATATCAATCTCTTTTCCCATGAAGAATGTCTGCGCGACAAACTGAAACAGGCCAAGAACTTCAAACATATAGAGGAAGAATCCAACAAGCAGCAGGCTTCCCGCATCCTGCAAAAGGTAGGCAAACAGACGATAGTCGTCAATCCCCCTTTCCCGCCTATGACGGAAGAAGAGATAGATGCGTCATTCGACCTGCCCTACACCCGCCTGCCCCATCCTAAATACAAAGGGAAGACGATACCGGCTTTCGAGATGATCAAGTTCTCGGTAAACATCCACCGGGGATGTTTTGGGGGCTGTGCTTTCTGTACGATCTCGGCGCATCAGGGAAAGTTTATCGCCTCACGAAGTAAAGAGTCCATATTGAAAGAAGTTAAGGAGATCACCCAAATGCCGGACTTCAAAGGATATCTGAGCGACCTGGGCGGCCCTTCGGCCAATATGTACCGGATGAGAGGGAAGAATCCGGATATCTGCGCCCAGTGCAAGAAACCTTCTTGCATCTCTCCTGTCGTCTGCAAGAACCTGAATGCAGATCATACGCCGTTGTTAGATATATACAAAGAAGTGGACAGCATGCCGGAAATCAAACGTTCGTTTATCGGTAGCGGCATCCGCTATGACCTGCTCTTGCACCGGTATGCGGATGACAATCTGAACAAGGCAGCCCATACCTATATGGAGGAACTGATAGCCCGCCATGTCTCCGGCCGTCTCAAAGTCGCACCCGAACATACGGAGGACAATGTCCTGAAGATGATGCGCAAACCTTCATTCGAGCTTTTCGGACAATTCAAGAAGATATTCGACCGTGTAAACAAGCAACACGGATTGAACCAGCAATTAATCCCTTATTTCATATCCAGCCATCCCGGTTGTACCGAGGCGGATATGGCAAACTTGGCTATCCAGACCAAGAAGCTGCATTTCCAGCTCGAACAGGTACAGGATTTTACACCTACCCCCATGACACTGGCAACGGAGATGTACTACACAGGGTATCATCCCTATACATTGGAAAAGGTATATACGGCCCATACGAAAGAACAAAAACTGGCACAACGTCAGTTCTTTTTCTGGTATAAACCGGAGTTCCGCCGCCAAATCACACAAGCATTGCAGAAGATAGGAAAGAAAGACTTGATCGGAAAGCTATTCGGAAAGTAATTTCACTTCTTTGAGCGAAGAGGAACAAAAAAATTGCATGACCGATACAAGTTCACGAAATACATTTAGCAAAAGCTGTCTTTAATTACGAATATAACTGTCTTTGAAATCAAAAGCAGTTATATTCGTAATCAAAGACAATTGTTTTATTCCTTTACGGCAATCACTTCGATTTCCACCAGGCCATTCTTCGGCAATGTCTTGACTGCGACAGCTGAACGGGCTGGGAAAGTACCTTCGAACTGAGAAGCATATACTTCGTTCATAGCAGCGAAATCACTCATATCAGCCAGGAATACGGTTGTCTTTACGACATCGTCGATGCTAAGACCGGCTTCTTCCAGAATTGCATGTACATTCTTGAATGCCTGTACGGTCTGTTCTTTCACTCCTCCTTCTGCGAAATTGCCTGTTGCGGGAGCAAGACCCAACTGGCCGGAAGCAAACAGCATATTTCCTACTTGTACCGCCTGGCTATACGGACCGATAGCGGCAGGTGCATTTTTTGTTGCGATAACTTTCTTCATTGTTTCTTTATTTTAATAACGTTATTGTGCTTGTTCATTCATCCGCTGGCGAACCACTTCATAGATCAGGATGGAAGAGGCGACCGATACGTTCAGCGAACCGATCGTACCGAACTGCGGGATCTTCACCATGCTGTCGCAGATACGAAGATTATCCATCGAGACTCCCGTATCTTCGGCTCCCATCACGATCGCCACAGGTCCGTCATATTTGATAGCCGTATAATTCTCATAGGCTTTTTCACTGGCTGCATAGACTTTTACTCCTGACGCCTGTAAGAAACGGATGGCCTCCGTAATGCTTTTTTCCTTGCAGACAGGCAATACATGGAGCGCACCGGCCGAGGTCTTAATCGCATCGGCATTCACCGTTACGCTGCCCTTTGAAGGAATCACGATCGCATCCACACCGGCACATTCGCAGGTACGGGCAATCGCACCGAAGTTACGGACATCCGTAATCCCATCCAACAACACGATAAACGGATTCTTTCCCTGTTCATACACAAACGGAATAATATTCTCCAGCCGCTCGTACGTGATAGCCGGGATAAAGGCTATTACCCCCTGATGGTTCTTACGCGTCAAACGGTCGAGACGTTCGGCAGGCACACGCTGTACAGGTATGTCACGTCCTTTCAGAACTTCAAACAGTTCACGAGACAAGTCTCCCTGCAGTTCACGTTTCACCAATATTTTATCAATCTCTTTACCGGCCTGGATTGCCTCGATCACGGCACGGATGCCGAACACCATTTCGTTTTCTTTCATTATTCTATATCTTTTCCGTTTTTTATCACCGGGCAATTCGACTATTCCCGGCTTTATGTGGACAAAGATACAAAGATTTACGCTTTTATTATATACTCTCGTATATATTAGCTATCGCTTTTCAGCTTATGGCGGGACGATGAATAAGCCCGGATCAGGAATAAAATACCGGTAATAATCAAGGCAGATGAGAGTCCGGTATAAAATACCGAAATAAAGGAGTTGGGGAGCAATTGGAAATGACGGATCGTAACGCCGAAAGTAATCATAAAGATCATCACGATCCAGCCTTTCACATCAAAAAATGAAAAAGGACAGTTCTTTTCCCCTTTCTGTGAAATCCGCTCGGAATGTTTAACAAACAAACGACGAAAGACAAACTGGAAGAAAAGCAGGAAAACAACAATTGCCTCTCCGACTTTAAACAGCCAGTAATGGGCATCGTTCAACCACGTGACGATGCCGATCCTTAAGATATTGATGCCTGCTATGATCCAAACGCACCCGGCTATCAAAAGCAGGGTGCGTCGGTTTACTCTAAATCCCATTATCAGATACTTTTCTCTATGCTCCGCCTGTTGCTCGTACGTTGCCGACTATTCGTACGATCCTTGTCAGAGCGTTTGTCCTCTTTTTTGTCCTTATCGTAATGCCTGTCTTTATCCCGGTCCGGACGTTTCTTGTCATATTTGTCCTTATCGTGCTTATTCTTGTGATTATCGGAACCGGGACGGCCTCCCTGAAGGTTCGGACGATCGTATTTGTCGGGTTTCCACTGTCCATTGTCATGGTGGGGACGGCCATTGTTATGATTCGGCTGAGGACGATCATGCCTGTCCGGCCTCCACTGTCCGTTATCATGGCCGGGACGATCGTACTTACCGGGATACCATTTGCCGTCGTCAAAGCGGTCGAACCATCTATTGTTCGTATATTCCCACTGGCAATGCCAGTAATGATCTTCATAACGATGGCAGGAACTGGACGGACGGTAGTTCGGATAATGCGGGTTATTATACCAACCTCTCCAGTCGTGGATGCGTGTCGGTGTCTCACGGACGAAACGCACATATAGACGGAACTGCGAAGGGGAAAGGAGACGCTGCAATTTCCGGTCCCGCTCCATACGCAACTTATAGATCTTCTGGGCGGACTGGTCCCAATAGCGATAATGCTTACGCGCTTCACGCTCGATCTTCTCCCCGTATCGATGAATGATCTTATGATACTCGGCAGCCTGACGGTTCGTCATACGAATTGCCTGTTCCATCCAGAGGCAGTTCTGGCAATGGGGTTCATTCCATCCGAAACTGATCCAAAATTGTGCATGTCCCTGCAAGCTGCAAAAAAGGACCACCATTAATATAATACTCAATCTCTTCATGTCACTCAATTTTTAATTAGCACTTACACTTTGTTGCTATTATGACCAGACAGCGATGAAAAGGTTTAATTTTTAGCTTTCAACAGTTCTTTCGCATTTGCAATAGAAGCACTGGTCAACGAAGCACCGCTCAGCATACGCGCAATCTCTTTCACGCGCTCTTCCTTATTCATTTTCCGGATACGGGTAACGGTCCGTTCATCCGTATCTTCCTTATAAACAAAATAATGGTCTTTTCCCTTTGCTGCGATCTGGGGAAGATGAGTAATGGCAAAAACCTGCATCTTCGTACCTAATTCCTGCATGATATCCCCCATTTTATCGGCGATATCCCCGGAAACACCCGTATCCACTTCGTCAAAGATGATGGCAGGCAACGCCGTAAATCCGGCAATCATAGCCTTAATGCATAACATCAGGCGGGAGATCTCGCCTCCGGATGCCGTCTGAGCTACCGGTTGCAGTTCCGCACTCTTATTGGCGGAAAACATAAACCGGATTTCGTCCATTCCATCGCTTTCCGGCTCCTGTTTAGGCACAAAGTCGATCGCAAAACGCGTATTCGGCATACCTAACGGAACAACCATTTCCACCAATTGGGTGGCGATCGCTTTCGAGGCGATCTTACGTTGTTCGCTCAACACGGCAGCCTGTTGAAGCAATTCCCGATGAGAAACCTCCAACTGCTTTTTCAACGATTCGATCTGTTCATCAAAAGAATCGATCTCCTTTAGCTGCTCGTTATATTTTTCCTGCAATTCTATCAGCTCTTCCACATTGGATACCCGGTGTTTCTGTTCCAGGGAGTATAACGTATTGAGACGTTCGTTCACCCAATCCAAGCGTTCAGGATTAAATTCGATATCCTCCTTCAACACATCCGTTTCGGAAGCCAGGTCGTTCATATCGATATAGGCGGAACGCAGACGCTCGGCTATTTCTTTCGCTTTCGGATAATAGCGTTCCAGGCTGTCTGCGGTGGAAAGGGCTTCTTTTATCAGTTGGACGGCTCCCTGTTCCTCCCCGTCCAGCAGTTGGGTTATCTTATAAAGAGAACCTTTTATCTCTTCGGCATGGGAAAGGGTTTCCAGTTCCTGTTCCAGTTCTTCCTGTTCACCGGCAACCAAACCGGCATCGGTCAACTGCTCCAACTGAAAACGCACATAATCTTCCTCCTGCTTGGTCTGGAGAGCCTTTTCGGTCAGTTCTTTCAGTTCCTTTTTCAAAAACAAATAACGGCTGTATTCCTTCCGGTAAAGGATCAGCAGGATATCGTTTTCGGCCATTACATCGATTACTTTCAACTGAAACCGGTTATCCCCCAACAAAAGATTCTGGTGTTGCGAATGGATATCGATCAGCCGGCTTCCCAATTCCTTCACCACGGAAAGCGGGACAGGCGAATCGTTTACAAAAGCACGGGACTTTCCCGATGCAAACAATTCCCGGCGAAGAATGCAAATCTCCGCATCATACTCCAGGTCATTCGTGAGAAAAAATTCTTCCAGCTTATAGCGGGAGACATCGAAGACAGCTTCTATCACACATTTTTCAGAACCGTTCTTAATGCTCTTTCCATCTGCACGCTGTCCTAAGACCAGGGAAAGCGCCCCCAATATAATAGACTTTCCTGCCCCCGTCTCACCGGTTATCACAGAAAAACCTTTATCGAACTTAATGTCCAGGCTGTCTATCAGAACAAAGTTCCGTATGAATAAAGATTTCAACATAGTTATTCCAGATTACTTTTTAAGCGATTCCATACGTGTCGTGAGGGCAGGATACAGATTGGACAACATTTTATAGCCTTCCTGCTTCTCCGGCGCAGTAGCTTTCGAATAGATCAAAACGACTTCATCCAGTTTGGAATCGGCGAACATCTGAAGCAACGGTGACGTCGGACGGGCACTCTTAACTTGCTCCAAAACCGGAAGCAAACCGATTATAGTCGTACGTCCGCGATCCGGATTTGCGGCCATTTCATCGAGTCCCTTACGATGATAGTTATACCACATATCCCGGAACAATTCGGAAGTATTGTCCGTCAGAGCCGTAGCCAAAGCATGGCGGTTACGGTCGTTTTCAAAAGCTTTCCAACCTGTCCAGGCAGGTTGCGCCTGTGCCAGGCTCACGATCTGCATGGCCTGTCCGAGGAAAGCAGTGCCTCCTTTCGGGGAAAAGCTGTCGAAATCCAGGCCGAGGATCGTATAGATATAGAAAACAACCGTTGCAATCAGATTGTTGCTCAATGTATTTTCCGTATATTCCAACGGTTCGAATTCGGTATAGTCGAAAGAGAGTTCCGTATCACGATAATTCAGCAACGTTGTCGTATAGCTGGAATTATATACCGGACGGCGAGCCTGCACCTGTATCTCGCCTTTAAAACTATTGTCCGATACCATTTCGTTGATGATGAGAGTCATGGAGCAGTCGATACGTTCGTTTATGGCGAAAGTAGCATCCGTCCATTTTTTGTTATTGACGAAATCATTCAATGCATCCTGCAGGGTTTTGAACACCTGTTTATTCGTACTCTGCACCTTATCACTGTTTATGGTGATGCGGGCATTCAACTCCTGCGCCTTACCCATAAAAGGAGCAGCTCCCAACAAGCATATGCATAACAATTTCTTAATCATTCTCATTTTAATAATGTTGCCAATTTATTTATAATATCAACGGCCACTCCCTGTTTGCTCTTCAAGGGATAAACAGTCGTCCCGCCTTCCTTGTCGATGATCGTGATCTTATTCGTGTCGCAACGGAAACCGGCGCCTGCATCCCTCAATGAATTCAACACGATGAAATCGAGGTTTTTCCGTTTCAGCTTTCCTTCGGCATGAGCCGTTTCATCATTTGTTTCCAATGCGAAACCGACTAAGACCTGGTTTTCCCGCTTGATCGCTCCCAACGAGGCTGCGATATCCTTATTCGGAACCAGACGGAGCGTCATTTCCCCTTTCGTCTCCCGTTTGATCTTTTCGCTTGCCTGCTCATCCGGACGATAATCCGCCACGGCGGCACAAAGGATACCGGCATCCGCCCCCGGAAAAGCCGTCATGGCCGCCTGATACATTTCTTCGGCCGACTCGACATCGATCCGTTTGATATTCGGATGAACCGCCTTCAAAGACACCGGCCCTGCGATCAATGTCACTTCCGCCCCCTGCCCTGCACACGCTTCCGCCAATGCAAACCCCATCTTTCCGGAAGAATAGTTACCTATAAAACGTACGGGATCTATCTTTTCATATGTCGGACCGGCAGTTATTACAATCTTTTTTTTTTCAAGCCGGGTTTGGGAAGCGAAGAAATCTTCCAGGACCGCCACGATCCTATCCGGTTCTTCCATGCGCCCCTTACCTACCAGATGGCTGGCAAGTTCCCCTTCGGCAGGTTCGATGATACGGTTGCCGAACGAACGGAGCCGGTCTAAGTTCTGCCCGGTGGAAGGATGTGCAAACATATCCAAATCCATCGCCGGTGCGACAAAAACCGGAGCTTTGCAAGACAGGTATGTCGTGACCAGCATATTATCGGCAATGCCATTCGCCATCTTTCCGATTGTCGAAGCAGTAGCCGGTGCGACCAGCATGGCATCCGCCCAGAGGCCGAGATCGACATGGCTGTTCCACGTACCGTCTCGGTTCGAGAAAAACTCGCTGATCACCGGATGGCTGCTCAACGTGGATAACGTGAGCGGCGTAATGAATTCTTTTCCCGCAGGGGTAATAACAACTTGAACCTCCGCCCCTTTCTTCACCAGGGCACGGATGATATAGGCGGCTTTATAGGCAGCGATGCTCCCTGTTATCCCCAATATGATATGTTTACCTTTCAGACTATTTTCCATAACCTATTTATATATACTTCCGGATAAAACCGAAATTTCGTAAGCATGAAATTACAAGCGCAATGCCATTATCTCGCGAGCCACACGGCTGTCTATATTATGATGTTCGCCCAATTTCCAGCCCTGTTTGTCCACAGGAGCGGCAAGGGTATCCAAATCCTTTTCCGTAATGCCACATTCACCGAGGCGCGTTTTCAGTCCCATCCGGCTGAAGAAATCCTCACAGGCCGCAATTGTCTTGCGTGCCTTTTCCTCTTCCGTCCCATCCGCAATGCCAAAAACGACTTCGCCCATACGAGCTAACTTGGCCTGCTTCTCTTTAAACATATAGGTCATGACGCCCGGCAAGAGAATCGCCAGTGTTTGTGCATGATCCAGGCCGAACTGCGCCGTCAGCGAATAGCCCATGCGGTGGGAAGACCAGTCCTGCGGAACCCCCTGCCCGATCCAGACATTCAACGCATTGGTCGCCGCCCACATCAGGTTGGCACGGATATCGTAGTCGTTCGGATTATCCAAAACCTTCAATCCTTCTTCATGGATGACACGCATCAATCCTTCCGAAAAGGCATCCTGCACCTTCGCATTGACCGGATAGGTCAGATACTGCTCCACCACATGAATAAAAGAGTCGACCACCCCGTTCGCCACCTGGCGTGCGGGGAGCGAGTAAGTCACTTCAGGGTCCAGCACAGAGAATTTCGGGAATACCAACGGACTGGCGAAATTCAGTTTCTCACGAGTCGAGACACGGGAGATAACCGAACGTTCGTTCATCTCCGAACCGGTCGCAGCCAATGTAAGCACCGTACCCAAAGGCAAGGCGCTCTTTATCTCGCCGCCTTTCGAAAGGATATCCCACGGATCGCCTTCGAAACCGACAGATACCGCGATGAACTTCGTGGCGTCGATCACCGAACCGCCGCCTACGGCCAGCAGAAAATCAATCTTCTTCTCTTTGACGACCTCCACGGCCTTCATGCAGGTTTCGTAATGCGGATTTGCTTCGATTCCCGGAAACTCGGTCACTTCAAAACCTTCCAGCGCCTTTGTCACCTGGCCGTAGATGCCGTTTTTCTTTATGCTTCCGCCGCCATACACCATCAGCACTTTACTTCCTTCCGGAATCAAAGCGGACAAACGGGCTATGGAACCTTTGCCGAAAACAACCTTTACAGGGTTACAAAACTCAAAATTATTCATGGTTCTTATTTCGAATTAAAACCTCTCAATTTTATTTCAGTCAGTATTTTCTTGGTGTTCAGAGGAAAGTCGCCATTCATAATCCAGGAATAATATCCGGGATCGTTCTTCAGCACTTCCTCGACCAGACGGCCTTTATATTTGCCAAAGTTTATCACCTCTTCCCCTTTGTCGTTATATACCATACGCCCGGCAAAGTCCACATTATTCGTATAGCTTGAATATTGGGAAAGGAAATTGATATCATTCTGCAAGTCCGGATAACGGTCCAACTGCGCTTTCAACACTTCATAGGTCGCCATCGTATCGGCCTCCGCCGTATGGGCGTTTTCAAGGCTTTTGTCACAGTAGAACTTATAGGCGGCCGAAAGCGTACGCTGTTCCATCTTATGGAAAATGGTCTGCACGTCTACAAACTTGCGTTTGTTCAAATCGATATCGACACCTGCCCGCAGAAACTCTTCCGCCAGCAAAGGGATATCGAAGCGATTGGAGTTATATCCGGCCAGATCGCACCCTTCTATCTGGGTGGCCAGCGACTTGGCTATTTCTTTAAAGGTTGGACAGTCTTTTACATCTTCGTCGGTGATGCCGTGAATAGCGGTCGATTCCGGTGGAATGGGCATTTCCGGATTGATCCGTCTCGTTTTAGATTCTTCTTTTCCATTCGGGTAAACCTTGACAAAAGAGATTTCCACGATACGGTCTTTAACAATATTAATACCCGTAGTCTCCAAGTCGAAGAAGACTAACGGGTTTTTCAGGTTTAACTGCATTTCTTATATTTTAATCATTCAACATCATAGGCATCAGCAGCATCAGCAGATCCTCGTTCTCTTCGTTTTCAGAAGGAACGATCAGGCCGGCACGCGAAGGATCAGCCAATTCGAGTATCACCTCTTCCGAATTGATGTTGCTCAGTATTTCAATCAGATAAGTAGCCTTGAAACCGATGCTTAATTCGGTTCCGTCAAAGCTGCAAACAATTTTTTCTTCCGCCGAAGTGGAAAAATCGATATCCTGTGCGGAAACAATCATCTCGCTCTCCTTCAACTGCAACTTGACAAGGCTGCTTGCCGGGTTGGAGAAAACGGAAACGCGCTTCAAAGCATTCAGGAAAGAGACACGGTCGATCGTCACCTTGAAAGGATTTTCCTGCGGGATCACGCTGTTGTAATTCGGGTAACGGCCTTCGATCAGTCGGCAAACCATTTCGAAATTAGAACAGTTGACATAGGCATTGTTATCATCGAACTTGATGCTGACCATCTCCCCTTCTTTTGATAAAAGGCCTTTCAGCAGGTTAGCGGGCTTCTTCGGCAAAATGAAAGAAGCTCTTTCCGGTGATTTTACCGAAAGGTTGCGCAGGCGCACCAGCTTATGTCCGTCGGAAGCCACAAATGTCAGATCGTCCGTATGAATATCGAAATAGATGCCGTTCATTACCGGACGAAGCTCGTCGTCAGCCGTTGCAAACAGCGAGCGGCTGATGCCGTTCAGCAACATCTGCGCATCCATCATGACAGATATCGCATTCTCATTCAACGGTTTCTGCTGCGGATACGTGTCTCCCTTCTGTCCGATAAAATTATACTTACCGTTCTGGAAATGGATAAAGATTTCCAGGTTATCGTCGTTAATATCGAAAGTCAGCGGTTGTTCGGGCAACTCCTTCAACGGGTCGAGCAAGATTTTTGCCGAGACGGCGAAAAGCCCGCTTCCCTGTGCATTCATCACGTCAACGGATGTAACCAGACGTGTTTCAGCATCCGAAGCTGTTATGGTGAGTTTATTACCTTCCAGGTTGAAAAGGAAACTGTCCAGGATCGGTAATGAATTCTTAGAAGCAATGACTTTGCTAATAGATTGCAAACGTGATAACAGCGCTGTGCTGGATACATCAAATCTCATGGTTCTTAATTATTTATTTGTTTTTATTTATTATTCATCAAATGTATTTTGCAGGTCCGGCTCACGGACAGCCCTTAACCGGACAGCCGCGGATTCGCCCACACAAAATTATGAAAATATTCCATATAACCACCCGAATGGAGACAAAAAAAGAGGTCCTTCCCGCTATGGAGAAGAACCTCTCTTCGTATCTTGATATTACGCTCTCTTATTTAGCGAAATAATCTTTGACAGCTTCGTTAGGAATCATTTCTTCCTGGAAGATGTAAGCACCGGTCTTCGGGGACTTAACCATCTTGATTACTTTAGAATAGGTACGACCGTCACCTTTCTTAAATGTTGCAACCGCTTTTTTTGCCATTGTTTAATCTCCTCTTACTTAATTTCTTTGTGTAACGTCATCTTCTTCAGGATAGGATTGTACTTCATCAGCTCCAATCTCTGAGTTGTATTCTTTCTGTTCTTTGTTGTAATATAACGGGAAGTACCCGGCATACCACTTTCTTTGTGCTCAGTGCATTCAAGAATTACCTGAACTCTGTTACCTTTTGCTTTCTTTGCCATTTCTTATTTCCTCCTCAAATTAAGCGTTTAAATAACCTTTTTCAGCAGCTCTCTTAATTGCTGCATCCAAACCAAGTTTATTGATAGTACGCAAGCCAGCGGCTGAAATATTCAGGCTAACCCAACAATCCTGTTCTACCCAGTAGAACTTTTTAGTAAACAGGTTCACATCAAACTTACGTTTCGTTCTTCTCTTAGAGTGAGAAACGTTGTTGCCAACCATTGCTTTCTTTCCGGTAATTTGACAAATTTTAGACATCGCTAATCTTTCTTTTTAATATTACGAAATTTAAGTCAACTCCTGCTATCTGTCTTCCCTTTTTGAACTGCATCTTGAACAAAAACAAAGATTCTAATAGAGTTTCTCTTCTTTTACGGGGCACAAAGGTACAAATTATTTTGATTCACACACAAGAAATCAGCAAATAAATCAGCACTTTCTGCTATTTTTCTTTAATTTATTCTGTATGAGAGTGTCAAGCCCCGCTGCCGCATAGATTGTTATCGCAAACAAATAAGGATAATGATAGCGGGAAGTGATCACGAACAAAACCGTTACAGCCGTACCTAAAACAGGGATCAGGAGATAGACATTCCGCTCCCGGAACAGATCGCGCCGGTTCGTCCAAACGTAATAAAGGAATAACAAAAGCACGGTGTAATAGACAATGCTCTTCAACGCCAGGACAACGATTAACTCAATCAATTTCAAGCTATTATCCTTCATTTTTGAAAGCACTACTCTAAATCCCATATCCGGCTTCACACGCTCCGTCCAGGTATCTTCACAATATAAAGCGGCCAACTTGAAGGGCAGTTGGGAAATATACTTAAACGGGTGCTCCGATATCCAGCGGACCGACGCACGCTTTAACAGGCTGTCCCGCTCCATATAGGTATAATCTCCGGGAGGAAGGCAAATATAATTGTCAGGATCACCGAAGCCGTTAAAATTGACTAAACCGTTTGCTTCATCAAAAGAACTCATGGCTAAGTTATAGCCTCCGGACACCGCTTGATAGACAAAATGACCGGTTCTCTTCTTCGCACTCTGTCCGATCAGGAAAACAGTCAAGACAAGCGGCAGAGCCAAAGCGACATAAGACTGCCACCGGCGCTTTTGCACGATGAAAAGGAGCAAAATCACGCATAAAAAGACAATTGCCAGAGGACGGAACCAGTTAGCCAGAGCAATCAGCACTCCGGCGACAGCCACAGGAAACAGCCGGCGGAAGTTGCACAACAGCAGGGCTGTCAACAACAGGAAAGTAAAAGGCAAATCAGTCAATACGGCTATCGGAGCATATAGGTTTGAAAAAATCGACATATATAAAATAGCAGCGTAATACCCCGTTTTATTCGAAAACATCCGTCCGGCCAACTTCCGTATTTCAAATACCATTGCAATATTCATCAATAAATTCAGCAACCGGACAAAAGAGAAAGATCCGAAAAGATGATAGATCCCGATCAAAAGGTTTACATAGCCCGGACCGAAAATAAAATCGTCATATTGGTTATGCACGTCCGGATACCAAGTGCCCCTCGCAATACATTCCGAAGCCAGTTCCACATAAGCCAGGGCGTCATCGTGGTTAGGCATATCCCAGTATTTTACCATTAGGCAAACCTGCAGGATCACCCATATGGCAAACACGATCCGAAAAACAGCCGGTATTTTTTTTCCAATCATTCCTCTTTAACTCTTTTTGGGAGACAAAGATACAGCCTTTTCACCAGTAATCCGCCGTGATAGATTAATTCTATCGGCTTATTCGAGAAACAACGGGACGTATTTGCAACAAAACCAGACTCCGGATGGTTTTCTTTTCAAAGAAACATAAAATAAAAACGCATTAATTATGGCACGAGATTTTAAAGAAGCATTGAGACATCGCAGAACTTACTATCACATCACGAACAGTTCCCCGATATCAGACGAACAGATCAAAGAAATCATAGACTTCGCAGTCATGAACGTCCCTTCAGCCTTCAATTCGCAATCGACCCGCATCGTATTGCTGTTAGGCAAGAACCATAAAAGACTTTGGGAGATCACGAAAGAGACATTGAAGAGAATTGTCTCCGCGGAAGTTTTCAAAGGAACGGAAGCTAAAATAGACGGAAGCCTGGCCGCCGGCTACGGAACGATCCTGTTCTATGAAGACAAAGCGGTCGTCGAACAGTTGCAAGACTCCTTCCCTACTTACTACGACAAATTCCCGGTTTGGGCACAGCAAACATCCGCCATGCACCAACTGGCTATCTGGACAATGCTGGAAGATGCCGGCTTAGGAGCATCCCTTCAACATTACAACCCGCTGATCGACGAAACCGTATGTGCGGAGTGGAAACTCGATCCGAAATGGGAACTGGTTGCCCAGATGCCTTTCGGGACGCCGACGGAAGAGCCCGGACCGAAAGAGATCAAGCCGCTGGACAAAAGAGTCCTGGTTTTCGGGTAAAAGAGAAAGTGCCCCATTAGCAAAATGTCACTACGCCCCCATCTAAATCGGATTAGTAGTGCATATAAATGGAATTAGTAGCAAGGATAATATTTTTTAACGTTTCTATTTGGAAGCGATAACCCTCTTTTTGCTGTCGAAATGGCAACGGAGCATCTTTCTCTTTTTAATGTCAAACTAAATTAAGCACAAATATGAATTACGATATTGCAATCATAGGGGGAGGGCCGGCGGGCTATACCGCCGCCGAACGGGCAGCCGAAGGGGGCTTGAAAACCGTCCTCTTCGAAAAGAACGCCATCGGGGGCGTCTGCCTGAACGAAGGCTGCATTCCCACAAAAACGTTATTATACTCCGCCAAAATACTGGACAGCTTCAAAACATCCTCCAAATATGGCATTCTGCCGGAAGGGACGCCGTCTTTCGACATGGACAAGATCATCGGGCGTAAGAACCGGACGGTCAAAAAGCTGACATCCGGCGTGAAGATGCGGCTCACTTCGAGCGGGATCACGATCGTCGAAGGGACTGCCGTGTTGAACGGGGAAACGGACGGAATGATCCGCATAGAGTGCGGAAACGACCTTTTCACCGTCAAAAACATACTCCTCTGCACCGGTTCCGAAACGGTAATCCCTCCTATCGAGGGACTCTCGGACGTAGAATACTGGACTTCGCGGGAAGCACTCGACAGTAAAGAGCTTCCCAAAGAACTTGCCATCATAGGCGGCGGCGTGATCGGGATCGAGTTCGCCTCTTTCTTTACCAGCATGGGAGTAAAAGTGAAGGTGATCGAGATGATGCCGGAAATACTCGGTGCGATGGACAAGGAGGCTTCCGCCATGCTCCGGAGCGAATATGCCAAGAAAGGCGTGGAATTCCATCTGAACACAAAGGTGATCGAAGTCACCCCGAAAGAGGTCATTGTCGAGAAAGACGGCAAGACGGATGCGATCCCGGCAGACAGGATCCTGGTCAGCGTAGGGCGCCGGGCCATCACCAAAGATTTAGGCTTGGAAAGCCTTTCCATCGAGACGGACCGGCGGGGCGTCCGGGTGAACGAATATATGCAGACTTCCCATCCGCACGTTTACGCAGCCGGCGATATCACAGGATTCTCGCAACTGGCCCATACGGCCTATCGGGAAGGCGAGGTTGCCGTCAATCATATCTTAGGGCATGAGGACCGGATGGACTACAGGGCCATTCCTGCCGTCGTCTACACCAATCCCGAAGTGGCGGGTGTCGGCAAGACGGAAGAGGAATTGAAGGCGAACGGAGAATATTACAACCTTGTCAAGATACCGATGACCTACTCCGGCCGTTTTGTCGCCGAAAACGAAACCGGCAACGGGCTATGCAAGCTCCTGACAAACGTGAACGGCCGGATCATCGGTTGCCACCTGTTGGGAAATCCGGCGTCGGAGATCATCGTCATTGCCGGTATCGCCGTCGAGCACGGTTATACGGTCGATGAATTCAAGAAAACCGTATTCCCCCATCCGACTGTCGGAGAGGCGATACATGAAAGCCTCTACCTCTGATTTATGATTTATATCGATAATCCATACACCGATGCCTGGTTCAACCTGGCAGCCGAAGAGTATCTGCTTAAGAACTTTTCGGACGACATCTTCATGTTGTGGCAGAACGAACCGTCCGTCATCATCGGCAAGCATCAGAACGTATGGGACGAGATAAACCGGAACTATATACAGGAGAAGCATATCAAAGTCGTACGCCGTTATTCAGGTGGCGGAGCCGTCTATCACGATTCCGGCAACCTGAATGTCACTCTTATACAAAACAGCAAGGAACTTGCATCCGGCACATTCACAGCCCGGCTGATCGCCTTCCTTGCCACATTCGGCATCCGGGCAGAGGCTGACGAACGGCAGGCGCTCACGATCGACGGGCTGAAAATATCAGGCAGTGCGCAATCCATCCACAAAGGCAGGATCTTGCACCATGCCACCCTCCTTTTCTCCACCGACCTGTATCGCCTGGCGACCGCCCTCAAAAGCACAGGGCGGAGGCCGGAGAAAAACGAGGTGAAGCCCGCTCCTTTTTATGTCAAGTCCGTAAGAAGCCCGGTCACCAACATATGCACCTATACCCGCAAAGCGGTATCTATCGGAGAATTCAGAGACGCGCTTCTGAACTATTTTACAGAAAACAAGACGGCCACCCGTCCTTATTCATTCACTGAAGACGATTTGAACGCCATCCGGACCCTGCGTGACAACAAATATGCAACGCCGGCCTGGAACTTCAATATCAGAACATAAAATACACATTTAAACTATGTCGACATTTGAAATAAAAATGCCCAAGCTGGGCGAAAGCATTACGGAAGGGACGATTGTCTCCTGGTCCGTCAAAGTAGGCGATGCTGTTCAGGAGGACGATGTCCTCTTTGAAGTGAGCACGGCCAAAGTCAGTGCGGAAATACCCTCTCCGGTTGCCGGAAAGGTTCTCGAACTGCTGTTTGCCGAAGGCGATACGGTAGCCGTCGGCACAACCGTCGCCCTGATCCAGTTGGAAGGCGAAGAGGGAGAAGCGCCGGAAAGCCCCGCTCCCGCAGCGGCCAAAAGCAACGAAAGCACAACGGTACAGTCTGCACCGGCAGAACCCGTCCAGCCCGTCAAATCGTCCAAGGAAGAAGACGGAAGATGGTATTCTCCCATCGTGCTGCAATTAGCGCAGGAAGCCAAAATATCGCAAGCCGAACTGGACGCTATTCCGGGAACCGGCTACGAAGGGCGTCTCAGCAAAAAGGATATCAAAGATTATATAACGACGAAGAAAAGCGGAGTAGCTCCACAAAGTGGAACCGAAAACTTGCGCCAACCGTCGACGCAACCCACCGTCGACGACCTACGCAACGCGCCATCACCGGTCGACGGTGGACACCATCATCGGTCGACGCCGCCCACCGTCAACGACCGACGCAATCCGGCAGCTATTGCCGAAGACGAAACAGTCGAAATGGATCGCGTAGCCCGTATCATATCCGACCACATGGTGATGTCGAAAAAAGTGTCTCCGCACGTTACGACCGTTGTCGAAGCCGACGTTACCCGCCTCGTCAAATGGCGCAGCCGCGTGAAAGAGGCTTTCTTCAAACGCGAAGGCGTGGCGCTCACCTTTATGCCTGCCATTGCCGAAGCCACGGCCAAGGCATTGGCTGAATTCCCGTACGTGAACGCATCGGTAGACGGCTACAAGGTCATTCTGAAAAAGCATATCAACCTGGGTATCGCCGTGTCGCTGCCGGACGGCAACCTGATCGTTCCGGTCATACACGATGCGGACAAGTTGAATCTGAACGGTCTTGCCGTCAGTATCGACAGCCTTGCCGCCAAAGCACGCACGGGTAAGCTGATGCCGGACGATATACAAGGCGGAACTTTCACGATCACCAACTTCGGTTCGTTCAAGAGCCTGTTCGGTACGCCGATCATCAACCAGCCGCAGGTAGCCATCTTAGGCGTCGGCTTCATCGAAAAGAAACCGGCTGTAGTGGAAACACCCGAAGGAGATACGATCGCAATCCGCCACAAGATGTACCTGTCCCTGTCGTACGACCACCGGATCATCAACGGTGCGCTCGGCGGAGAGTTCTTGCGGCGGGTTGCGGATTATTTGGAGAACTGGGATAAATGATGATTTATCGGTGAGCAAAAAGACAAAGCAGGCCTTATGCTGCACGCTCTCTTTTGCCGTCTGCTGAAGCAGACGGTTTAAAAGATTTAGAGGCAAAGCCTCTTCCTCTGTGGACTTTAGTCCCTTTCATAAGATTATATTTAAAGGGGTTAAAACCCACAGAGGAACCGGCAAGGCCGGAAGCAATCACCTGTCCGTCTGCTGAAGCAGACGGCAAAAGAAACCTGCGGCATGAGGCTCGCCTCACTTGAATCGCAAAGAAGCAGGTGGTATCGGCCATCCCCAAAGAGCCGTCAGGCTCTATCTCCGGCCTAAGCTGGTGAGCGTTAAGCGTAGAGACCGCAGTGAGCGAACGGAACGTCTGCTGTCCCAAGCGAAGCGAGTTTCAGATGCGACAGCGAACGGAGGGAACGGAGTAGCGAAGCAGGTTCGGCCTTGAACTTTTGGTTACTTTTCTTTCAAGAGAAAAGTAACTGATAAATCAGCATTTATCAGCATTTATCATAAAACAATTAAAACAACACATAAAATAATCAAGTATGAAACGATACGATATAAAAACGACCGATACCGAGACGCTTCGCAAATGGTATTACCTGATGAGTCTCGGCAGGGCGCTCGATGAAAAGGCGCCTTCTTACCTGCTCCAGTCCTTAGGATGGTCCTATCATGCCCCTTATGCCGGACACGACGGCATCCAGCTCGCCATCGGGCAGGTATTCCACCGGGGAGAGGATTACCTCTTTCCCTACTACCGTGATATGCTGACGGTCCTGTCTGCCGGAATGACGGCGGAAGAAGTCATCCTGAACGGTATCTCGAAAGCGACCGACCCGTCCAGCGGCGGACGGCATATGTCCAACCATTTCGCCAAGCCGGAGTGGCATATCGAAAACATATCCTCGGCAACCGGGACACACGACCTGCACGCCGTAGGTGTCGCCCGCGCAATGGTTTATTACGACCACAAAGGCGTTGCGATCACCTCGCACGGTGAATCCGCCACTTCCGAAGGCTACGTCTACGAAGCCATCAACGGGGCGAGCAACGAGCAGCTCCCCGTTATCTTCGTCTTGCAGGACAACGGCTACGGCATCTCCGTCCCCAAAAAGGACCAGACGGCCAACCGCAAGGTAGCCGACAACTTCTCAGGCTTCAAAAACCTGCGCATCATCCACTGCAACGGAAAAGACGTTTTCGACTCGATGAACGCCATGACCGAAGCCCGCGAACATGCGATCAATACGCATAATCCGGTGATCGTCCATGCAAACTGCGTACGCATCGGCTCCCATTCGAACTCCGACAAGCAGACTTTATATCGCGATGAAAACGAACTTGCCTACGTGAAAGCAGCCGATCCGCTGCAAAAATTCCGCCGTATGCTGCTCCGTTACAACCGCCTGACCGAAGAAGAACTGAAGCAGATAGAAGCACAGGCGAAAAAAGACCTGAGCGCTGCCAACCGCAAAGCGATGGCGGCTCCCGAACCTGATCCTGCAACGATCTACGACTATGTCCTGCCCGAACCTTACAAGCCGCAAAAATATACAGACGGCACGCACAAAGAAGAAAATGGCGAAAAGAAAACACTGGTAACCGCAATCAACGAAACACTAAAAGCAGAATTCCGCCATAACCCGGATACATTCCTGTGGGGACAGGACGTGGCTAACAAAGACAAAGGCGGCGTGTTCAACGTCACCAAAGGCATGCAACAGGAGTTCGGACCGAAACGTATCTTCAATGCTCCCATCGCCGAAGACTACATTGTGGGCACGGCCAACGGCATGTGCCGCTTCGACCCGAAAATACACGTCGTGGTAGAAGGAGCCGAATTTGCCGATTACTTCTGGCCGGCCATCGAGCAATACGTCGAATGTACCCACGAATACTGGCGAAGCAACGGGCAGTTCACCCCTAATCTGACGCTCCGCCTGGCATCGGGCGGTTATATCGGCGGCGGACTCTACCATTCGCAAACGATCGAAGGCGCGCTGACCTCCATTCCGGGAGCCCGCATCGTCTATCCTTCTTTTGCCGACGATGCGGCAGGGCTGTTGCGAACCAGCATACGCTCGAAAGGCTTTACCGTCTTTCTCGAACCGAAAGCGCAATATAATTCGGTCGAAGCAGCCAGTTTCGTGCCGGATGACTTCGAAGTCCCTTTCGGAAAAGCCCGTATCCGCCGGCCGGGCAGCGACCTGAGCGTGATCACGTATGGCAACACGACACATTTCTGCCTGACCGTCGCCGAAAAGCTGAAGAAAGAGCATGACTGGGATGTGGAAGTGATCGATATCCGCTCGCTGATCCCGCTCGATACGGAAACGATCTTCGCCTCCGTGAAAAAGACCAGCAAGGTGCTGATCGTACATGAAGACAAAGTGTTCTCCGGTTTCGGAGCGGAAATAGCCGGTATCATCGGCACGGAAATGTTCCGGTACTTGGATGCTCCGATCCAGCGCGTCGGTTCCACCTTCACCCCAGTCGGTTTCCATCCTGTCCTCGAAAAAGCGATCCTGCCCGGAGAAGAACGGATCTACAACGCTGCAAAAGCATTATTAGAATATTAATGAAAGAGACGGGGCAATCCGTCTCTTATAAACAGTATACAGAATGAAGAAAATAGGTTTATTCTATGGTGGCGCAACCGCTAAAACAGCCGTAGTCGCCTTGAAAATACAAGAAGCGTTCGCTGAAAACGAAGTCGTCCTGATCCCGATCGAAGGAGCGACACGCAAGGAATTCGAATCGTTCGACAACATCATTGCCGGAACTTCCACCTGGTTCGACGGAGAACTGCCGACCTACTGGGACGAGTTTCTGCCTGAAATAGAATCTATCGACATGACGGGCAAGAAAGTCGCCCTTTTCGGTCTCGGCGACCAGGAACGCTACCCCGACAATTTCGTCGATGGAATCGGCATTCTGGCGGAAGCCTTTACCAAGAGCAATGCGGAACTGGTCGGCTTCATGCCCGTCAGCGACTACCAGTTCACCCAATCACGAGCCGTTAAGGAAGGGCATTTCCTGGGGCTTGCCCTCGATGTCGAGAACCAATCCGAACAGACAGAGGAACGCATCCTGAAATGGGTGGCGGAACTGAAAAAAGAGTTCCGGTAATCAATCATTATCAGACTAAAGTCCACTCGCTAAGCGAATATAATTTAGGCACGGATTTCCGTGAAATCCGTGCCTAAAAAATTGTAATAAAGGTGTTTTCCGATTACTGCAAGCGGCGAATACCCACCGCCTTATTATACTGGGCAAGGGATGCTTTCTGCTGATACCAGGTCTGGATCAGGCTGCTATAAGACTGAATCCAGGAAAGCTGGGCGGAAAGGACGTCGAGGATCGGAAGTTTCCCCTCGTTATAGCTGAACGTATTCAGGTCGAGGTTTTCTTCGGCGATCTTGCAGGCTTCTTCGGCAACATCGATCTGCTTCGTGTTTTCCGTCAGGCTGGTCCAGGAATTGGCTACCTCCTGGGAAATCTGGTCGCGCGCATAATCCATCGCATATTCCTTACTGCGCAAAATGGCTTTCTGGGAATTGACCTCCTTGAAACGGGCGCCCCAACGGAACAAAGGTATCTTCAGGGAAGCGAATACGGCAGGTGTCCAAAGCTGGTCGGAACCTTTCACGTTCAACATCGGAGTGCCCCAGGTTCCCTGGAAACCGATCGCCAGTGTCGGATTATATTTTGCTTTTGACAAGTTGATCTGCCGTTTCTGGTATTCGATATTCAATCGGGAGATCGTGAAGTCCGGCCGGTTCTGCAAAGCTGCCTCCTCCCCTATGTGCATAGGCAACGGCTGGACCATCGTGATGGCATCGGCAATCTCTACCGGCGTCATAGGAGGAACACCCATCAGCACGTTGAGGTTCTGCAAGGCGATCTGATAGTCTTTGTATGCAGCACTTTTGTTCAATTCCGCTTCTTTCAAACGGGACTGTACCTGCAAGAGGTCGGTTTTACTGATCTGCCCGTCATTGAAACGGGTAGTCAGCACGTTTGCCAATTCCTGCACGATATCGACATACTGGCACATGACATCATACATACCTTTGCGGGCAGCCGCAGACCAGTAGTTCAGGTCAGCGGCATACACGATATTATCCGTCGTCAGGTCTTCCGCCTCGGAAGCGATCTGTCCCTGTATCTGGGCGGCCTTGTAATTGTTGTAGATTTGTCCGCCGGCATAGATCGGCTGGCTTACGGTAGCTCCCAAACTATAGGTGTTATGATCCATTTCGACAGCCATGCCGGGGCCGAAATCCAAGTCGTACTTATTGATACGGTACTGGTAGCTGCCGGAGAAATCGACAGCCGGGAAGAAAGCGGTCTTGGCCGCCTTGATAGCATGCTGCATCGCAATACGCTCTTCCGCACTCTGTTTGATCTGGCGGCTATATTCAAGCACTTTCTGCTTGTAGTCTGCAGCCGTGACAGGCTTTTCCTGTGCTCCCACAGATAAAGCCCCCAACAGCATGCAACCGATAATTATTTTATTTCTCATATTATTATACCGATTTAATCTTAAAGAATATACAATAGGTCACCGGAAGGACGAAAATGGTCAGGATAGTCGAAACGAACAGACCTCCCATAATCGTCGCCGCCATACCGGCAAACATGGCATCGCCCAGCAACGGCAACATACCTAAGATCGTTGTCCCCGATGCCATCGTCACCGGAACGATACGGGTTTTAGTCGCCTCGATAACAGCATTCACCGGCGCCAAGCCGCTGTTAAGCTGCAAACCGATCTCGTCTACCAGCACGATCGCATTCTTGATATTCATACCGATCAGACCTAACAGACCTAACATGGCAAAGAAATCGAGCGACTTGCCGAAGACCAGCAATCCCAATACCACACCGATGAAGATCAACGGCAACATACACATGATCAAGACCGGCTTACGATAGTATTTCGGGAACAGGAACAGCAGGGTGATATAGATCAGACCGAACATCAACGGGATGTTGGCGGCAATCGCCTTGTTACCCTTATCCTGCTCGGACTGCTCGCCGAAATATTGCAGCTTATAGCCTTCAGGCACTTGTACCTCTTGTTCGATCTGTTGCCACAACTGGCTGAAAGCAGCCATTGTATTGGCGCCGCGCTTCGGTTCGCACTGCATCATCATATAACGTTGGCGATTGTAACGCTTCACAACGCTATATTCATAATCGAGCGAGAAGTCGTCGATCACCTGCTCTACTTTCACGGAACGGCCTTTGGCACTATAGACCGGCAAAGTCTTGATGTCGTTCAGGTTCATGGAATCCCGGTCAGCATCTTTCAGCAGGATCGGCATAAACACATCCCCTTCGCGATATTCGCCCAGCGGCACACCATTTGTAGCCGAACGAAGCGAATAGGCCATCTGCTGGCGGGTGATACCTAAGCGGAGGCCTTTCTCCTGCGAGTACAACGGTTTCCATACCGGAACCTTGTTTCCCCAACTGTTGCGCACTTCCATCACCATCTCGTTCTTGCGGGCGATCTCCTGTGCACGTTGCGTCAAGGCCACCAGCGTATCGATATTATCGCCTACGAAACCGATCTCGATAGCGGCATCAGGCACGGGAGACAATGCGAACAAAGCGGAACGCGTCAGGATGTCCGGATAGTTGGCTACCATATATTCATAGAACTTGTTTTCCTCGCCCTGCGCATCTTTCGCATCCTTCGTTTCGATCAGGACATTGGCGAAGTTCGGCTTCGGGCCGATAGAAGAACTTGCCAGGTAATAACGCACCGGCGAGCCTCCCAACGTGAACGAATAGGATTTGATATTCTCGTTGTTCTTCAGATATTCTTCGATCTTGATCACATTCCTTTCCACATCATCGATACCGTAACCTTCCGGGAAGATCAGGTCGGCACGGAAATACGGCTTGTTCATGATCGGGAAGAAGCTCTGCGGCATGATGCTCATGATAAACAGGGACAGGAACAGTGTCGCCACAACCGAGGCCAGCGTAATATAACGGCGTTTGATCAGGCGTCCCAGCACTTTTTCGAATTTATGATACAGCTTCGTGTCATACGGGTCTTTGGATTCACCCGGTTTCGCCTCTTTCAGGATAAAGTTGCCGAATGTCGTTGTCTGTGTCAAAGCCAACACCCAGCTCAGGCCTAATGAGACAGCAAGCACGATAAACAACGGCTTGACGATCTCGGCCACTGAAGCCGGCGCCAAGTACATCGGCAGGAAAGAACAAACAGCGATAAAGGTCGCGCCCAACAAGGCCCATTGCGGCTTGGTGGCTCCGTCGACCAACGCCTGGTAGCGTGACAGGCCGCGCTTGATGCCGACCTGCGCGTTATCGGTCACCACAATCGCGTTATCCACCAGCATACCCATCGCGATAATGAAAGCGGCAAGAGACGTACGGTTCAGCCCGACACCCCAGATCAACATGATCAGCAACGTACCGCCGACCGAGAAAAGCAGCGAACTGCCCACCAGCATTCCGGCACGCGATCCCATCACAAGGAAGATGATCACAATTACGATGAGCAACGATTCGATCAGGTTCAGGATAAAACCGTTATTCGCATCGTTGGCGATCTGGTTTTCCGGATAGATGGTTTTCAGTTCCATGCCGATCGGGAAAAGCTGCTCCATCTCTTTCAGATGGGCGGCAACCGCATCGCCGACAGCTACCACATCGTCTTTCGCACCCGTAGCCACACCGATACCGATAGCCCGTTTGCCATCCACACGCATCAGGTTGGAAGGCGGGTCCATATAACCACGTTCGATGGTGGCGATATCGCCCAGGCGCACCTCGCCGCCGCCTTTGGTGACGATCAACTGGTCGCGTATATCTTCTATACTTTTATAAGTACCTTCGGCACGCACGCGAAGCTGATAAGTCCCGGTCATGATCTCGCCGGTATTGACCAGGAGGTTCTGCGTTTGCAGGACTTGCTGGATCGAATTAGGGTCGATCCCCAAGTTCGCCAGTTTGGGTACGGAGATACGCACATTCACGACCTGCGTTTGTTCCGCAAACAGGTAGACCTTCTGCACGCCTAAGATAGGGGTCAGCTCGGTCTTGATCTTCTGCGCCCAGTCGCGCATATCGTCGTAGGTAAAACCTTCATCGGCAGTCAGGGCGTAATAGATACCGAACACGTCCCCGAAGTCGTCACTCACGTTAATGGCGGAGGCCCCGCTCGGAAGGCGGGGTTGTATGTTAGACACCTTACGACGCAATTCGTCCCACTTGACCGGCATATAATCCGGGGCTAAAGTGGGCTGCAACTCGATCGAGATCTTCGACATGCCGAAATAAGATTCAGACTTGATCTGAAAAACATCCGACATGGACTGAATTTCCCTCTCGATAGGTTCCGTTATCAATTTTTCTACCTCCTGAGGAGTAGCACCCGGATATTGCGTAACCAAAACAGCCTGCTTGATTACGAAAGGCGAGTCCTCCTTCTTCGGCAATTTAAAGAAAGAATATATACCCCCGATCAGCATCACTGCCAAAAAGAAATATATAATCTTCTTATTCTCTAAGGAATATACTGGAAGATTCATTGTTTATCAGCTTAATCTGTTAATACTTTTACCTGTTGCCCTTCAACCAGGCGGGTAGCTCCGGCAGAAACGACCTGGTCGCCGGCCTTCAGTCCTTTGGTGATCACGACATTGTCTTTTCCCACCAGTTCGGCCTCTTCAACCTGGCGACGTTCGACCTTTTGTGACTGGGCATTATAGACAAATACAAATTTGTCGTTATTTTCTTCGCTGGCTACAATGGCGGAAAGAGGCGCTAACACCGCTCCTTCGTTGAAACTTTCACTCTCGATATGCAGGACCACACGACAAGAGAAACCGACGGCAACTTTGTATTTGTCCAGATTAAATTCGGGATCGTCGATATACAGGAAGACGGGAACGCCGGAACCATCGGGAGACGCTTCCACATATTCCTTGACCTTTGCCTTGAAACGGATTCCCTTGTAGTTGTCAAACTCCACATAGATATGATAAGGAGTAGAGAAATAAGTGATGTTCGTCTCCGGCATCGTGTACTGGATCTGCAACTTGTTCGGGTTGATCAGGCAGACAATACCCTGGCCTGCCTGCACCTTCTGATAGTTCTCCACATATTTCTTCTGGATGAAACCATCGAACGGAGCACGCAGCTTGGTTTGTTCCAACTGGTTCTGCGCATATTCGAATGCAGCCTTTGCATTTGAATAGGAGGCTTCGGTCGTTTCATATTCCTGTTTGGAAATAGCCTGTTTGGATAACAGCCTCTCAGCACGTTGCAACTGTGCTTCGGCTGTTTGAAAAGAGGCCTTCTTCGCTTCATATTCCCATTTGAAGTCCTGCGGGTCGATCTCTGCCACGACCTGTCCCGTACGGACTTTTTGCCCTTCATCTACATTCAGCGAAATCAGCGGTCCGGACATTTTAAAGGCCAGGTCGCTGAACTGGTCCGGCGATACGACGCCGCTAAACGACTTTTCCACAAGATTCAATGAGGTCACTTCCGTCAGCTTTACCGGACGGGGACCTTGCTCCTTCACCGGCGGCTGACTACACGACATCAATGCTGCCAATACAAAAACGGGGATTAATTTACCATTCATGATAACTTGCATTTAGTTATTTGTTATTATTATATTCTGATTATTAATTGCATACCTTAGTTCTACACCATAGGAATACAACATCTTTTTAAATTCTATTGTTCCGGTTTCCACCGGATTTCAAAGCGTATCCTCCGATAATTTTCCGGATAGGATGCATTAAAACGACCAACTGCTCCAGTCGACCGCCTTCTCCATTTCTTTCTCCTGATCGTCGGGGATAGACGGGAAGAAGTCAATGCCTGTTACCTTTTCCACGCTGTCGACAGGTATCGCCATCGATTTCAGCGAATTATCTTTATAATCCCTGTTCTCGAAAAGGAATCCGATACTTTTATAACCTTTCTCCGTATGATAACATACTACTTTATAAAAAGATTTGGGGATCGCTACCCTATTTTTCCCCAGCCGCTCCATATCGCCTGCAATGACCGGTCCCGTAACAATCAGTAGCGAACCGTTGTCCAACGCCCACAAACGGCATTGTTCTTCCAGCTCTTTCCAGATGCCCCGGTTCAATTTCGGTTTCTGCAGGCAGATATTACTCAGATAGAAGGATTCGCGCATGGCTTTTGCAGACCATTTCATATCGCCTGCCGGAGCCAGATGCCCCCGGTCGTAGCCTGTGCGTGTATAATCTTCATTGGTTGCCGTCGCGCCTTTTACCAACGGGTCTGAAACAAACTTGTTAGAACGTTCCGTCTTTTTGCTTTTGGCTTCCGTCGCTGTCAATTCGTATGCGACCCAGTTGGCAATACGATATTCGGAATTATAAGAGACCGTATATCCCTCATGCTTGATTACCTGCTCCTGGCGTTTCACCTTTAAGCGGGGTATCTCTGTGCCTGCAGGGATTTTAAATGTCTTTGTGGAAGATTTGGCAGGGGCTTTCTTTGCTGAAATTTCTTTTACGGGGACTTCCTTCACAGGCGGTTTTTCCTGTGCGTTTTTCTCCAAAGCCACCGGTTTACGGCCTGTCGCCGGAGCAAAATAATCATATATAAACAGAAATCCTATAAAACAAGCCACTACGATAAAGGCTCCAATAAACATCCGCTTCACAGTGGAAAGGAAGGACGAAGTCTTTTGAACCTTTTTCCGCGGTTTCCTTGCGCTTTTTCTTTTTGCCATCTCTCTTGATAAAACCTATTCCTATTGGGCGCAAAAGTAGGCAATATAAAGATGCTATACAACACATGTATTGGTTTGGATTGTTAGAAAAGATGGTTTAAATGCAGTTTTTATTCTATTTCTATCTCCCCTGCAATTCCAGTATCAATTTTTGAAAATCCCCCCGATAGCCTCCTATTTTTCACTAAACCACATACAATTCTGTAATCACCGCCGCTGATTATAAAATCACCGCCGACAATTATATAATCTCCGGTGGTGATTACATAATCACCGGCCAAAATTAGGAAATACCATGCCATATAACTATATTTGTATGCAGAGAGCGAAAAGATTTTCTCATAACATTCGAAATAATTTATATACAGCAGTTATGGCAAGATATATCACACAGGAAATGAATGACCTGGACGGCAAGGGCGAGAAGCGCGTGTACTACAGGATGAAGATAGAAGAAAACATCGACGCGAACCAATTTATGGATGAGATCGCCTATCCCGGATCGGGGCTGAGCCGGGCAAGTGTGGTGTCGGTAATGACCGCCGTGGCGGAACAACTGGCACGGTGCATGGCTGACGGACGGTCGGTGACGCTCGAAGGGATCGGGACGTTCAAACCCAAATTAGGTGTAGTGAAAGACAAAGAGATAGACACGTTGGCGGAAGGAGAGCCGCAACGGAACGCACAGAGCCTTAAGGTGAACGGGGTCAGCTTCCGGGCGGACAAGAAATTAGTGCGCGACACCAACCGGCGGTGCAAGCTCACGCGTGGCGGGACAAGCCGCATCAAGTCGTCGCCCTACGCAGAGGAGGAGCGCCTCGCACAGGCTTTACGGTTTTTGGATGAGCATCACGTCATGCACGTGTCCGACTATATGCGCATCACCGGGCTGAAACGGACAAGCGCGACATTGGAACTACAACGTTTCCGCCATGCCCCATCCAGCGGGATCACCTTCTCAGGCAGCGGGAAACACAAAGTGTATATACGCAAAAAAGAGGGCTGAACGCCCTCTTTTCCCTATTTTATTCCGGAATGACAATATTATAACACAGGAATGACAAACGAGTGTTCGCCTGCTTCCAACCGTTCCATCCGGCTTTTCGACACCGGGACTTCGGCAGCCGTCCCTTCGGGGACGGAAAGGGCGACCTGAATCTTTTTTCCCTTTCGCTTCAGCGACACCTCGATCTTGCCGAAATGCGTGTCGATCGTGGCGGAGGCATCGGTCAGGGTTCCCATCTGCGGGCAGACTTTGAAGGAGCGGAAACCTGGGGAAGTCGGTTCTACACCGCATACTTTCTGGCTCAACAAGGTCAGCGGGCCGCCGCTCCAAGCATGGTTGATCGTGCCGCCGCCGAAACCGTCCGGGCCGATTCCCCATCCTTCGAACAGGGTCGTATATTCGGGGTAATTCATCATTTTCGTATAACGCTGTTTAATCCTTTCTAAGGCAAACGCCGGTTCATCCATCCGGAACAAGGCTTCGAGCACATACTTCTCCATATACGGGCTGGCATGATATTCCTTCTTCAAGACTTTAACTAAGGCAGGGTATTTATCGGCGGAAGCCAGGCCGGAAACGACGGCCATCGCCTGCGCACGGTCGTCCGTTTCTCCCTTATAGCCGGGGGAGCGATAGGCTGATCCTGTCCAGAACTTCGTGTCGAAGCATTTCTCGATGCTATACATCATGCGGCTGATCTCTTCGGCATCAGCCGTCTTGCCGAGTTGGAGGGCAAAAGCCTTCTCTGCCTTCAACGCCAAGTAATACCAGCAATTGGACAATACGCCCATGTCGATGTTCTCGCCCCAGTCACCCCAGCTCCAATCGCCGTCGCGCTCGACGACCAGGCCGCTCTTGCCGACTTGCCATACCTCGTGCAGGTAGCGGTGCATGCGGTCATAAATGCCGGCCACGAAACTGCTGTCGCCGCTATAATAATACTGGGTGTAGAAACCGTACCAGCCTACGGATGCCAGCATTTGCAACGGCAATTCCTTCCGCCAGTTGCCCGCCGGGGCCGGAGAGAAGATCACGCCGTCTTCGCGTTGCCAGTTCATCAGCTCGTGGATGCCTTTCAACGCCAGTTTATGGCTGGAGGGAGAAAGGGCATAGAAGGCCTCGCCCAATTCGTTCACCTCGTCGCCCCACCATTGCGCCCGTTCGCGATCCGGACAATCCATATAGCTGTCGCGCATCGTTATATATAAGGTACGGACCGAACGTTTCCAGAGTTCGTTCATAAACGGATCGTTGCAACTGAAAGAACCCGTAAATTCGGCATTGTAGCCGGTCTCCCTGAATTTCACGTCCAACACCTTCACGCCTTCCGGCAGGATATATTGCATCTCATGGCCGTTCATCCAGCCGTAGTTCTCATATTCCTGCACACCGTCGCGCGTGATATATTCGGCGCGGACGTTGTATTGGGAACCGCCCTCGTAGTTGTCCGTCCGGATATGGATCACCTTGCCGGCAGGAGCTTCCACTTTCAGGTAAGGAGTCACTTGGCTGTTATAAGGCAAGCGGCAATAAAGCGTATCGCCGGCAGCCGACCGGCGGACACTGGCATACGGTTTCAAGCCGTAGTCTTTCCATAAGGGTATCGGACGCTCGACCAACTTGCCTAAAGGGGCGACACCGACAGGCGAAATGATCTCGGCATTCGGCATCTTGCCCGTATAACCGGGCCGGTTCCATCCGGACATCTCCATCCGGGCATCGAAGCGGATGTTGCTTTCCGGCAGGCGGTAATTCGGATGGGGAGCATCTGTATTCTGATAGGCTTCATATACGGCGCATTGCCAGCTCTTGTCGGAAACGATCTCGATTCCGGGAGCGACCGCTTCGAACAGCAAAGCAGCCAGGCCGCTGTTCACATGGCTGAACCCGCTCTTGCCGAAATGCCAGACCAGCACGGCAATCGTATTCTCGCCGCTTTGCAGATAGGGCGCGATCTCGACCGGATCGTAATAGGTGTCGTATGGGGAAGGCCCCCGTTTCAATCCGCCTTCGAAGACGACTAAGCGGCCGTTTATCCACAACCAGTATTTGCTATCGGCAGCGATGCGGGCGGTAAGTGTTTGCGGGACCTTGTCTATATGGACGGTTTTACGGAAAGCCAGCCAGGTATTCGTCGCGCTCTGGCAACGTTCCGTATTGATCCAATGGGCTTTCCAGCCGGATTCGGCCCGGCCGGAAGCGATACATCCGATCAACAGCAGCAACAGGAAATAATGTTTCATGGTATTCTCGTTTAAAAAGTATTCATATGTGTACCTGATCCGACCGTTTCCGTCTTATCGCCGACCCGGATCTCTGCCGTACAGCCGGACGGGATCGTCACGGTGAGCGTAACCTTATCTCCCTCGCGTTTCCATTCGCTTGAAATCAATCCCCTTACGGAATGATACTCACCTTTCGCCCAATCCAGTCCTTCCACAAAATGGGGAGTGATCAGAATGCGGCGGAAACCGGGTTCGGCAGCATCGTAATTGATACCGGCAAGCTGGTTCATCATCCAGGCAGAGACATCTCCCATAAAGACATGGTTCAGGGAGGCATCCCGGAACTCAGGGCTTAGCGTCCAGGTTTCGGGCAATGTCGTATACCCCATTGTCTCCACCCAATATCCCCACGAGGGTGCTTCCGTCTTCGTGATCATCTTCATGGCATCCTCGACATAGCCGTAGCGGGTCAGCATGGCCGGAACCGATTTGCTTCCCAACAGGCCGAAATCGAGGAAATGGTTGTTGACACGCACGACCTCGCAAAGTTTATCGGCAACCAACTGCTCCTTCCCTTCCGGTACGATTCCCAAATAGAGGGCGATCGCCTGTGCCGTCTGGGTCCCTTCGGCATAGACTCCTGTTTCGGGATTGAAGAATTTACGGTTGACCAAGGCTTTCAGTTCATCGGCTTTCTGCCGGTAAGGGGCGGCATCTTTACCCAATAGTCCGGCAAAGCGGGCCATCAAGGTGTAATCTAAATAATAATAAGCCGTAGAGGTATAGGTGTTATTGGTCGTGGACTTCCAGTACACCCAGTCGCCCAGGCCGAATGTCAGGTAACCGCCGTCTTTCTCCTTCGTCTTCAGGTAATCCAGATAGCGCAACATGGCCGGATAGAGGTTCTCGATGCTGCGGGTCTCGCCGTAATAATCATACAGCGCATTCGGGATGATAAACATGGCGGCATCCCATACCGGGCCGGGCCATTCGCCGTATCCCCAACCGCTGGACGGGATAATGCCGGAGATGTCGCCGGCTTCGCGCTGGTTGTCGATAAAGTCGTTCATCCATTTCTCATACAATGTGATGCCGTCGAAACCTAACAGGCCGAGGTCGATCGCGACATGCGCATCGGCCGTCCAGCCGTTCTTTTCACGTTGCGGGCAATCGGTCGGGATGCTGTGCAGGTTGCTGCGGTAGGCTTCCATTGTCGCTTTCCATATCTTGTTCAGCAACGGATCGGAGCAGGAGAATGTTCCGACGGGTTCTACCGCCGTATGCATGAACAGGCCGGTCAGGCTCTCTTTAGCCAGGGTTACGGGAGCCGAACTTGCGACTTCCACATGCTGGAAACCGTGATAGGCGAATGAAGGCATAAAGACTTCCTCTTCGCCTGTTCCTTTCAGCGTGAACACATCCATCTGGAATACTTCTCCCGGTTTTACAGGATGATAATAGACATCGATATTGCCTGGTTCCAGCCGACCGTCGGCTTTCAGCAGTTCACCATGCTTCAGGGTGATCCGCGTGCCGGGAGCGCCTTTCACTTTCAGGCGGGACAAGCCGGCAAAGTTCTTCTCGAAAGAGAACACATAGAGTTTGTCGCTAAACTTCTTCATCGATACAGGCGGCAATTCTTCCGTAATCCGGATACCCGGCATTTGCTGGGCGACCAGCAAGGGAGCGGGAGCTTCCGTAATTTGTACCGGAGCCCACTTGCTGTCGTCGAAACCTTCCGCGTTCCAACCGCTCTCTTCCAACGTGGCGTCGTATTTGTCGCCGCTGTAGAGGTTGTTATAGGTATAGGGGCCGGTCGCTGTGCGCCAGCTTTCGTCGGTGGCGATGACCTCGGTCGTACCGTCGGTATAGCGGAGGCGCAGTTCGCAGAGCATCCGGGGACGGTTGCGCCAACGGGCAGTCTCGAAATCCCAGACGGCCTTGGATTGTACGTTGTGCCAGCCGTTACCCAAAACGGTAGCGATGGCGTTGCCGCCCTGTTTTAAGAGAGAAGTCACATCGTGCGTCACATATAGGATACGTTTGTCGAAATGCGTATAGCCCGGATCGAGGTAGTTCTCTCCTACCCGCTTGCCGTTGATAAACAGATCGTAATAGCCGGCGGCAGCCACATACGCGCGGGCTTCTTCGATCTCTTTTCCAAGTGTAAAGGCTTTGCGGAACATGGGCGCCGGCTCGAACTCCTTATCGTGGCTGTCGGTTATCCATTTTCCGCCCCAGTCGGACGGAGCGAACTTGGCCGTTTCGAAAGTGGCCGTTTCCGAAGTTTCGCAAATATCCCCGTCCTGATCCCATACCGTCACGTTCCAATAGTAGCGGGTATGCGGTTCCAGGGGCATATTGCCGGTGTACGGTTGCAAGTTATCCGGCGATGTCCCGATGCGGATTTCCGAACGGGAAGCAAGGAAGTTCTTCTCGCCTCCTTTGTATTCCCAGGTGAAACGGGGATTTTTCGTATCCAGACCGATCGGTTCGCGCAGGTATTCGGTTCGCAGGTTCACCGGAACCGTAAGCTCGTTCTTACCTTTACAACCTATCAACGAGAGAAAGGCAAGCGAGCAGATCAACAGAGTGTTTTTCTTTCCCATATCTTATCTGATTTGATTATCGTAATACTTTTACTTCGGACGGCGCATCGATCCGGCTCCGGACTTTCCCGTCGGCGCCTTTTTCGTGACGGATGGTGATCACGCCGTAAGGAGTCGGGAACGTTCCTTCCACCCACTCCAAATCACCTAAATGCGGTGTGATCCGGACAACGCGGCAACCCGGTTCCACAACCTGGACACCCAATACATATTCGCTCAGCCAGGAGGTCGGGCCGGAAGCCCAGCCATGACAGAGGCTATGGCGGAAACCTTTATAGCAATAAGCCCCGTAATCGCCATGAACATCTTTCTTGCCTGCCGGAACCGGTTCATCAATTCGGGAAGCGCCGGGCAACCAGTCTAAATTGAAATCTTCCCAAAAAGTAGTAGCCCCAAGATCTATCATCGCACCCCAATACTGGCGGATCACGTCGATCGCTCCTTGATAATTGCCGGCGGCGGCCATCGCACGAAGCATATAATAGCCATAAAAAGTAGAGAATCCATGCCCTCCATTGACTGCGAGATATTTCTGATCGGCCTCTTCCGGCTTCATCAGTCCGGCCAATGCCAACAGGGAAGCCGCCTGCTTCGAACCCGGTGCGTCCGGGGCGACACCTGACTTAAGGAAAGGTTTTATCACTTTCGAAGCGGCTTTGGTCATCCTGCTTTTCACTGCCTCGCATTCGGTCGCCAATGTATCTTCGCCCAGCACCTTACAAAGTTCGCCGCCCGCTTTCATAGCCTGTAACATCAAGGCTTGCAAGCCGGCATCGATGGCAACCGGATTTTCACTGGACGGCCAATCGAGGAAACGTCCTCCTCCGTCGAGCTTTTCCACGCCGTCTTCACCGACTTTAGAGATCAGGAGGCGAAGCAAACCGGTCAAATAGTCCCTTTGCTCTTTCAAGTAAGCCAAATCACCCTGATAATAATACCAGTCGCGCTGGATCAGCAGCCACCAAATGGAGTAACTGCACATCCCGTTCATCCATCCGGGCAACGGCGTGATATCGCGAATCAGGTCGAGGCTTTTCGGGACGACTTCATTATAACCGAAAACGGTATTTACGGTCATCACTTCCGGATGCAGGTCGCCCACCCAAACCAGGCGGTCGCGCTTGATCCCGTCCCAGAGGTATTCCTGCATATTCAGATGCACGGTGTAGGCCCCGGTCTGCCAGATTTTGTTCAACCGTTCGTCATTGCAACGGAAAGAACCTTTATAGGGAATATCACGGAAAGTAGAGATCGCACGGACCTCCTTCAAATGCAGTTCGGCAGAATCGTCCAGAAGGTCGATGCGCACAAAACGGAAACCGGAATTACCCACTTCCATGACTCCCAACCAGGGCAGGCAAATGGTAAAATCGCGCATGGCATGATCGTTGGTAGCTCCGTTTACTCCGTCTATTTCGCACATCGCTTCGCTTGCCGATTCCCCAAAACGAACACGGATGGCTATCGGTTCGTGTGAAGTCGGCATGCCGGTCACGATTTGCAAGCCGCCTTGCAGTTCTTTCCCGAAATCGAAGAGTATGGCGGGGTGTTGCCGGTCGGTACTTGTCAGGCGGCAGATCGAGCGGTTTGCAAGATCGGATTGTCCGTTTCCTGGAAGAAGCAAATGGTCTGCGCCCTGTATCAATTGGCTTTCCTGTTGCCATACGATACGCGCAGGAGGAAGATATTCACGCACACGGCTATCGCGCTGCTGGGCAAACAACGGAACGGAGATGAACAGGGATATGAGAATGAATAGTTTTTTCATGGTATATGGTGTTTATATGAATGATGATTTATCTGTTACTTTCGGCTTGACCCAAAAGTAACGGATAAATCAGCATTTACGATCATAATCTATCACAAACCGAAAGCCGGAACCAAATCATCCAGCTGCTTGTCGGTCATGCCGGCGGGTTCATATCCTGCCATGCGTGCGCTGAAATAGATTTGGGCGGATTTGCTCAGGGTGTCGATTGCGTCAAAGCATTCGATCAGGTCTTCGCCGACTGCCAGAATACCATGCTTTTCCCAGAATACGACATCGTGTTTTTCCAATTGCTTGATTGTGGCACGCGCCAGATCCAACGTTCCGGGGATTTCATAAGGAACAATACCGACTCCTTTCGGTACAATGATACGGCATTCGGGAATCATGCTCCACAACGTACGGGTGATGACGTCCGAATCCAGGAACGGTTTGCAATGCGTCATACCGATCAGGTCGGTCGGGTGCGTATGCAGAACGACTTTATTATCACGGCCCAAGCCACGCAGATAATTATGCATCATCAGGTGTGAAGGCAACTCGGAAGTCGGCAAAATCAACTGTTCGGCAATAATATCATAACTTTTGCCATCCCCGGCGATACGGATCAGGGAACCGTTGGCAAACGGGTCCTGTGCAACATAACGCATCCGTTTTCCGGTGCCGGTAACATAGAAAATATGTCCGGCAAGGGCCGTCATCGCCTCCTGTAAAGGAATAGCCGGCCCCAGTGCGGGAAGCGCTTTTTCGACGTCGCTCATCAGGTCGGTCAGGTTTACGGAAATGTTACCGCCATTGCGTTCCGCCCACCCTTTTGTCCAGAGATAGCCGGCCACTTCGGCGATACGGCCGATCTCGGCCATCAATTTTTCATTGTTTCTGATTGTTTTCATTTTACTTATATATATCTTTTTTATAAGCATGGAATCTTAATTCCATACCCATGAAACTAAAATCCCATGCCTATCCATTTTCAGCCCGATTCTTATTATTTTATTTCTTCCTTAAATCAAATTAGGCAGCAAAAGCGAGAATATCAGGAGACACATGCCGCAGACCAAAACAACGATCGTCTGCCGGCTCACCCCTTTCCACTCTTTCAGGATAATCCCCCACACATTACTGAAGATCACATTCAGCGACATCAGGATGCTCCATGAAAAGGCCAGCATCACCGGGGAATCGGCAAAATAACTCTTTCCCATTCCCAGCCCGAAGAATTGCGAATACCACAAAACACCTGCCAGCGCACAAAATAAGACATTATTCAGCAAAGTACCGCCCGATACGGAGAAATAATCTTTCCCCGTCTTGTTCCTTACATTCTGGAAGAGACAATAAGAGGCGTTCGTGATAAAACCGCCGATCGTCACTAACAGGATTACCGGGTTCAGTGCGAACAATTCGCTTGCGCCGGACTGCTTCGCCTTCTCAAGGATCGGAGCGCCGGATTCCAGGCCCAGATTGAAGCAGGCGCTCATCACACCGGCCAAAAGAGCGACAAGCAAACCTTTCGTCAACGCAAAATCCTTTACAGCCGCTTTCTTTTCCTCCTCGGTCATATTGCGGGCGCGAAGACTTCCGGCATATCCGATCACGGCGATACCGGCAAGCGTGATACACACGCCGATCAGCAGGACCAGGCCATCGCCATGAAACAAATCCGTTCCGGCAAAGACAGCCGGGAAAAGCGTTCCGAAGCCGGCACACGTTCCAAGCGCAATGCTCTGGCCGAGCGCAACCCCCAAATAACGCATACTCAACCCGAAGGTCAGGCCGCCGATCCCCCACAAGATTCCGTAAACAACGGCTCCCGTAGCTCCGCCGGCACTCCACAGTTCCAGGAGGCTGCTACCGTCGGGAATGGCAAGCTGCGCTCCCAAGAACGGGAAGACGAGCCAGGCAAAAACGCCCTGCACCAGCCAGAAACTTTCCCAACTCCAATCCTTGACTTTATTGATCGGAACGTAGGAACTGCTCTGCCCGAAGCTGCCGATTGCGATTATGATTAATCCGATGATTATTTCCATTATCGTTTACTTGTTACTTCGGCTTCATATTTTTCTATCTCGGCAATGTAATCCTCGCCTACCGGGACATCGTTTTGCAGGCAGAACATATCCCAGACGGCTGTCCACGGAAGGCTCTTCATTTCCTCCTGCAAAGCTAAGCGCTGGAAATATTTGCCTTCGGCTTCGTATTGCTGCAAGGTTGCGGACGGTTCGAGAAGGGCTTGTATAAAGGCTTTCTGCGTTGCACGGCAACCGATCACGTATGCGCCGATACGGTTGATCGTCGCATCGAAATAGTCCAGACCGATATGTACACGGTCCAATGCCTTGCAACGGATAATTTCGCGTGCCAGATCGAGCAGGTCGTCGCCCAGGATCACCACATGGTCGCTGTCCCAACGAACCGGACGGCTCACATGCAACATGATCTCCGGCGTAAAGAGAAGCAAGGCCGAAACCTTGTCGGCAATACTTTCCGTCAGATGGAAATGGCCCGTATCGAGCGTCACGATCTTATTCTTCTTCGCACCGTAGCCCAAGTAGAAATCGTAGGAACCGACGGTATAACTTTCCAGACCGATACCGAACAGTTTTGCTTCGATACAGTCCTTCATATTTTTATATTCCGTTGTAAAAATCTCGTCCAATGACTGTTCCAATATCTGGCGGTATTTGAGACGGCTGGCGGGAACTTCCTTGCTGCCGTCGTGAATCCAGAGGTTCATGATACAGGGATCATCCTGGTATTTGCCCATCTCCTCGCTGATCCAGCGGCAACGTTTCGTATGTTCGATCCAGAAATTGCGGATCGCATCGTCGGGATTTGCCAATGTCAGGTCGCCACTCTTCGGATGTGAGAAAGAAGTGCTGTTGAAATCCAGTTTCATCCCGCTTTCCTTCGCCCATTGCATCCAGCTTTCAAAGTGGACAGGCTCCACTTCATCGCGGTCGACCTTTTTGCCCTGGAAGTCGCCATATATTTCATGCAGGCTCAAGCGATGTTTGCCGGCGATCAGCGAAGCCGCTTTCAGGACATCGGCGCGGACTTCGTCGATCGTGCGGGCACGTCCCGGATAGTTGCCCGTCACCTGGATTCCTCCCGTCAACGAGCCGCCCTGGTTCTCGAAACCGCTCACGTCGTCCGCCTGCCAGCAATGCATGGAGAGAGAGACCTTCTGCAATTTGTCCATTGCCTCTTTTACATCCACACCGACAGCTGCATAGCGTTCAACAGCTGCCTCATACGCTTGTCTGATAATGTTTTCTTTTGTCATGGTCTTATTTTTTTGAGGTTATAGATTGATATTTCTTAAAAGCCCCTTCCCACTCGCCGCTGCCTTCCGGCAGAAAGACAGCCGGTGAGAGGAAAGAGTTGATTAAACGGCGCATCTCCCAACGGTCGGCCACTAATCCTGCCGCCCTCGCCTGCACCATACAGTTGCCGATTGCCGTTGCCTCCGAAGGCCCTGCCACAACCGGCATGTTAATTACATTAGCCGTAAATTGATTGAGAAGATTATTCATCGAGCCTCCCCCGATCACATGCAATTTGCGGATCGGGAAAGGAGCTATTTCGGATAGCAGTGCCAGCACCTCCTTGTACCGGAATGCCAGGCTTTCGAAGATACAACGGATAAACTCGTCGTCCTCGGCAGGTTCGGGCTGCCCCGTCTCGCGGCAATAAGCCACGATTGCCTCCGTCATGCTCGGCGGATTGGCAAAACGCGGATCGTCAGGATTCACAAAACTGCGGAAAGGCGTCGCCCGCTCCGCCATCTTGACTATCGCAGGGTAGGAATAATCGCGCCCGGCCTTCTCCCACTCTTTCCGGCACTGTTCGAGCAACCACATCCCAGTAATATTTTTCAGGAAACGGGTCGTCCCGTCTATACCGCCTTCGTTCGTAAAGTTATGCAGGAAGGATTCTTCCGAGATGATCGGTTCTTCCGTCTCGATCCCCATAAGGCTCCATGTGCCGCTACTAAGGTAGGCAAACTCCCGGTCCGCAGCCGGAACAGCCGCTACAGCCGAAGCCGTATCATGGCCGGCAACCGCTATGACAGGCACTTTGCCTATTCCTGTTTCCCTGGCAAGCGCGTCAGTCAGTTCCCCGACAAATGTTCCCGGCATCACTACCGGACGCATAATGGACGGAGCTACCCCAGCCGCTTCCAACAAGGACGCCTCGAACTCTTTCGTCACCGGATTCAGCAATCCGGTGGTGGAAGCATCCGTATATTCACAAACCTTTTTACCCGTCAACAGGTAAGAAAGCAGATCGGGCATAAACAGTATCTCTTCGGCAGCCTCCAACGGCCCGAAACCTTCCTTTTTAGCCCTGAATAACTGGAAAACACTATTAAAATTCATGATCTGTATGCCGGTAAGCCGGTAGACTTCCGACCGGGGAACACGCTGGAAATATTCTTCCGGCGCACCGTCCGTATAAGGGTCGCGATACGCACGCGGCAACCCCAACAGCGCACCATCCTTTGCCAGATACCCGAAGTCGACGCCCCAGGTATCGATCCCGATAGAATCCGGAACCACATTCCGGCGCGCACAAATCGCCAGGCTTTCTTTCAAGGCATCATACAACTGATATATGTTCCAGTAATATTTCCCATGCAACTCCATGATCGCATTCGGGAAGCGATGAAGTTCCTGCATTTCAAATTTGTCACCAATCAAGATACCAAGTACGGCACGTCCGCTGGTCGCTCCTATGTCAAAGGCTAAAAAGTTATATTTCTTCATGGTACAACAAAGTTGTTTGTTTTATGATTACAAAAGTAAAAGGTAAATTACTATCTTTGCTTTTGAAAATGATTTTAAACCTTTCAAATCTGACAGAGGAGATGGAGAAACAACTAAGCGATCAATTGAGATACCTGACGATAAGTGCGATAGACGAAGAATGGGGAATTGTCGTCACGACCGTCGGCTACCAGTTTATTCCCCCGAAAGGGAACTACCCTCTTTCGAAGCATCCGGACAATTATAACTTCAAGCCGCAGACCGGGCGAATCCTGAACGAATACCAATTAGTCTATATCACGAAGGGAAGCGGCTACTTCTCTTCACAATCCTGCAAGATGCAAAAGATAAACGCAGGCACGATGATCCTGCTTTTTCCGGGAGAATGGCACAGCTACTATCCCGACAGCGAGACAGGCTGGGACGAATACTGGGTAGGCTTCCGCGGCGTCCACATCGACAAGCGCGTGGAGAAACGCTTCTTTACCCGTGAGGAGCCGTTGCAGCGTATCGGACTCAGCGCGACGATCGTCGGGTTGTATGAAGACATCCTGAAATTCGCCTCACAGGAAAAGACGGGCTACCAGGAGATGATTTCGAGTATCGTCCTCCATATATTGGGTACGGTCTATTATAAAAGGAGAAACAACTCTTTCACAAACACTTATGTAGTAGATAAGATCAACGAAGCCCGCATCTTGATGAAAGAGATGGTAGAGAATCCGCTCACACCCGAAGAGATAGCCTCCCGGTTAGGACTCGGTTACTCCTGGTTCCGCCGGATGTTCAAAGAATATACAGGCGTCTCGCCCGCCCAGTACCAATTGCAGCAAAAACTCCTGAAAGCAAAGGAACTGCTCACCAGCAGCAACTTGAATATTTCGGAAATAGCCTACAGCCTCAAGTTCGAGAATGCCGGACAGTTCTCTACCTTCTTCAAGAAAAAAGAGGGTGTGACACCGTCGGAGTTCCGGGAACGGGCGCACTGAGGAATTAAAAATTAAAAATTAAGAATTAAGGGGTGAGTTGGAAGGTGATTTTTTTGTTCATCATGTAGTTGACTGCACCATAGATAAACAATCCTAAGAACTGGGCGAGGTATTCGTTCAGGCCGAAGATTTCCACCATGATAAGCAAAGCGAGGAATTGGGCGCAGTAGGCACACCCGAAAGCGATCAGGAAAAGAGGGATCTCGCGGCGGAACCTGCCGGTACGGGAAGAAAAGATCCAGTATTTGCTCCAGAAGAAGTTATTGATCTGCGCAATCACATAGGCGGTGATATTGGTAGCGATATAGTTACAATCGAGCTTGTCCATCATCAGCCAGACAATCAAGACTGTAATTAATGCATTCAACGTGCCGATCAATATAAAGCGGATCACGCGTACCATATTTTTTGATTGTAAAGTCAAATGTATTCCTTGCTGTTTTGTTCTTTGATATTTGAAATTCCGGGACAAATATACAGGATAATATGCAAATAGCCATGCAAAAAGTCACAAAGTATGGCGATCAACCCGTATCTTTGTCTCCATGAAATATTTATTGTTTTACATAATCAGCCTGTTATCCTTCACTGCCTGCATCCGCGAAGATTTGCCGCCTTCGGGTAGTTTTGCTTTGAAAGAGGGCGATCCGTTGCCCGAATTCAGTATTTCCAACCCGAATGGAACCGTATCGAAAAAAGACCTGGAAAATAAATTCGCCCTGATTATTTTCTTCAGCACGACCTGTTCCGACTGCCGGGAGGCTTTTCCGGATATCTCTGCTTTATATAATGTTTATCAAGACGATCCTTCCGTCTGCATGCTCCTGATCGCCCGTAACGAAACCGAAGATCAGGTAACGGCCTACTTCCGGGAACATCAGTACGATATGGATTTTTTCGCCGATCCGGACCGTAAAGTCTACTCCCTCTTTGCCGACAACACCATCCCGCGCGTATTCCTTGCCGGAAAGGACGGCACGATTATCCTGACGCAGACGGAAAAGGTGGATGCCGGAGAAATCAGGGCCATTGTCGCCAAATAAAGAGCGCAGGCCTCTTTCGTGACCTGCGCTCTCCTTCATCGCTGTATGATACTTCCCTTACAATTCGCCGGGCCGCTCCTCTTCACCTCCGCCAGTTGATCCGGAACCACTGACAACGAAGGCGAACCGTTCGAACTTGGCATCCTGTTTCGCCTTGCGGAGCAACGAACCCGGACTGAACACGATGCGCGGGGTCTTGATCATCTCCGGATCAAACTCTTCGTCCGTCGCACTTCCGGTCGAACCGACACCATAGCGGAAATTCCCGAACTCTCCGAACTGCACACGGCGGCCGGCATCCAAATGTTTGCGGATCAGATAATTCATACGGTCGATCACCCCTTTCACCTGGTTGGTCGGAATACCCGCTTCCACAATCTCGTCCAAAAGGGATTCAAAACTGACCAGTTCCATATAGACCGGCTGTGCATACATCTTTTCAGGAACCTCTGCCTGATCTTTACCCAAATTCTTCTTTTTTACCAAACGATACTTTACTGACATAACTGTTTAATTTTTTAATCGTGAATAACTTGAAATGCTTTGTTCTCGAAAACATGACAAAGATACTCCCCGAAAAAACAGCCCTGTCGCCATCTGTCGGTATCGGTCGGCATTTGTGGGGATGTGTGGGCGGATGTCGGCAAAGAACTGTAATTACCGTGTTATTCATTAAGCAGGCAGACCAAAACGAAGTATGCAACTTAATTGTGTGTGATTACTCCGTCAACGTTTGTCTCACCTTCTTTACTCTTTGTAAGTAATGGTAAGCCAAGTTCTGCAAGAAATTTATTATGTCTTTCGGAGGCATCAGCTATTTTACCTTCCAGCTCGATCAACTTCTTATTGACTTGCAACAAATCAATTTTCACATCCTCTTTGGCAATGCTAACATAGCGTGAAATATTCAGATTATAACCGTTTCTTTCGATTTCGTCCATCGAGACAGGACGAGAGTAACGTTCTTCTTCTTTCCGCTGCTTATAGGTGTCTATGATTTTGTCAATGTCTTTAGCCCGTAGTTTGTTCTGCTTTTTGCCTTTCTCAAAATTTTCCTTGTCGCTGGCGTTGATAAAGAGTACGTCGTCGTACTTTTTACATTTCTTGAGTACCAAGATACACACAGGAATACCTGTTGAAAAGAAAAGATTGGCAGGCAACCCGATTACCGCATCTATATTACCGTCTTTGAGCAATTTTGTGCGAATACGTTCTTCTGCTCCCCCTCTGAAAAGCACACCGTGAGGCAAAATAATCGCCATCGTGCCGTCTTGTTTCAAAAAATGGAAACCATGAAGTAAGAAAGCGAAATCTGCCGCCGATTTAGGTGCAAGCCCATAGTTCTTAAAGCGGAAATCTTTCCCCATCTCTTCCGTAGGTTCCCAGCGGTAGCTGAATGGAGGATTTGCGACAATAGCATCGAACTCTACTTTTTTGGCCGGGTTCATTTCATTCAGCATGTCCCAATCATTCAAAAGCGAGTCACCGTGATGAATTTCGAACTCCGAATCTTTGACTCCGTGCAGGAGCATATTCATACGAGCTAAGTTGTAGGTCGTGATATTCTTCTCTTGCCCGTATATCTTGCCAACACTTCCCCCATTTTCTTTCATTTTGTGGCGCACATTGAGCAACAAAGAACCTGAGCCACAAGCGAAGTCCAAGACGTTTTCAAGTTTCTTCTTCGGTCCGGACTTAGGATCTTGGGTATCCAATGTGACGATACCCGACAGAATGCTCGACAATTGTTGTGGCGTATAGAACTCGCCAGCCTTTTGTCCTGAACCTGCGGCAAACTCACCGATCAGGTATTCATAAGCATCCCCTAATATATCCGTATCGGTAGAAAACTGAGCGATTCCTTCGGCAATCTTTGTTATCACTTTACAAAGTAGTGCGTTGCGTTCGTCATAATTCTTACCTAACTTGTCCGAGTTCAAATTTATTTCGGAGAAAAGTCCTTGAAACGCCCTGTCGAAAGATTCGTTTTCGATATATTTAAACCCTTTCTCAAGTGTTTTCAGAAGATCATCATTTTGCGTCCGTGCAAGTTCGTAAATATTAGTCCATAGATAGTCCGGTTCAATCACATAATGCACTTTACGGCGCATCTGTTTTTCAAAATCCAATACATCTGCCGGGTTCTCTCCGTACCATAACTGCAACGGTGTCGAAACACCATGCTCTTTCAATTCTTCCGGTGCTTTATCTGGATAATCCCCTCCGAGTTCTTTTCTTGCGGCCTCTATATAGTTATCTGAAATATAACGCAGGAATAGGAAAGACAGCATATAATCGCGAAAATCATCTGCCATCATTGAACCACGAAGGTCATCTGCTATTTTCCACAGGGTTTTACCCAGTTCGTGCTGTTCTTTTATTGTCATATCTTTATCTGTTTTCTTGTTCTGTTTCTATTAAAATCTCGGGTAGGTAAAACTCATACTTTCTCAAAAAAGCATCAAGGATTCGGACAAACAGTTGTTTTGTGTCTCTTCCCATTAATACGGGTTCGTATATCGAGTATTTACCATGACTAAGTAAATCCAAAGCTCGTGCAAATAACACTTCATCTTCTATACCATGAATACATTCTGAAAAGCGGTTATAGCCGAAAAACACTGCTGTTTTTTCAATAACACTGCGTAACATATTAAAATGGTAAGTGTTTATCAGCACATCGTCTATCGTTTGCCCTTCTTTAGGCAAGAGCCGTTTTAATTCACATAAAGTTGCAACATGATGAAAGAACGGTGTCTCGTCGGTCGCTCTCAGCGTATAGCCGTTTGCCCCGTTTTTGTGAAAGAAATAACTTTTACGTCCATTCCTTTTTAAGTCGTTATACATCACATTAAAGAATAAATGGTGATGAGAAGAAATAACGATTTTTCTTTTTCCGGAATCCTTTTTCAGCAGATTGCCCAAATCATTGGCAATTGCGATAACGTTATTATCATCAAGCGAAGACACAGGATCATCTATATAAATATATTTAACCCATGAATATGCCTCGGCTCCATCAATGACCAATTCGCAGATGGCAAGGAATACACACCATATAAATATGTTTTCTTCACCACGAGAAATCTTTATTTTATCTTCTTCCCCCTTTGAAAAAGAGATATGCCACTCTTCGTAATCGATCTTGAAATCGAACTCTGCATATCGTTGCAAATAACCGAATATCTTCTCTTCCAATGCTAATTCTTTAAACCCGTTAAAGAAGTTCGAATCTGCATTGATCTTGAGAACCCTATCCGTATCATTTTCAAGGTCGTTATCCCAATAGAAAAGATCTTCGGTAAAAGCATTGAAGTATAGTGTATCTCTTGTATCAGCTTCCGTATCTCTACCTTTGTTCTTAAATTCCATGGAAAGGCGAGTTTTCCCCGTTCCATTATAGGCATATAATAAAACATAGTCGAAATCGTTTAAATCAGAACGAAATCTGACGGCAACATCCGACAATGTGTCGTATTTGAATATTTTTGCTTCGTTACTCATTATAATTTAGGAAATAGTTGTTGTATTAATCCTTTTTTATGTTTTTTCAGTTGGTCGAGTTTGGCAGTCTCGGTGGATATGAGCTCGTCTACTGATGACAGGCAGTCGGCGATTTTTTGTTGTTCGTCAATTGATGTATGAGGCAATTTAGTCTGATACACAATGTCACTGCTGATATTCAACACTATACCTCCAGCTGACAATTTCAAATATTGATTTTGCATATATTCAGAATTGAGAAGATGCAATAAAAATGGCTTATAATAATTATTTTCATACTCACGAAGTACGAACCAACCGTCATATATACATCCCTCTACCTCTAAAAGATAAGTTTTACCAAAACTCATAGAGTTTGCTAATATCAACTCTCCTTGGTATACATATCTTGATTTAGTCGATCCCTTTTGTGTTATTTTTTCCTCTACATTATTTATAATATAATTTTTCGATGATTTGGTATCCCCTATTTTTATCCAGTTCACTCCATCTATATCTTGAGTTAAATATTCTTTTATTGGGCGAGGAGAACTACCACGATAAAGTTTAATGTATTGAGAAAACTCATTATCAACTTCCCACTCTCCTGCATTCTGAAATTCGGGGAAACGAATAGCCGGAATTGTTTTGCCTTCGGCAGGAAATAGTTGCTGCATCAATCCCTTTTTATACTCCTTCAATGTTTCTATCTTATCTGCTACTGCGCTTATCAAATCATCCAAACTACTCAAACAGTCAGCTATCCTTTGCTGTTCTTCAATTTCTGGCAATGGCACATGAAGGTTTTTAATTTCAGCAGATGCAATGCCCTTAATAGAGGTACCTTGTGTTTCTTGAACCTTTTGTTTCATTATGATTGAAAGCAAATAAGACAGAAAAATATAGTTGCAGTTTATATTACACAGATTAGTAAAATCTTGGCTGGTACATATATCTACTCTGCTAAAAGCTACTTTTCCTACACCTACACGGGATACGATGTGAATACTTGGAGCTTTACAAAGTTTGGTCGCAGAGTTTTTAATCGCATCTTTTGTTATATGTCTTGTAGGAGTTATTTCAGATATGTTATTTTCGTTAATGTCTGATGAGGATATCCAAGGAATGTCACCATTCCAATATACGTCATTAGATGATGTTGGAGTTCCTCCACCTATAATTTCACATATTTCCAATATTGGTGTTCTCTTCCACCCTTCACCATCCCGAAACTCCGGAAACCGCAAAGCAGGCACAACCGTTTTTATATCCTTATCTTTTGTCATAACATCAATCTTCATAAGCCGACAATCCTGAAATTTCACGGCCAGCGGCCAAACGTTTCAATAATGGAACGAGATCATCCATCAGGGCCAATTCAGCCTTGGTACGAGCTTTCCATCCTAATTCTAACGGAGCTAACAAATCACTCAGTTTTTCACCATCGAAGATCATTCGTTCCATTATCTGTTCTACAAATTCGCGCAACGAATCCGCTATGATACCGTGTTTGTCGGCAATGGATGCCAATTGTTTAGCATATTTCTCCGCCTTAAATGCTTCGTACCCCTCTTTTATCTCCTGCTCCGTCTTACCGTTCACTTCGTCGAGACTATCGATGTATTCTCGAATATCGTCCCGTTCATCAATCAGGTTGGCGCTCGATGCCACAAGGCTGATCAACTGCTCTTTGGTTACTCGTTGCTTGCTGTTTCCGCTATTTGTGTAGCGGGCGATCAATCCCATTATATAATCGTAGTCAATGACAGTCGAAGCAAAAAGTACAAATTCAAAATCAAGGTCTTCAACCTGTTGACTGACCTCTTGACCTTTACCTTTCTCCCGCAGTTTGCGTAATTGCTGTGCCGTTTCAAGATAAGCCCCACGGAACGAGCGCAAATCCTCTTCCGGAAACAGTTCTTCTATTTTCGCTTTCTCCTGCTCGTCAATATCTGTATATTGTTCCAACTGGGTCCTGTACCGTTGTACCTCTTTGAAACAATTGATAAAGCCGGCACGGGCCTCATCACCTTGCAGATTATAAACATCCTCTGCCCGGCACTCCAATTCCTGAGATTGCATATATTCACTCAACTTCCGAACGGCATCCTGGAACTTTTCGATCACTTTCGGAGCAGAATCCACAAGCCATATCTCTTTCGGATTATCGGTCTTTTCCCCGGAGAATAACGTGATTGCTTCATCGACGGCATCTTGCTGACCTCTGAAATCCAGAATATTACCATATGGCTTAGTATCATTCAGAATGCGATTGGTACGTGAAAACGCCTGTATCAAACCATGATACTTCAAATTCTTATCCACATACAATGTATTGAGATACTTGGAGTCAAAGCCTGTCAGCAACATATCCACGACAATCGTTATATCGATCTTATTCTTGTGTGGATAGTCTTTGTTACTATATTGTTGATCTTTGATGCGTTTCTGCACATCCTGATAGTAGGCATCAAACTCTGCAATCGTATGGTTGGTCTTATACTGCCGGTTATAGTCATCAATAATCGTTTTCAGTGCCTTTTTCTTTTCTTCAGGCTCTTCACGGTTATCATCCTGCTCTTGCGGCAAATCTTCCTGTATTTGCTGAATATCTTTATTTCCTTCGGCAGGAGGCGAGAATACACAAGCGATGTTAAGCGGTTCGTAATTTTCATCCTGCTGCTTCAAACTTTCTTGTACGCTGCGGAACAGTTCGTAATACTCAATAGCTTCATTGATAGAAGCTGTGGCAAGTATGGCATTAAACCTACGGGAATGGGTGGCAGCATCATGTTTCGATAATATCGCATCTACCACCGCTTGTTTCTTGAGCGTACCATCTGCCCGGCGGTCGCCTGTCTCTTTGGGCTTAAAGTAATCGACATGGAAACGTAAGACGTTTTTATCCTCGATAGCATGTGTTATGGTATAGGCGTGTAGCCTGCTTGGGAAAATATCTTCCGTGATCTTGTACGAGGCTTGCTCTCCACTTATTTTTGTATAGGTTGCATTCTGTTCAAATATAGGTGTTCCGGTAAAGCCGAATAGTTGGGCGTTCGGGAAAAATTCTTTGATTGCCTTGTGATTGTCTCCGAACTGAGAACGGTGGCATTCATCGAAAATAAATACAATCCGTTTATCCTTTAGATGGATTAAACGGTCCTTATAGTTGTTTTTATTGGACGAATCGAGAGCGACACCCAATTTTTGAATGGTAGTTACAATTACTTTGTCGGCATAGTCGTCCGACAACATGCGTTTAACAAGAGTCCCGGTGTTGGTATTCTCCTCTACGCAATTTTCCTGAAACTTATTAAATTCCTCACGCGTTTGTCTGTCCAGATCTTTACGGTCTACCACAAACAAACATTTATCAATATCGGGATTATCTTTTAGCAAAGTAGAAGCCTTGAACGATGTGAGCGTCTTGCCACTGCCTGTCGTATGCCAAATATAGCCATTACCCCTGTTTTGATGAATACAATCTATGATTGCTTTTACCGCATATATCTGATAGGGACGCATAATGAGCAGTTTTTGTTCACTGGCAACCAAAACCATGTAGCGGTTAATCATCTCTCCCAACGTACATTTCGACAAAAATGCCGTGGAAAACGCATCAAGGTGAGTTATTTTTCTGTTTGACTCTGTCGCATATTGATAGACAGGCAGAAACTGTTCATCTGCATTAAAACTGAAATGCTGATCATTATTATTGGTAAAATAGTAAGTATTCGACTGGTTGCTTACGATAAAAAGCTGCATAAAACAAAGCAATGTATTTGTATATCCATTACCTGTATCATTTTTATAATCAACAATTTGTTGCATTGCCCGACGAGGACTTACATCCGAAGCCTTCAACTCTACCTGAACTACAGGAATGCCATTGATCAATAAAATCACGTCATACCGATGATAGCTGTTATTGGTGTTTATACGCAGCTGATTAATCACCTCATAATCATTCTTACACCAATCTTTGATATTGACCAGCGTGTATTGTAACGGCGTCCCGTCTTCACGCATAAACGTATTGATTCCTCGTAATCTCTTAGAAGAAGCAAAAACATCAGCGTCAATGATCTCTTCAAGTAGACGACTAAATTCGGAATCGGTCAAATGAACTCTGTTCAATGTTTCGAACTTTGTTCTAAAATTCCTCTCTAATGAATTCCTATCACGAATATCGTCACGACAGGTATATTTTAAATCTATTAGTTTATTAATAAAATGATTTTCTATTTGTTTTTCCTTAGATATCATACTTATCCACTCTTTAGCTATCTATTGAATCCTTTATTTCAATACCTAACATATTTGCAATCTCTAAGAGTCGCACCTACTATCGATATTTTTTATCAGGCCATAAAGATATGAAATATCCCCTTTATATAAGCCCAATTTTCTCATTTCATATCATGACACATCGATTTTGTAGGGTAAATTATGCTAAATCATGTCTCCCTTTGGACATTTCCACCCCACAAGCCCCACCTTCCCCCTTATTGTACCATTCCCCCAAAACCCCATTAGTCCAAATCGAAACACCATCGCGTTTATTTTGATTTTATACCCCATATATTTCAATTTTCCTGCAAGGGTAATATTTTTTAACAAACACTGTTTTTACTAACCATCTATGATCCAACTCAATACGATATTACACGTTTTTAAGGGGGATATTGTCTGTTTTAACATTCAAATTCATCCTGCCGGTTCTTATTTTTCCGGTTTCGGGGAAAGGGTCGAAAATAGACTTTCAAACTTTGATTTACAAAACCTTTGGCACTATAAGAGTTTTCCGTTACTTTTGCCGGCTGGAACCAGGAAGTCGAACCTTTAATGGAAATTCCGGAGTTCGATTTCTTGGTTTACGCTAATACTAAATCCATCAATTCATTCTCCCCCTTTTTCATACCGGAAAGTTAACCTACGGTTTTTTAATAACTTAATAAACAAAAAATGGCACGACCCATAAGAAAGGGGCTCGACTATTTCCCGTTGGACACCCATTTCATGTCCGATAGGAAAATACAACGCCTTGCGCAACGATACGGATGCAACGGCATCTGCATCTATCTCGCCATCTTGTGCGAGATCTACGGCGGGAACGGATATTACGCCCGCTACGACAGCGATTTCTGTTTCGACATCGGTTTCACGACCGGACAGGACGAAACGCTTGTGAAAGATGTGATCGGATTCTGTGTGCAGATCCGCCTCTTCGACAGCGAATTGATGGAATACCGGCAGATACTCTCGTCCGTCGGCATCCAACAACGTTTCGAAGAGATCAGCCGGCGGACGGCGGTACGGATTGACACGGACATCAACCTGCTTGCACCCCGAAAATTGTCAGCAGACAAAAACGGGACTACTGCGCCCCATGAGGAAGTTAATGTGACAGAAACCACCGTTACTGCTGCAAAAACCACCGATCATGAGGCTGATGCCGGAGTTATTGCAACGGGAACAGGTGTTTCTACCGCAAAAACCCCGGTAAATATAAATGGAAATATAAATAAAAATACAACAACACAACATGGCGGATTTTATGGAAATCAATCATCAAACGATCATGGGGAAGCAGCCCGACGGGCAGAAATCCTCCGCATGGCTCAAGAAGCAACAAAAGGTTGCTGACATGCGCAAACGCTACGGGCCGGCCGAACAGTTCCTGAAACTCTTCACCCCCGACCTGCAAATCGCCACCGCACGCAACGAGGCGCGGGCTTATCTCGGCTCCGCCCCGTCGCTCGAGGTCATAGCGGAAGGCTATGGCTGGCAGACCGTCATCGTCTGGCTCTGCATCCAGATCGAGAATCTCAACAACTTCACTGGCGTACGGGAAAAGATGACGGTCGCGCGCCAGAAGGACCTGGCGGCACTGATACTGGCGGAATACCCGAACTTGAAGGCTTCGGAAATCCTGCTCTTCTTCCATCGCCTCAAATGCGGGCGCTACGGACGGTTCTACGGGATGGTGGACGCGCTGTTCATCACCTCCTCGCTCCTGCAATTCACGGAGCAGCGACGCGCGGACATCATCCGTTACAAAGAGGAACAATCGCGCCTCGAAAAGAATGTATTGCCTTCCGTCGATACAGGAAAGTGCATCACTCGTGAAGAATATTTCAAACAAAAACGTTTAAAAGAAAACAAGAATGGATAAGGACAGAATCTACGGCCATGCCGAACTGGCCATGCTGTATTTCAAAAATATACAGCCGAAATCGGCATCCACGCAGTTGGCGCGATGGATCAGACGTGACGAAGAATTGTGGGAAGAACTGTTGCTCGCCGGCTACCGCAAGGGGCAAAAAGTGTTCACCCCGCTGCAAACCACTATCCTCGTCGACCACTTGGGCGACCCGGAAACCTGGGAAGTTAAATAACTACAACCGCCGGTAAGGCTTTCCACCTGTCCGACTTCCCAGGTCCTGCCCGGCAACGGCAGTTTATGCCGACTTATACCGACAAATAGCGACACTCGCCGACAGAAGCCGATTCCTTCTCCCGCTATCCTCATACCTTCGCTTTTGAGAATTAAGAATTAAGAATTAAAAATTAAAAATTAAAAATTAAGGATTATGAGAAAAATCAATTTGATCGTCTTGCATTGCTCCGCTACGAGGGAGACACAGGACTACACGCCTGAACAGTTGGAACGCGACCACAAAGCACGCGGGTTCGTCCGGGCCGGCTACAACTACTACATCCGCCGCAACGGCCAAATCATCTCCATGCGGCCTCTCGAACAAGTCCCGGCGCATGTGAAGGGCTACAACCGCAACAGCATCGGTATTTGCTACGAAGGCGGGCTGGATGCCGCCGGCAATCCTGAAGACACCCGGACGGACGGGCAAAGGGAATCGCTCAAAATTTTGCTAAAACTCTTGAAAATAAGGTTCCCGATGAGCAGGATATGCGGACACCGGGATTTAGGGGCCCGGAAAGCCTGCCCTTGTTTTAATGCGGAGGAAGAATATGCGGGACTGTAGGAAAATGCACCATCCGTTCACCTGCCAGCTGGCCGTAGCCATCGCGCTGTCGCTGGCAGGGGTCACATTGCTGTTCATGGGATTCTGGTGCTCACCGGCAGGCGAGATACATAATTCCGTATTGGTCGGGTTCGGCGAAATATCTACTTTCGCCGGCGCGTTGTTCGGAGTCGACTATACATATAAATACAGATATGGGAAACGGGATGATAGGGAATGAATGGTTTCGGTTCATGGCCGGATGCCTGCTAACGGGACTAATCCTGCTCCCGACGGCCTGCTCGGTACGGAAACAGCAGGAAAAATCAGTACGGCGGCAGGTGGAAAGTTTTCGCCTGCATACGGACAGCCTCTCTTTCATCCGTGGACGGCAAACGGAGTGCGAGGACATCCGCCTCTATGAAATGATCCGCCTCTCTCCTCCCGACAGCGCAGGCAGGCAATATGTCTCGGCAGTCGTCCACAGCCGGACAGCCCGTAACCGGCGTTCCTACACGCAGGACAGCCTGAAACGGAACAGCGCCGGGGCTACCAAGCTCAAAAAGGAAAACCACTCAGCCGAAATAACCGAAAAACGGCGAGACCCGCTTTCCATTTGCAAATGGGCAGCCGGGATCATCGCCGTAATCGGGGGAATCGTCATAGCGCGCCGCAGGTCCGTCCGCCCTGCGTAGGCACTGAGATCAGAAGGGATCAGCGTTCGGCAACAGGAACGTACTTCAGTTCTTCGAGGACGTTCTTGTAGGCCGGGCGGATGATGCGTTTGCCTTCGAAGTTCAACTCTTCGATGCGGTGGGCGGTCCATCCGACGATACGTGCCATGGCGAACAGCGGCGTGTAAATCTCCTGCGGCAATCCGATCATTTCATAGACAAAGCCGGAATAGAAATCGACGTTCGAGGAGACGCGCTTCTTCGTCCCTTTATGTTTGGCAAAGCATTCGATGGCGCGCGCTTCGAGCAATTCGAGGAAGGCAAATTCTTCTTCGCGTCCTTTTTCCTTCGCGAGATCGCGTGCCAGTTCTTTCAATACGACGGCACGGGGATCGGAAATCGTATAAACGGCATGTCCGATACCGTAGATCAGGCCGGTCTTGTTATACGCTTCCTTGTTCAGCATCCGCATGAAATAGGTGTCTATCTCGTCCACATTCTTCCAGTCGGCAATGTTTTCTTTCAAGTGATGGAACATATCGACTACCTGGATATTGGCCCCTCCGTGCAACGGGCCTTTCAGCGAACCGATGCCGGCGGCAATGGAAGAATAGGTGTCCGTGCCGGTCGAGCTGGTCACGCGAACGGTAAACGTGGAGTTGTTACCTCCGCCATGTTCGGCCTGCAGGACAAGCAGCAAATCGAGCGTACGGGCTTCCAGGTCGGTAAAATCTTTTTTCAGCATGTGAAGGAAGTTTTCCGCAATCGAAAGGTTTTCATGCGGGTGGCGGATATGCAGCGAACGGCCTTGCTGGCTATGCCGGTAAATATTGTAGGCATAGGCGATGATGGTCGGGAAACGGGAGATCAGTTCGATCGACTGGCGCATCAGGTTGTCGCGCGACGTATCGTCTGGATTCGGGTCGAACGTGTACATTTCGAGGACGCTACGGGCCAGGATGTTCATGATGTTTTGCCCCTCCAAGTCCAAGATGTTCATCTTCGTCTTCTGTTCGAGCGGCATGTTGTCGCAGATCAGTTCCTTGAAGCCTGCCAGTTCTTCCTTGTCGGGCAGTTTACCGGACAGAAGCAGGTAGGCAACTTCTTCGAATCCGAAACGTTTCTCCTTGATCAGCCCGTGCGCGATGTCTTCCACATCATATCCACGGTAAAACAGTTTTCCGGGGATCGCTTTCAGGCCGCCTTCGGGCAGGCGTTCGTAGCCGACCACGTTACCGACTTTCGTCAGCCCGACCAGCACGCCCGTACCGTCTTCGTTACGAAGGCCGCGCTTCACATTGTACATCGGGAACAGTTCGTTGTCGATCTTGCATGCATCTTTGGATGCATCGGACAATTTGTAAATGATATATTCCTTTTTCATCGTAATAAATTTTAATCGGTTTAGAAACTGTTTTGATTTTTTCGCCCCATGATTTGAGATGGCTTTTTGAGGCAGATCCGTCACTCTGATGAGGAAGATAGCGGGCTATCTGACGAAGAGGAGGGACGGATATGACTGAAAAGACGCTCAAAGCATAGGCGAAAACAACAATAAAATAATAAATAAGGCTGTTTGTAAAAAATCAAAACAGTTTCTTAATATTTCCCTTGTCGCAACTATAAAATAGACATGATATATTCACCAAACTCTTTGGTTCCGAGAGATTGTCCGTTCGGCATGAAGCGGGCGAGATCGTGGGTGGCCTTTCCTTCGGTGAAGGCGTGTTCGAGCGCGGCGGTTATCAATCGTCCGGCTTCGTTCCATCCCATATATTCGAGCATCATGACGGAAGATAGCAAGAGCGAGCAGGGATTGACGACGTTTTTGCCGGCGATGTTGGGCGCCGTTCCGTGTGTCGCTTCGAAGATCGCATAGCCGCTGTCGTAGTTGATGTTGGCTCCCGGCGCGATGCCGATACCGCCTACCATCGCCGCCAACTGGTCGGAGACGTAATCGCCATTGAGGTTCAGCGTGGCAATCACCGAATATTCTTCCGGCACGAGAAGGGTGTTCTGGAGGAAGGCATCGGCAATCACATCTTTGATGACGACCTTTCCGGCTGCTTCGGCATCCAACAGAGCAGTGGCGGCGGCATCCTCTCCTTTTTCCTTCTTAATCTTCTCATACTGGGGCCATGTAAAAGTCCTGTCGGGAAACTCGCGTTCCGCCAACGCATATCCCCACAGTTTGAATCCGCCTTCCGTAAACTTCATGATGTTTCCTTTATGCACCAACGTGACGCTGGGCAGGCGGTTGGCCAGTGCAAATTCGATGGCGGCGCGTACGAGACGTTCCGTGCCCTCGATTGAAACCGGTTTCACGCCGAAGGAGGAAGTTTCGGGAAAACGCACCTTCGTCACTCCCATTTCTTCCGTCAGGAATTGGAGGAATTTACGGGCTTCGGGCGTCCCTTGCTGCCATTCGATACCAGCATAGATGTCTTCGGTATTCTCGCGGAAGATATACATATCGACTTTTTCCGGTTCTTTGATGGGGGTCACTACGCCACGGAACCAGCGCACCGGACGGAGGCATACATAGAGGTCGAGAGTTTGCCTGAGGGCGACGTTCAGCGAACGGATGCCGCCGCCGATAGGGGTTGTCAACGGCCCTTTGATCCCGATCATATATTCGCGAAAAGCATCCATCGTTTCGTCGGGCAACCAACTGCCGGTCTGTTTGAAGGCTTTCCCGCCAGCCAGTACTTCTTTCCATTCAATCCTTCGTTTGCCACCATAAGCCCTACCGATCGCTTCATTGACAATGCGCTGGCAGACCGGCGTGATCTCCGCACCTACCCCGTCACCTTCGATAAACGGGATCACTACTTTATCGGGGACATGGAGGATTCCGTTTTGTTTTGTTATTTTGTTCATAATCTTCATTTTTTATTTTTGTAAATGATGATTTACCGGTGAGCTAACAGACAAAGTTGTGCCTTATGCCGTAGGCTCTCTTTTGCCGTCTGCTTCAGCAGACGGATAGATGATTGTTCCGGCTTTGCCGGTTCCTCTGTGGGTTTTAACCCCTTTTGATACAATAGATAAAAGGGACTGAAGTCCACAGAGGAAGAGGCTTTGCCTCCAAATCTTTTAAACCGTCTGCTGAAGCAGACGGCAAAAGAGAGACTGCGGCACGAGGCTTGCCTCGCGTTTGCCAGCTCACTGATAAATCAACAATTTATCATCGGGCTGCATTCAACGCTGCCCCCGCTTTAAACCATTTAATCTGCAACTCATTATAGGTATGATTCACCGCGAACGATTCTTCCGTGCCGTCGGCGTGGTAAAGGATTGCCGTCAACGGTTTTCCGGGTGCGAACTCTTTCAGGCCGATGATCGAGATCTTGTCTTCTTCACGTACTTTTTTGTAATCATCCTTATCGGCGAAAGTGAGGGCAAGCATACCCTGCTTTTTCAGGTTCGTTTCATGGATGCGGGCAAAACTCTTGGCAAGGATCACTTTCACATTCAGGAAACGGGGTTCCATAGCGGCATGTTCACGGGACGAACCCTCGCCGTAGTTTTCTTCCGCAACGACGATAGAAGAAATTCCCTTTGCCTTATACTGCTTAGCGACAGCCGACACCGCCTCATACTCGCCGTTCAGCTGGTTCAGCACGCTGTTTGTCTTGCCGTTGAAAGCATTCACGGCGCCCATCAGCATATTGTCCGAAATATTCTCCAGATGTCCGCGGAAACGAAGCCACGGACCAGCCATCGAGATATGGTCGGTCGTGCATTTGCCTTCGGCTTTCAGCAACAGCGGCATCCCGATCAGGTCTTTGCCATCCCAGGGAGCAAAAGGTTTCAGCTCCTGCAAGCGGTTGGATCCGGGATTGATCACTACCTCGGCATCCTTGCCCGTCGGAGCGAGATAACCGTTGTCTTTCACTTCGAACCCCTTCGGCGGGAAGTCAGTGCCTTTCGGTTCTTTCAGTTTCACTTCGCGGCCATCGGCGGTTTTCAGCGTATCGGTCAGCGGGTTGAAGCAGAGGTCTCCGGCAATGGTCAACGCCAGCGTCAGTTCCGGGGAAGCGACAAAAGCATGCGTGTTCGGATTGCCGTCTGCCCGTTTGGCGAAATTACGGTTAAAGGAGGTGACGATGGAGTTTTTGCGCGTATTGTCGTCGGTATGCCGTTTCCATTGCCCGATACACGGACCGCAGGCGTTGGCCATAATCGTCGCGCCGATTTTCTCGAAATCGCCGAGGATACCGTCCCGTTCGGCCGTATAGCGGATTTGTTCGGAGCCGGGGTTGATAATCAGCGGAGCTTCCACCGGTATCTTGTCTTCGGCTGCCTGGCGGGCGATCGAAGCGGCACGGCTCAAGTCCTGGTAGGACGAGTTCGTACAGGAACCGATCAGTCCGACTTCCATCTTACGAGGCCAATCGTTCTCCTTCACTTTGGCGGCAAACTCGGAAATGGGCGTTGCCGCATCCGGCGTGAACGGGCCGTTGATATGCGGTTCCAGTTCGGACAAATCGATTACGATCACACGGTCGTAGAAAGAATCCGGCTGTGCCCGTACGTCCATATCGGCTTCCAAATAGTCGGAGATGGCTGTCGCCCACTCGGCCACAGTGTCGCGTCCTGTGGCACGCAGGTAAGTAGCCATGTTCAGATCGAACGGGAAAAGGGAAGTCGTGGCGCCTACCTCGGCTCCCATATTACAGATCGTCGCTTTGCCTGTCGCGGACAAGGATGCGGCGCCGGGACCGAAATATTCGATGATGGCATTCGTTCCCCCTTTCACGGTGAGGATTCCTGCCAGTTTCAGGATCACGTCTTTCGGGGATGCCCATCCGCTCAGGCTACCGGTCAGTTTTACGCCGATCAGTTTCGGCATTTTCAATTCCCATTCCATGCCGGTCATCACATCCACGGCATCGGCTCCACCTACGCCGATAGCGATCATTCCCAAACCGCCCGCATTAGGCGTATGCGAGTCCGTGCCGACCATCATGCCGCCGGGAAAAGCGTAGTTTTCAAGCACCACCTGGTGGATAATGCCGGCTCCCGGTTTCCAGAAGCCGATACCGTACTTGTCGGAAACGGATTTCAGGAAATCGTAGACCTCGCTGTTGCTCTGCGTAGCCGTTGCGATATCCGTCTTCGCTCCCATATTCGCCTGGATCAGGTGATCGCAGTGCACGGTGGCGGGAACGGCAGATTTGGATTTCCCTGCATTCATAAACTGAAGCAACGCCATCTGCGCGGTCGCATCCTGCATCGCGACACGATCGGGGCGGAAATTCACATAATCTTCGCCCCGGCGGAAAGGACGGATGTCCGATTCGTTATACAAATGTGCATATAAGATCTTTTCGGCCAGGGTCAACGGACGGCCAACGTGTTTGCGGGCTGCATCCACCCGCTTCGGAAAATTAGAATAAAAGCTTCTCAGCATGTCAATGTCGTACACCATATCTATTCTTTTTATTAGTTAGCAATATCATTCACGTTCCACACAAATATACCGGTTCGTAATCACCCATTATGTAATATTTAAGACACCATACTATTTGTTATGTCATTTCTTACTTTTAACAAAAATAGTATTTATATAAATACCTTTTATTCAATAATTTCTATCGATTGATAAAGGGCATCTATGAGAACGGGTTCCCTATACGTCCAATAATAGAACGTAGCGGAAACCCGTTTTGTTCAAAGGCTTTATTTATTTCTTCAACGATTCTTTCCATTTGTCCGCATAGCTGTGCAGGATCGAGGCGATCCCCTCCCCGATACGGACGTAATCTTCTCTTTTCAGATTGGCAAGCGAACAACGGATAGACCACTCCGGCGCATCGAACCCGCCACCGTTGAGCAATACCAGTGAAGTTTCCTGTGCCAGGCGGAACACGACGTCGACCGGCTCGTAGTTTTCCTGCAGGTAGACAACGAAATCATCCCCGTAAAACTTCTTTGCCCAGACCAACATATCTATCTCGCTGTAGTAACCGGCTCGCAACGGATCGTCGAGCAATGTGAAACCGGTGCTTTCCCAAAGCGTATGGAGGCGGTCGTGAATGATCTGCTGCATCTTCGTCTTATAGGCATTCTCGCGGTCTAACAGGGAGAAGGAGGCAAAGAGTGCCATTTGCGTCTGTTGCGGCAGCGAAAGCCCGGCGGTATGGTTCAGGGCGACCTGGCGGCTGTCGGCAACCATGCGGTCGATGAAACGGATTTCCTCTGGATGGAGCGAAATACTGCTATAACGTTTGTTCAACTGCTCTTTCTGCTCTGCCGGCAGTTCCTTCAACATCCGGTCGTATATATTATCTTCGTGCAGCGCGACAACGGCCAGGCGCCAGCCCGTAGCTCCGAAATATTTGGAGAATGAATAGACGCAGAGGGTGTTCTCCGGCAGTTCCGCCATGATCGAACGGAAATGGGGAATGTAAGTCGCATAGACATCGTCGGTTATGATCATCAGGTTCGGATTGTCATTGCGCACGATATCTACGATACGCTCCATCAAGCCGTCTGTCAGGCCGTACGAAGGCGGGTTGCTCGGATTGACGATAAAGGCGGCTTTGACAGACGGGTCTTTCAGGATATCCAGGTCTTTTTCCTTGTACTGCCAGGTGTGGTAGCCGTCTTTTGTCATTTTACAGGCGTGGATTTCGGTTACATCGAATAAGTAGCGGGCTTGTTCCGGTATCTCTATATAAGGAGTGAATACCGGGGCAAACAGGACGATCTTGTCGCCTTTGTCGAGAAGGAAATTTTGTTGCAGGGAATCGAATATATAGCACATCGCGGCAGTTCCCCCTTCGGTGGCGAAGAGATCGAACTTCCCTTTGGGCGGGCGGTTGTCGCACAACTCCTGCTTCAGGTAGTCTTCGACCAGCACTTCCGTATATTTCAGGATGCGGTCGGGAACGGGATACTGGTCTCCGATGACGCCTTCCGCCCATTCGTGCACGAGGTCGTTCTCATCGACTCCTTTCTCGTCCACAAGGTAATCGTAGGTATCTTTCAGCAGTGCCATGCCGGGGGAACCGGCGTGCTTCATCAGGAATTGCGTGAAACGGGTGGCGATACGTTTCTTTTCGGGGATGCCGGCCAGCCCGACCATCTCTCCGGCATATTCGGAGGTACGGGCGCATTCTTCCAACGCGAACTGGCCGAACAGGAAAAAGGCTTCGCGAGGCGCCGTGCTGATCCAGTTCGGATTGCCACGTCCTGCGTTCAGCATGATATGCGTACTCTTGCGGGCGCTTTCATCCGCAAGGTCTATCAGGATATTTTTCAGTTCGAAGGGACTGATCTCTGACATCTTCTTTTCGTATTCACGAGTGATTTTGTGTTTCATAGAGAAATAACTTATTTATTGAATATAATGAGTATATAAATCGCGAGACCTTTGCTTAGGTGGCATACCACCTAAATTTCAGGTCATCAGCAGGACGATCACGACACCCCAGATGATCAACAGGGTATTACCGACCGCGTATGTTACCGTATAGCCCAATGCCGGCGTCTGGCTCTCGACGGCATCCTCCACAGCTCCTAAAGCAGCGGTGGTCGTACGGGCTCCGGACGTACAGCCGAGCGTAATCGCCGGATGGAACTTAAAGACATATCTTCCCAACAACACACCGACAATCAGCGGGATAGCGGTAGCCAACGCACCGATAAAGAAGAGGCTGACGCCGACCTCCTTCAACCCGGTGACAAAACTCGGCCCGGCTGTAATGCCGACAACGGCGATGAACATGTTCAGCCCGACGTTATTCAGCACCCAAAGGGAAGGCTCCGGGATTCGTCCGAAAGTAGGATGCTTGGAACGCAACCATCCGAAGACCAACCCGGCAATCAAGGCGCCGCCGCTCGTACTCAGACTGATGGGAACACCACCGAAATGGATTGCCAAAGAACCCACGACACCTCCGAGGAAAATTCCGAGGCCGACGAAAATCATATCTGTCTGGTTCGTCGGGCGGTCGGCATAGCCTAACGTATCGGCTGCCGCATTCACCTCCTGTTTCGTGCCGACCAGTTCCAGCATATCGCCGGGATCGATCGTCGTGGCGGCCAAAACCGGTATGTTGATGCCGGCACGTTTGATGCTCTTGATGCTGACACCGTGCATGACCGGCAATTTGCGCAGTTTGGCGACTGTCATGCCGGCATATTTCTTGCGGGAGATCAGCACAGGCAGAGTTTCGGCGGGGAAATCCAACAGTTCGATATCATTGACTTCATCGCCGATCCAGTCCTCCTCTCCGATCACAAATTCACGGCGACCGCTGAGCACGACTTCGTTGCCTTTCAGGAGCATCTGGTCGGGCTTTGCATCCCGGATCACATGATCGATGCGGACACGTTCGACGAAAAGGCGTCTTCCCTGTCCCTCCAGATAATCTTCCAGTTCTTTCACGGTCTTCCCCGCCCCGAACCAGTCGTTGCTGATCTTGTAGGCGCGGAACGTGATCGGACGGGCGGCAGGCATGAAGCCAGGCTGTTCGCTTTCGTCATCCGAACCCATTTTGGCTTCCAGTTCGCGACAGGCCTTCTTGACCGATTCGATCCCGCCCAACAGACGGGGAGCGATATCGCTCATGATCCAGGCGGAACCTGCCGTACCGAAAATATAAGAGACGGCATAGGCAACCGGCATGACATTGATCATATCCGTTTTATTTGCCGCCGGTATCCCCAACTGGTTGATCGTATCTTCGGCAACTCCGAGCACGGCCGATATCGTCTGCGAACCCGCCAGCAGGCCGGCAGCTTCCCCGGCAGAGTAGCCCATGATCTTCGCCAGCACAAACGGAGCCAGCAGACAGAACAGGCACATCACGACGGCAAACAATACCTGCGGCAATCCCTCCTTTTTCAATCCCCGGAAGAATTGCGGACCGACACTATACCCTACGGCAAACAAGAACAGCAGGAAAAACACCGATTTCAGCGGGGCTCCGATATCGATATGCAATTGCCCGATCAACACACCGACCAGCAAGACGCTGGTCACTGTCCCTAACGTAAACTTTTTAATTTTGAACTTACCGATCCAGAAGCCGAAAGCCAGCGTGAGAAAGATGGCAAGCTCCGGGTAATGCCGGAGCAAATTGGCAAACCATTCCATATATCTATTTTTTTTGGCGTTAATAAAATTGATAATGAAACACGACAGGGGAAAGAGTTGTTGTGTTAAACCAAACGAAAGCAGAGTTAAATTTATAATTGACATTTCTAAATAAATATATATCTTTGCCCCCGCTTAGGTGATATAACTGCCATCCGGCAATTGTATAAAAGGGAATCCGGTGAAAATCCGGAACAGTGCCCGCTACTGTAAAGCCATATTGAAGAAGAAAGCAATCTCCATGCCACTATCCGGAAGGATGGGAAGGCCGCTTTCCGAAAAGGCTGAGTCAGGAAACCTGCCAGGCAAGACAATAATAACTCTCCCGGGGCCAGGAAAGCTATTGACACATACATAAGACAAACTTTTTTTAATGAAAAAGAAATGTTGGCTGACAGCCCTTTTTGCGGGTTGTTCTCTTTGCATGTCTATATCTATTTAATAATAAATTAATTGCTTATGAACAAGAACAAATTAATCAACCTGCTATCTTTCCTGTTTTGCATCTTCATGCAATCCATACAGGCAGAAGGTAATTTTGTCGAATCGGATATGTTTGCCTCCATGCAAACGGGTGATAAAGCAGCCGTACTGGTCGTACATTTCGGAACGACTCACGACGACACGCGTGCCCTAACTATCGACGCCATCAACAAAAAGATGGCTGATGCTTTTCCTGGTATCGAAGTCCGCGAAGCCTGGACTTCCCGTATCATCGCTTTCCGCCTGAAAACACGCGGCATACACAAATCAAGTCCGGAAGAGGCGCTCGCCAGGCTGAAAGCCGAAGGATATACCCATGTATTGATTCAATCGTCCAACATCATCGAAGGGATCGAGATGGAATCCCTACGCAAAGACGTAACCTCACAGGAAAAGGGTTTCAAGGAAATACGCATCGGCACTCCACTCCTTTTCACTCCGGAAGATTATGAAGCCACCATAGCCGCGATCACGCCTAATGGAATCCGGGACGGCGCCGTCTTGCTGGTCGGACACGGCACTTACACGCCTACCACGGCACAATATGCCATGATGGATTATATGTTGAAAGCTAAAGGATTCGGCAACTACGTAGTCGGGACAATCGAAGGTTATCCTTCTTTCGACGACGCATTGAACCAGATAAAAAAGGGAGGATACAAAAAAGTCAGGCTAATGCCTTTCATGTTCGTTGCCGGCGAACATGCCAAGAATGATATTGCCGGAGATTGGAAGGACGAACTTGAGAAACAGGGATACGAAGTAACGGTCTTCATGGAAGGACTCGGACAAAATCCGGCTATCCAGAATATATTCGTGGAACATGCCCGCTTCAACGCTACCCACAAATATCTGGACATAGTCAAGAAGAAAAAGGATTATGCCAAGGGTAAAGAAAAATATGAATAAGACATGTTTACAAAACTACTAAAGAATCTACACAAGATATTGGGCCTGCCGCTCAGTATCTTGTTTTTCCTCTGGTTTGCTTCCGGGATCGTCATGATCTATCATTCCTTCCCGCGCGCCTCCCAGGAGAAAAGAATAGTCAATCTACAATCCCTTCCAGACAAGTTGCCGGACCTGCGCCTTCTATCGGAAACACTGTCCGACACGGTCCGGCTGCAATCTCTGACGTTGGAAATGCATGATAACCGCCCGGTACTGATCCTGAGAGGTAAAAACGTGCCGGATAAGGTTTATGCAGATTCACTGATCCCGATGAAACCGTATAACATAGGCGAGATCGGAAAGATCGTCACACAATGGTGTACAGCACCTGTCCTGCGGGTGGACACGGTCTACGAACCGGACCAGTGGATTCCGTTCGGCAGACCAAAAGAGGCGTTTCCCATTTATAAATATATTTTCACCGATACGGACAGGCATGAACTGTATATATCTCCAAAAGATGGAAAAGTTCTGCAAATGACCGATAAGGAAGAGCGTCTATGGGCCTGGCTGGGAGCGATCCCGCACTGGGTTTACTTCACCGTGCTCAGGCAGAACCAGCCGGTATGGATCGATTTCGTGAAATGGAGCTCCGGTATCGGAACGGTCATGTGCCTGGCAGGGTTCGTCCTCTCGCTCCGTATCACCTGGAAAAACAGAGATCACAGGTGGGGAACTCCGTACCGGAAAAGATGGTATCGCTGGCATCATATCAGCGGACTGCTTTTCGGGATTTTTGCCGCCACTTTCGCTTTCAGCGGGATGATGTCGCTCATGGATATTCCAGACTGGTTAAAAAAAGCGCCGAAGGAACAACGCCGGGGACATCCTTTTCGAATGTTCGGCAACGGCAAGCCAATCTTGTTGAACACCTATGTGCTCGACTATCGGAAAGCGACAGAGGCAGCCGCAGACGTCAAGCAGGTCGAATGGGCAAGCTGGAACGGCCATCCGTATTACCGGCTGACAACCACTGGCCGGACAATCAACATCGATGCATCGGACAGCACTGCCGCCCGGCCTTTCGTCATCACAGAAGAGATGGTCCGTAGCGAGATGCGGAAAATATACGGAGACAGCATCACGTGGAAAATGGAACTCATCACGGAGTATGATAAAGATTACTTCTCCCGGAAACGGGAACCGAATTCGCTGCCGGTCTATCGTGTGATTGTGGAAGACGACATGCATACCCGCCACTATTTCAATCCGCTAACACTCCGCCAGCAGCGGACGGACGACGACGGGCGTACGCGCCACCTGTTATACCGGGGACTGCATTGCCTGGACTTCAAGTTTCTGACCGACCGCCCCTGGCTCTGGAATATCGTCATGTACACGCTCATGATCGGGGGCACTTTCCTGTCCTTGACAGGTGTGGCACTCACTTTCAAATGGATTACCCGAAATATAAAACATAGATTTCATAACAAATAAAAAAATGAACAAAACAGTACTACTTTTAATGTGCATCGGATGCACCGCTTCCGCCACTGCGCAACGCAGCATTACGGACACAACATTTACCGTCAACAACGTAGAGATCGTTGCCAGCAAGAAACAGGCTTTACAAGACAAGCCGGTCGAACTTTTAGGCATGGACGTCCCCTTGAAATTCCTGCCGATCACAGTAACCCGGCTGGATTCCAAAACGATGGAACGCAAGCACATCACGAACATGGAAGACGCCGTGCATTTCCTTCCGGGCGTAGTCATGAGTTCGAACCAACTCGGTGCTTTCCAGCGATATAGCGTCCGCGGGACGACAGACGCCGTCTTCGCCTTCGACGGCATCCGAGACGACCGTACCTTGTTGAACACCATGCCTTTCGGCGATCTCTCGTCCGTCGAATCCATCGAAGTCATCAAAGGGCCGGCTTCCGTCCTGAGTGGCTATTCCGTCATGGGAGGCGTCATCAACATCATACGGAAAAAGGCATCAGCCGAATTTACGGCTAATGCGAGCCTCAGCTACGGTAGCTGGGATCAGAAAGAAGCGACCGTCGGATTCGGCGGCAAGCTGTTCGGTCCGCTAAACTACCGCGCCAATGTACACTATGCCAATGGAGACGGCTATCGCATGGTCAACGCCGACCGTTTTTCGGGACTATTCGCCATCGGGATGGAAGTCACCAAGAAGGGTTACCTCGAAGCCAACGTCTCATTCAACGACGACCATTATACGACCGATATCGGAGGAGCCCCGGTCATGCCTGGCGAAATTTTTGTTGCTGCAACCGGCAATCCTTTTGCCGCCAGTGGCGAACGGAATCCGATGGCAGACTACGAAACGGTCTACAACGATCTTGCCAACAACAAGATGCGCCGCCGTAACGTAGACATGACGCTCGACTACAAGCACGAACTGACACATTGGATGTCGCTCCGCGAACGTTTCTCCTACGGGCACAGCAACTTGGACTATACATGTGTGGAAAGAATGAGCTACCGTACAAGTACAGATCCCATTTACGACTGGTATTACATCAATAATAAAGGAGTCAAAACCTACGTCGAACTCGACTCTCTCCGTTCAGGCGACCCGCTTTGTTTTAATCCGGACAACTATTCCTACACGAACACATTGGAACTGACGGGTAAGTTTTTCACCAACATCCTGACCCACCATTACACGGCTGGCTGGAACTATTCGTTCTTCGACTATACCAATTACACAGGATATAAGGATGGCGACGTTTACGGTCCGGGCCTCAACGCGATGCTCCCGGTCCAGAATCCGCATTACGTGCGCGACTGGTGGGACAGCAAGGTTTCGGCAGCCTCCATCAGCCGTTACCAGACCAACGGTTTCTACCTTCACGACGTCATCGAGGTCAACGATCAATGGAAAGGGATGTTCGGATTGCGTTACGACAATTACCGTTATAAAAAAGCGACGGCAACCATCGACGACGGACGCCAGCACTACGACGAAAAGAACCGTACGGACTGGACAAGCATTAAAAACAACGCTGTGACCTACCGCGCCGGCCTTGTTTATCTGCCCATACCGGAAGTTTCCGTCTATGCTTCGGCAGCCTCTTTCTTCAAGCCGAACAATACGACTTACAATGCCAACTATATTTACCTCGACAAGAACGGAAAAGAATTCAATCCCGACAAATCGGATGGTGAAGTATTCAAACCAGAGAAAGGTTACCAGCTCGAACTCGGAGCACGTTACGAACTGAACCGTATGTTGGAATTGAACGGTAGCGTATTCTACATCCGTAAACACAACGTTGTAAAAAACATCGGCAACAAAACGATCGAAAACAACGGGGCGGTAGAAGAAAAAGGCGTTCGGGCGCAAATCGGCCGCGAAGTTTCGAAAGGTTTCGACCTGGATCTGACGTTCCGTCCTGTTTCCACACTGGAAATCGTTGGCGGTATGGGTTGGTCGGACAAGCGGACGATTGCCAGCAACCTCGACTGGATTCCTGCCGACGCCGACTGGGTGACTTATAACGAAGACGGATCGATCAACCTTCGTGCCACCGGTGTACCCCGCACTACGTTCTACACGTATGCCGATTACACGATACCTAAAGGTGTGCTGAAAAACCTCTCTTTCCATTTGAGCGGGACTTTCACCGACCGTATCTACAGCGATGTCAAAAACGATGTGTACGAACCGGCACGCTACATCGTCGACGCAGGCATCTTTTATACGATCAACCGGCAGGTTACACTGGGATTCAATGCCTACAACCTGTTCAACAAAAAATACTTTGAATACACAACCCGATTGGCTAAACCATTCCATTTCATGGCCACGGTTTCATACCATCTCTAACTCAAAAAGGGGTGTGTCAAAATCCCGTTTTGTCCTGGAGGTTGTTATCATACCTTTAAAAACTATCCCCCGATCGTCGTTTCGATCCCGTAACCGGCGAGTATCTCCCGGCAGCGTCCGACCGTCTCGTCCGAAGGGGCTGCGAAAGCATATTGATCCGGATTGTAGACCGTACCCAGCTTTTCATGCTTGCCCTTGCCTATGTCATGATACAAAAGCAGGTTTACAGTCCGGTGTTCCCACGGCAACGAAGCCAGGAAAGCAGCACTGCGCGTTATATTTTCTTCATCGGCATTCACGCCTTCGATCAAGGGAATACGAAGATAGAAATCGTGCCTGGCTTCTGCAACCATCCGAAGATTGGAAAGGATCAATTCGTTCGGGACACCGCAATACTTCTTATGCTTGGCCGAATCCATCTGCTTCAAGTCTACAAGGAGAAGTTCGCAGTTGTCCATCACGTCGCGTACGATCTCCGGCCGGGCGAAAAGCGTCGTATCGACAGCCCGGTGAATCCCCTGTTCCCCGCAACGGCGCAACAAGTCCAGTAACGGTTCGGGATGCAACAACGGCTCTCCCCCGCAAAACGTCACGCCTCCCTCCGAGCGGTCCATGAAAACAGTTTCCTTCTCTATCTCCTTCATCAGGGCATCGGCCGAATACTCCGTGCCGGATATCTCCATTGCCAAAGCCGGACACACCTCTGCACAGGTCCCGCACAGGGTACAACGCGCCCCGTCCGTCACAATCCCCTCCGGCGTGAGCGTCAATGCCTGCTGCGGACAAGCCTGCACGCACGTCCGGCAACCAATGCATTTCTTCTTCGTATAGAGCTTTTGCCTCCGGCTGGAAACACCTTCCGGATTATGACACCACACACACGACAGGGGGCATCCTTTCATAAAGATCGTGATCCGGATACCCGGCCCGTCGTTGATGGCATATCTTTTTATATCAAATATCAACATAATACCGCTTGCCGCAACTTTCAATTTTCAACTAAAAACTCTCCTGTTCCGTCCGCATGATCACATCCGCCTGCAGATCGGCATTCATGTCGTTGAAATAATCACTGTAACCGGCTACGCGAACCAGAAGGTCGCGATAGTCTTCCGGACATTTCTGGGCGGCATAGAGCGTCTCCGTATCGACGATATTGAACTGGATGTGATGTCCGCCCAAGGCAAAATAACTACGGATCAACGAAGACAACTTGGAGATGTCTTCCTCCCGCTTCAGCAGGCTCGGCAGGAAACGCTGGTTCAGCAACGTTCCACCGCTCTTCACTTGGTCAAGCTTGCCGAGAGACTTGATAACGGCAGACGGCCCGTGCCTGTCGGCGCCATGAGACGGAGACGTACCGTCCGAGATGGCCCGTCCCGCCAAACGTCCGTTAGGAGTCGCCCCCATCACCTTGCCGAAATACACGTGGCAGGTGGTAGACAGCATATTCAGATGGAAACATTCGCCTTTTGTGTTCGGCTTTCCTTCGATCGTATCATACAAATCATCGAACATCTTCACTGCGATATTGTCGGCATATTCGTCGTCGTTGCCGAAGAACGGCGTACGGTTCAGGATCGTCTGTCGCATTGCCTCGGCTCCTTCGAAATTGTTTTCCATCGCTTTCAGCAATTCATCCATGGACCAGCGTTTATCTTCAAATATATGTTTTTTCAGCGTAGCTAAGCTGTCGGTGATCGTGCCGAGCCCCGTACACTGGATATAGGTCGTATTGTAGCGCGGGCCGCAGTTGTAATAATCCCGTCCTTTCGCTATGCAATCGTCGATGAAGAGAGACAGGAAAGTGGCCGGCGCATATTTAGCAAACATACGGTCGATATAGTTGCTGACACGCACCTTCATATCCACGAAATAACGTACCTGTTTCATGAAAGCGGCATATAGTTCGTCATAGCCGGCGAAACCGCGCGGATCGCCCGTTTCCAGTCCGACCTTACGTCCGGAAACCGGATCGACGCCGTTGTTGAGCGTCACTTCCAAAATCTTCGGCACATTCAGGTAACCGGTCAGCACGTATGCCTCCTTGCCGAACGCCCCGACCTCGATGCAGCCGCTGCAACCGCCTTCGCGCGCATCCTGCAAGGATTTACCCTGCCGCATCAGTTCCTGAATATACACATCCGGATTGAAAACGGACGGATAGCCATGCCCCTGGCGGATCACCTTGCAGCCGGCACGCAGGAAACGTTCCGGCGTACGGGCACTGATATGGATGGCACTGCCGGGTTGCAGGATATGCAGTTCCTCGATCGTTTCGAGCATGATATAGGAAACCTCGCTCACCCCGTCGCTGCCGTCTGCCTTCACCCCGCCGATATTCAGGTTCGTGAAGTCATTATATGTACCGCTTTCCTTAGCCGTTATGCCGACTTTAGGAGGAGCCGTATGGTTGTTCACTTTGATGAAGAAGCACGACATCAGTTCCTTTGCCTCGTCGCGGGTCAATGTGCCGTCGGCAATTCCCTTTTCGTAGAAAGGAGCTAAATGCTGGTCGAAATGGCCGGGGTTCATCGCGTCCCAGCCGTTCAGTTCGGTGATCGTCCCCAAGTGGACGAACCAATACATCTGGATCGCTTCCCAATAGTTGCGGGGAGCATGGGCCGGAACCTGCCGGCAAACTTCGGCGATACGGCGCAGCTCGGCCACCCGTTTCGGGTCTTTCTCCATCAGCGACATTTCATCGGCGAGGTCCGCATGCCGTTCGGCAAACAGGATGGCGGCATCGCACGAGATCGACATGGCAGTCAGTTCCTCCTGCTTGTCGGTCGCTTCGGGATCGTTCATGAAATCAAGCCCGTCCAGTTCTTTCCGGATACGTTCCTTCAAATCCAGCAACCCGTACTTATATACCTTTCCGTCCAAAGCGGTATGTCCCGGAGCGCGTTGTTCCATAAACTCGGTGAACATCCCCACCTCGTAGGCGTCTTTCCATTCCTGGGGCACATGGCTGAAGATACGTTCGCGCTGTGTACGTCCTTTCCAGTAAGGGATCACCTCGCATTCATAGGTGTCGATGTCTTCCTGGCTGATCGTATAACGCTGCAATTCGCGCGTATTCAGTACATGCAGGTCTTCCACGCTATGGCAGGTCAGTTCCGGGAAGGTCGGCACGCATTTCGGTTTCGGTCCGCGTTCGCCCACGATCAGTTCGTCCTTGCCGATATAGATCGTCTTTTGCTTGCAGATCTCATAAAAGTTCATGGCCCGAAGAATCGGAATCGGATATTTCCCGTAGTTTTCCTTGTAGAAACGAGTTTCTATCAAAGCGCGTTCAATAGACAGGGAGGGCTCGGCATCGAACGTTTCCTGGCGAAGACGTTTGATCCGGTCATTCATTCCATAAGCATTTGCCTCTACTGCTGGGGCAAAATTGGATGCACTCTGCGGTGCACGCTGAGCTGTGATTGTAGTCATATTTATAAAAGGCTATTTTTTATTCAAGTTATTTTTAATCTGATAAATCCCAGATAGGATGATACAGAGATAAAAGCATCGGCATAGGCCGACGAATTCAGATACCAGTACAAACCGAATGAACTCCTACCAAGAAACGGTAAAAGCGAAGAAAGGAATCGCCATTAAGAAATCAGGCAATTGAATAATCGTCTATAAGATTTAACGAGCATATTGTTATAAATTAAAACCTACACTTTAAGTTAAGTGTATAGATTGCCACAAATATATATATTTTTCAAATACAAACGATAGAAAGCGATAAAATATTCAAAGAATATATTTCCATAAGATCCACTACATCTACAACTCCATCTGTCTTTGGTTTCATACCGAGGATTTATTCCTCAATCCGGTAAGCTTTCAACTTATTATAAAGCGTTTTGCGGTCGATCCCCAACAACTGGGCGGCTTTGGTCTTGTTATTACCGGCTTCTTGCAGGGCACGCTTGATCATTTCGCATTCGTGCGATTCGTTTTTCAACTGGATGTTGGCCGGAGCGGAAACCGGGCTGGCAGTCAGTTCTTCCGGGAGTTCCTTGCGGGTGATATAGCGGCCGGTCGCCAACAGGGTGGCATACTTGATGGCGTTCTTCATCTGGCGCAGGTTGCCCGGCCACGAATAAGACTGGAAAATCCGGATCACTTCATTATCAAAACCGATAATATCTTTTTGCAATTCCATATTGGCCTGGTCCAGGAAATTGTCGGCAAACAACAAAAGATCCTCTTTCCGCTCTTTCAAGTCGGGGATGCGGACGGTAAACTCGTTGATACGATGATACAAATCTTCACGGAAATCACCCTTATCGATAGCAGTACGCAGGTTCTCGTTTGTCGCGGAGATAAGACGGACGTTGATCGCGATCTCCTGGTTGCTGCCGACCGGTTTGACTTTCCGCTCCTGCAAAGCACGTAGAAGCTGCACCTGCACCTCGTACGACAGGTTGCCGATCTCGTCCAGAAAGATCGTCCCGCCCTGGGCAGCGACAAAAGCGCCTTCTTTATTGTCGATAGCTCCGGTAAACGAACCTTTCACATGCCCGAAAAACTCGGATGCCGCCAGGTCTTTCGGGATAGCCCCGCAGTCAACAGCAATAAAAGGGGCTTTCCTGCGGTTGCTCTGTTCGTGAATACGACGGGCGACATACTCTTTTCCCGTACCGCTCGAACCGGTAATCAATACGGACATATCTGTCGGAGCGACCAGGCGCACATGCTCGTAGAGCTGGCGGGCAGGCTGGCTCTGCCCCTCCACATACCGGCTATGCGTTCCTCCCGACGGTTCGGGACGTTTCGCAGAACGCAGAGGCCGTTCCGGTCCCGCCATCGGAGCAGCCGGTTCTACTTCCGCCTTGATCACATCCCTGATTTTGCCTAAAAGCTCTTCCGGGTTCAACGGTTTGGCGATATAATCGGACGCCCCTAATTTGATTGCTTGCACGGCGGTTTGTATCTCCGCATAGCTGGTCATCATAATCAGGGGGATTGCAAAATTATTTTCTTTTATCCATTTCAACAGATCGATCCCATCCCCGTCCGGCAAACGCAAATCAGACAGGATCAGATCGAAAGAGGCATCCTCTATCCGGCTTCGTGCATCCGAAACCGATGATACCGAACTGACTTCGAAGCCTTTCCTTCCAAGCCAGGTTTTCAGCATCAACGAAAATGTTATATCATCTTCTAAAATCAGAATAGACGGCATATTATTCTTTTTTGTTTCGTACACAAAGATAACTAAGAATTGATAATTAACAATGGACAATTGACAATTTGAAAAACCGCCGCACTAATTTTTAATTATTAAAAATCCACGTCGCCCTGCGCCACGCCCCTTCGAACGGGCCTTGCTTGAATTTCTTCAACCACCAATGGCAGAAACCCAACTGGAGGATGAATAAGAGGACACCCACACCGAAACTGGCTGTCGTTCCTAAAACATTGTAGAGCGACAAACCGTAGCCGAAATAGACGAACGATCCTATAATGGACTGTGTCAGATAGTTAGTCAAGCTCATCTTTCCATACGGAACCAGGCCGTGCAATACCTTATGGGTCGAAACTTGTTGCCACAGGAAGACGAAACAAGCAACTAACACGCACATGAAAGAGAAATTGCGGAAAGAAGAAACAACCGTGTTCATCGGAGTCAGCATCGCCTTATTGGGGATCAGATCCGGAAGCGAAGCCGTAATGAAATACAACGGGACAAAGCAGATCGCACCGATAACCAACGTCCGCATCCAGAACACGCGGTGTTCGGAAAGGTTGACAAACAACTGCCTGCGCCCGATCAGCATACCGAACAGGAACAAAGAGGCCGTCTGGAAGAAACGTCCGTAGCCCCACGCCCACAACAAGCTGAACAACTGGCCGTCCCAAAGGTTGGACTTGACCATCGCCCAGAAATCCGGCTGCGAGAGGAACGGGTACATGCGTTGGCTGTGAATGCGCCATACGCCGGCTGCCGGCACATAGTCGGGATTCATCATCGCATAGAAGAATTTGCCGAGTTCGAGCGGCTGGAGCATCAGGATAATGGCGGCAATCAGGACTGCACGGTCACTCCATTTGCAAACCAGTACAAGCACAACACCGATTATGGAATAAAGGACTAATATGTCGCCGGGAAAAAACGCCCCGTTGAAACAACCGATAATGAACAGGAGGAAAAGCCGCCACAGGAAACGCAGCCGGAAGTCTTTGCCTTTTTTCGCCTGGTTGTTATACTGGATAAAAAAACTAAAACCGAACAACAGTGAAAAGATCGCGTACGCCTTCCCGGAAAAAAGGAAAAACAAGGTTTCCCATATTCCTTTGTCCATCGCCTGCATAAAAGCCGAAGAGGCTGCCGGGAAGTCATAAAAATTAAAATGTTCGATGTTATGCAGTAACATAATAGCCATAACGGCAAAACCGCGTAGTGCATCCACCACCTCGATACGAGGCGACTTAGCCAAAAGTCCGTGCTCCATGAGTAAGAATTTATGATTTTTAATTTATGATTTATGATTTACGGGGGCAAAAGTAGGCAAAGAAGTCATATAAAACAAAAAAAGCACCCTTTTAGGCGCTCTTTTTGTTTGCAGACTTAAAATAGATACTCGAACATAGTAACTTTAAAACGGTTTAAATGTAGAAACGTCCACTTACGCTTCTTGTCAGATAAGAAGCGAATATCGTGCCAAACTTAGCCCGGAACACGATACTTTTTTGTAAGCTATTCTATTTTAACAGATAAGCCATCCAGAATGTTTTACAAAGGCTGATTATTACCGCATCACAAATGGGGAATTGTGGACACATGTGGGGAATTTTTCTACAGATACCGTTCCACAGCCTGATCGACGACAACGGTTGCCTGCCGGATCACATCGGATAGAAGCCGTTCCCAACCGCCGTCTGTCAACGCTCCATCATTCTTTTCGAGGATTCTCAGCTGGGCTACCAAGTCGGAAGCTCCTAACATGGTGAAAAGAGGGATCAGCTTATGGGAGATTTTGGCTGCCGAACCACGTTCGGTCTTTTCCAAGGCTTGTTGCAGCAATGAAATGCTCTTGTTCGTCTCCTCGGCAAAAGTCCGGATAATGGATGCGGAGGCTTCCTTGTCTTCGCCGGCAAAAGCTGTGAGCGAATCAAAATCGAATTCAGGCGACACCTCGGCTTGTATATCGGCCTGCAACAGGTTGTTCAACAAGGCGATCAACTGCTTAGCCGTGAAAGGCTTGTTCAGGAATCCGGTGAAACCGACTTCCAAGTAGTGGGTATGTTCGTTTTCCACACTGGCCGAGAGCGCGATGACGGGCACGGTGTCTGTTCCGGGGACACCCGACGAACGAATGACGTTGAGCAGGCCATAGCCATCCATCCCCGGCATCTGTATATCGGTTATGATCGCATCGAAAGAACTATTACGCAAAATATCGACCACGGCAAACGGATTCGAACAACTGGCGACCTCCACATGGTTCCGTTTCAAAAACTCTTCCGTCAGCGCCAACTGCAACGGATCGTCGTCGACCAGCAAACAATAGATTTCGCGTCCTCCGAAGCTCCCGGTTTCCGTTTCATCTTCCTCTGCGACAGGTGCGGCAGGCAATGTCTGCACTTCCGATTCCTGCAACGGCATGACAATCGTAAAATCACTTCCTTTTCCCGGAACGCTCTTTAGCGACAATGTCCCTCCCATCAGTTCGATCAGCTTGCGGGTGATGGAAAGTCCGAGGCCGAAACCTTCTTCCTTTTCGGTTCCCGACAAACGGGCGAACTCGCCGAAAATCTTCTCCTGCTCTTCTTCCGGGATTCCCGTGCCGGAATCGCTGACGGTGATCGTCAAATGTCCATGATTCTCCGTCGACAATTTAACGACAAGAACGACGCGCCCTTCATGCGTGAACTTGATCGCGTTGGAGAGCAAATTACTGACTACCTGGCGGAGGCGTATCGGATCACCGGAATAAATGCGGTTCATTCCTTCCTCCTTCATATTCAGGACAAAAGCCAGTCCTTTCGCCTCGGCTATCGGACGGAAGCTCCCGTATATTTCGTTAAAAAGCGCAGGCACGCTGAAAGGCACGTCCTGTATCTCCATCTGCCCCGATTCCAACCGGTGGAAATCGAGCAAGCCGTTCACCAGCGAAAGGATATGGTCGGCCGATCCGGTCATGTTCCCCAAGTAATACCGTTGCCTTTCGTCCGGATGGCGGCGCAGCAGCAGTTCGATATAACCGATTATGGACGAGAGCGGCGCCCGGATGTCGTGGCTGATCGTCAGCATCAGCTTCTCCCGGCTATGGAGCAGGTCTTCGGCATACTGCTTGGCTTTCTCCAATTGCTGCCGGTAATACTGGCTCCTGGAGATATCGCGTGTGATCAGGATGATAAAGACGATCACGATAATCAGCGACAGGACGGCTATGCCGGCAATGAGATAAGAGGTTTCGCGCAACACCTCCTGCTTCTTCACGACACGCTCCATCGACGCGTTCATCTCTTCTTCTTCTATGGCCCGCAGCATCTGGTTGATCCGGCTCGTGATGATGCTGTTATCATAGCGCAGGTTGGCGGCACGTTCCAAGAGCTGGTCGACAAGCAGTTTGCGCTGGTCGGCCACGCTGTCCTGCAGGTTTTTCAGAACCGTCACGATCGTATCTGCCGGGTTAAAGGTGTTGACCAGCGTGTCGGTCACGATCTGCCGGGTCGTATTTACAACAACGGCGGAATCTGCTTTGGGCGGGGAAAACACATCGGCAAGGCGGCGGAAAAAACCGCGGGGCTTATGATCCTGGGGAGTCTTTACGGAATCCTGATGGACGATCACGCGCTCCTGTATTTCGACTTGCCTGATCATCGTATCCTGCCGGGCGATCACCTTCTCGATATTTTGTGCATACAGATGTTCCGCGTTCGTCTCTCGCCAGGTTTCCAGCAGGCGGCGCGTGTTCCGGCGCTTCTGTTCGATCAGCATGTCGATCGTGTCGATCTTGGGATATAACGCCGGATTCGATACCAGCGAACGCAGGGAATCCATATTCTGCAAAGCCTTGTTCAGCGTACGGTTGAAATGGTTGATCTCTCCTTGCGGACGTCCGATCACTTGCCCAAGCGCCTCGCTTTCATACAACAAAGACAAGGTATTGGTCACGAGATAGACTTTCTCGCGCGATTTGTTGTTCGGGTCGTCTTCGACGGCAAACCGTTCGATGATGTTATAGATGTAAACGACCGCACATACGGCTATCAGGATCAATAACAAGTATCCCAATATGACTTTACTTGTAATATGCCCGTTCTGTGCGCTCATCAGTCTTTCTTATAGGCCATTTTCCATTTGTCCAACATAATGAAATCCGCTTTCTTGAGCCCGACCTTCCAGAACGGGACCGGTTCGTCGTGATCTCCGAGGAACATACGGTCGCGCACGGCAAAAGCCGGGTTGGTCAGAGCCAGTGTGGAATCGGACACCGAAGTCCGGACACCGGCAATGTCCAATACCGTATGGAACACGCTGTTCGTGCTGACCGGATAAGCGCCGTGAGACATCGCCGTCCGGTATTTCTCCGGAAAAGCCTCCCGGTAATCGTCCGAGAACCAGATGATGTACGGGATATGGAGCTGATAGTAAGTCGGTATAGGCGAAGCATGCAGGTAGCGGGCGCGCGAATCATCGAAAATATCTTCTCCGTGATCGCTCAGGTAAAGCATCGACGAACAAACATTCTTCTTTTTCAGCATGTCGACGATTTCTCCCAACACATAATCCGTATAATGGATCGAATTGTCGTAGGCATTGCGCAGTTCCTTCTTATAAGATACCCGGATGCCTTCGGCCTTATCCGGCGTATGAATCCGGAACTCGGCCGGATAACGCTCATGATAATTGAAATGCGACCCGTATGTGTGGAGGACGACAAACATATCATCGTCCGATTTGTCCAGTTCCTTTTCCAAATACGGCAAAAGGGCGGCATCGTGCAACGAAGTCAGATACGATCCGGTGTTGAACGTGCTCATATCGATAAACGTATCGGCCTCCCGGTAAAAAGCTCCGATCATCGAAGTGGTAAGTTTCTGGTTGGCGATGACGAGCGTACGGAAACCGGCTTCCTTGAAAGCGGTGACGATGCTTTTTTCGTCGTAAATCACGCCATAGTTTTCCGCGCTGGCGGCAGACAGGATGATCGGAACGCTTTTGTGCGTATTGTTGGATTGCGTCACGACATCCGTAAAATGGACCAGCCCGTCGAGCCCTTTCATCCGCGGAGTCGTATTGCGTTCATATCCGTACAGGCTCCATTCCATTGCCCGCGAAGTTTCTCCCACCACAAGCACGTAAATCTCCCGTTTGCCGTCCGCCTGTCCCGTCCGGACCGAGTTGAACTTGAAATCGGCGGAAGAAACGGAATAGTTGGCATTCTTATTCGATTTGGTAATCGCGAAATAAAGATTATAAAGCGCATTGACCGGATAGACATCGTTTTTAAGCGAGAAACGATGTTTTTGCAAAGAGGGCAGGAAACAGAGAAGCACTCCCACTACAAACAGGCCCAGGCTTCTGAACGCCCATTTCTTACGGAACAGGCCGGTCAGCCCGTCTTTCATCCGGATCGAACGCGTAGCCAGCCACAGGGCAGGAAGCGTATAGAAGATAAAGACGCAAATGATGACAAGAAAGATGTTTCCTAACAATTCGCTTGCCTCGGAAGCATTCGAACTTGTCAGGTTCAGGAACATATCCACCGCTATCACCGACTCGCCGAAAAGGTACAACAGGACCAACTGGCCTCCGTCCAGTATGATTTTCGGCAACAAACACCAGACCACCACTCCGGGTTTACGCGCCAGCAACAAAACTCCCATCCAGAACGCCAACGGCATGATGATAGATGCAAGACCTACCGAAACAGGAAGAGGCTCCGTGAACAGAAAAACACAGTTCGGGATGATAAACAACAAGCCGAACAAGAAATATAAGTGCTCTTGTGAAGATATCCAACGCAAAATATTAGTAAAGTACTTCATCGATTTTTGCCTAAAAAGCCAATTTTATCAACTATTCTTATCCCTTTTTACCACAGCACTGCTGCAATCGGCAAATGTAGGCGTTATCCACCAGATAGACATGCAGCAAAAGCACAAAAAAAGTTATTTCAATCTTATTTCAATCCCATTAAAAACAAACCGGATGTCATTTCGTTAGCAAAACAGGCATTACCATTCCCAAATAGAAACGTTAAAAAATATTACCCGCAATACTATTGCGAATATATGGGGTACTAATCCGATTTACATGGGGTGGTAATGACATTTTGATATTTCAAAAATCATGCAATTGTTTTCAATAATCTTGCAATATGCCGGCAGCAAAGCCTTATAGCTTCCGACTGTCGTTTTTTCTCTTTAACTTCGGGCGACCGAAAGGGGAATTATTCAGAATCAACAACAATAATAAGAAGACAAAATGAAAAGACAAATCATGCTGCTATCAGCTTGTACGGCCGTATTGTTGAGTGCCTGTTCATCGAACACGCGCACCGCAAACGAAGTATATGCTCCCGCAGCAAAAAACGAGCTACGGGCTCCCGCCACACCACTGGTAACGATCGACCCGTACACCAGTGCCTGGTCGTTTGCCGACCGCCTGAACGAAGAAAGCGTGCGCCACTGGACCGCCCGTAACTTCCCGCTGTTGGGAAGCCTGCGCGTCGACGGCGTTTCATACCGGTTCATGGGAACGGACAAAGTCGAAGTAACGCCGGTTATCGGCACGGCGGCTTCCGGCTTATGGGAAGCGACTTACACATTCGGCCAGCCGGAAGGAGAATGGACCGCTGTCGATTACGAGGCAAAAGGCTGGAAAACCGGAAAGGCGGCATTCGGGACGGACGACAATCCGTATCGCTCCACTCCCTGGCAGGACGGCGACATCTGGGTACGCCGCTCGTTCGACTGGCCGGAAGGGACGGATAAGGAAGATCTGTTCCTGCAATATTCGCACGACGACAATATCGAACTGTACATCAACGGACAACAGGTTGCAGTGACCGGCAACGGGCTGGATTACGACCTGCTGAAGGAAATTCCGCAAGAAGTGGCAAACACGCTCAAACCTGCAGGGAACATCCTGGCCGCCCATTGCCGCAACAACGGCGGGGGCGCATACGTGGACATGGGAATCATGAAGAAGGTAAAACGGGGAGATACGTTTGACAACAAAGCGGTCCAGAAGTCGGCCACCGTCATGCCGACACAAACATATTATACGTTCGAATGCGGCCCTGTCGAACTGGATCTGATCTTCACGGCCCCGATGCTGATGGATGACTTGGAGGCCATGACCGCCCCGTACAATTATATTACGTATCAGGCCCGTTCGTTGGATGGCCGGGCACATGATGTCCAGTTATACCTCGAAGCGACTCCGCAATGGGCCGTCAACACGACAGACCAGCCTGTCACCTTCGAAAAGATCGAAAAAGACGGGTATGTCTATCTGAAGACCGGATCTGTCGACCAGGAAGTTTTAGGCAAGAAGGGAGACGACCTTCGCATCGACTGGGGCTATTTCTATCTTTCAGCCGTACAATCCCCGGATGTGACAGTTGCCATAGACGAATATTATGCTGCCAAAAAAGCATTCATGTCCGACGGCAAACTGTCCGGCAAGGCAGAGAATGTGTCTCCGGATATGGAAAAACAGATGACGGTCCTCGCCTACTCCGACAACTTAGGCAAGGTCAACGAAAAGACCGTGTCAGGACACTTGTTGATCGGATATGACGATTTGTATGCGATCCAGTATTTCAATGACAACCGAATGGCATACTGGAAGCACGACGGACAGACGGACATTTTCGATGCCTTCGCCAAAGGTCAGAAAGAGTATGCCGGAATGATGAAACGGTGTGCGGACTTCGACGGACGCCTGATGCAGGAAACGGCGGCTGCCGGCGGACAAAAATATGCCGAACTGTGCGCCCTGGCCTATCGCCAGGCCATTTCCGCCCATAAGTTAGTGACAGACAAGGAAGGCAACCTGCTATTCCTGTCGAAAGAGAATTTCAGCAACGGTTCGATCGGGACGGTCGATATCACCTACCCTTCGGCGCCGCTGTTCTTATGCTATAACCCCGAACTATTGAAGGGCATGATGAACCCGATCTTCTACTACAGCGAAAGCGGCAAATGGAACAAGCCGTTCCCGGCACACGATGTCGGCACTTATCCGCAGGCTAACGGACAGACCTACGGCGGCGACATGCCGGTCGAAGAATCCGGCAATATGCTGATCCTCGCAACAGCCATCGCGACAATCGAAGGAAATGCGGATTATGCAGCCAAACATTGGGATGTGTTGACAACCTGGGCCGATTATCTGAAGAAAGAAGGTCTTGACCCGGACAACCAGTTATGCACGGACGATTTCGCCGGCCACTTCGCCCACAACACCAACCTCTCCATCAAGGCGATCATGGGTATAGCCGGCTACGGCAAGATGGCCGGGATGTTGGGAAAGAAGGAGATAGCGGATTCCTACCTGGCGACAGCCCGTGAAATGGCCGACAAATGGATATCGATGGCAAAAGACGGGGATCACTACAAACTGACCTTCGACAAGTCCGGCACATGGAGCCAGAAGTATAACTTAGTTTGGGACCGCCTGTTAGGACTGAATATTTTCCCTGCGGAAATAGCCGGAACGGAAACTGCTTATTACAAGACCAAACAAAACAAATACGGCCTGCCGCTGGACAACCGCGAAGATTATACCAAATCCGACTGGATTCTGTGGAGCGCCTGCCTGACTGGCAATGCGGCCGATTTCGAAACGTTTATGCTCCCGGTCTGGAAATATGCCGACGAAACGACCTCACGCGTCCCGTTGAGCGACTGGCACTATACCTCCGACGGAACGCAACGCGGATTCCAGGCCCGTTCGGTCGTCGGCGGCTACTATATGAAACTGCTGGAAAGCCGTTTGAAATAATATGCAAAAAAGGGATATGTCAAAATACTTCTCTCTCTTTTGCCGGGGGATTAATTTCCCCGGCAAGGGATTGATTCCTCTCTCTTTTTGACATACCTCTTTTTAGAACGTTTCCTTATTCACGCTTGCGCGATCTTTTGGACAATACCGATAAACTCCTCATTCGTCATCCGGATGTCCGGTTCCTTATAATTCACGTAATCTTCAAAATAATCGCTGGCGATATCCGCCACGATCTCCGAACCGTCCAACCCGAAAGAACTCACCAACTTCTCCACCTTGCTGCGGATCTGGCGGATCACCTGCAGACGGTCTTCGTAACGCTCCGGCTTTTCCTGCTCCGTCACATGCTCGTTGCGGGCAATCAGGTAAACGGCTGTATAAAACTTGTCCACATCTCCGAAAACCGGGACAAACAACGCTTTCTTTTCTTCTGGCAACGCAGCCAGAGTTTCCTGAATTTTTGTCATTATTGTGTTTATTTTAATTTGGTTGGCGAAGATAGTACATTCTGCTCATTGAAAAAGTCTATCCCGCAATAAATAATATACATTTCATTCAATGAACAAATTTCAAACAGGGAATGTTAGAATAATAGAAACAACATAAAACAGATTGATCATGCTTACATTATGTCTCAGTTTATTATTGTTGATAACAAATAATAGTAATAATAGTCAAATAACAGATAAAAAAGAAAAAGTTATGAAATTTGAATTAATCCAGTTACCCTATGCAGCCAACGCGCTGGAACCGGTTATAAGTAAAGAAACGATCGAGTTTCATCATGGTAAACATTTACAGACTTATGTAAATAACCTGAACAACCTGATTCAGGGAACCAAGTTCGAAAACGCGACTCTGGAACAGATCGTGGCAGAATCCGACGGTGCTATTTTTAACAATGCCGGACAGACGCTTAATCATAATCTGTATTTCACACAGTTCTCCCCGTATGGCGGCGGCAGACCGACCGGCGCCCTCTCCAAAGCGATCGACGAGACTTGGGGATCGTTCGAAAACTTCCAGAAAGAATTCGTAGCCGCCGGAACAGGCTTATTCGGCTCAGGCTGGGTATGGCTGGCTAAAGACAAAGACGGAAAACTTTCAATTACCAAAGAAGCTAACGGTAGCAACCCGGTTGCTCACGGATTGAAGCCGATCCTGGGATTCGACGTGTGGGAACATGCCTACTACCTCGATTACCGGAATCGCCGTCCCGATCATCTGAATGCCCTGTGGAAAATTGTTGATTGGGATGCCGTTAGCAAAAGATATTAATATTAAGGTTCTCTAAACCCAGATAAAAGCCGCCCGGCAACGCACCGGACGGCTTTTTTATTTGCAATATGACTGGCATCCAACATATATAGTAATATTGACAATTAAAAGGGAAAAATATCCAATAACGGAACGGAATAAATAGCGTAACTTTGTTATATAATTAATAAACAGAATATAAACCTCAATTAATAAGGAGAATAAACATGAAAGTACAAGAATTGACAAAAGCGGAATTTCTGAAAAAAGTAGCGAACTACGAAGCCAGCCCTGACAAATGGGTATATGAAGGCGACAAACCTTGTATCGTGGATTTCTATGCAACCTGGTGCGGTCCTTGCAAGATGGTCGCTCCTATCCTGGAAGAATTAGCAGAAGAATATGCCGGGAAAATCGACATCTATAAGGTAGATACGGAAAAAGAAGAAGGATTGGCCGCCTCTTTCGGTATCAGAAGCATTCCTTCCCTCCTTTTCTGTCCGATGAAAGGGCAACCGCAGATGGCAAAAGGCGCAATGGGAAAGGCCGACTTCAAAAAAGCTATAGATGAGGTACTTTTGAAGAAATAATGACAATATCCCAACGTAAAAAAGAAGTCCTCTCCGAGTCCCAAACAGAATTCGGAGAGTTTTTTTTGAAAAAATATTACACATTATGTTGCCGAACTATTGCATAATTAAAAATAATACGTACCTTTGCACCCGCAATCGAGAGAGATTGACACTGACAAAAAATGAATGCCTCTTTAGCTCAGTTGGCCAGAGCACGTGATTTGTAATCTCGGGGTCGTTGGTTCGAATCCGACAAGAGGCTCAAAAGAATTGTAAAATTCAAAATGGGGGCAGTTACCAGAGTGGCCAAATGGGGCTGACTGTAACTCAGCTGGCTTTCGCCTTCGGTGGTTCGAATCCATCACTGCCCACAACCAAAAGAAGGTGTCTGAAAAGGATGCCTTCTTTTTTTGTTATGCCGCCCGTTTATTATCCATTTTTATTTTTAAAACATCTTTGGTCTTCTCAATTGTCTCTCTTCGGGAAGTAATCCTACAGAAATAAGTAAAAAATAAAAGAGAACTG